>NZ_JAVHXC010000004.1:0-421830 GCF_032248695.1 Dietzia sp. CH92 | reverse complement strand
GCCCAACGCCTCAACCGCGAACGCACCCAAGCAGCCACCTCGCCCGGATCGCCCACCACCAGCCCGGCCCCGACCCCGGCTGCGCCGAAGGGGTTCAGCCCGGCCGACGACAGCCGCTGGTGGCAACGCAACAAACCCCACCACAGCACCCTCGAACACGCCATCCGCCAAGCCCTGCTCGACCACCTCGACAAGCAACTCGACCAACAACTCGAACCACCACCACCCTTCTGAGGCGGTGTGCGCGCGAGCCGGGGCGGCGAGGGTGAGAGGGGGCCGCGAGGGTGGGAGGAGGCCGCGCTCGGCGGGGGTCAGGCGGGGGCGTGTCGTCCGTGAGTGTTAGGCCACCCTTGTTAGACAGACCAGTCTGTTCTGACTATTCTCGCCGCCATGACCGATACTGCAGCCGCCCCCCGTACCGCTCGTCCCGCGCGCGCGGCCAAGCCACAGGGGCAGTGGAAGATCGACGGCAAGCTGACGCTCAACCACAACGAGCAGTTCAAGCTCGAGGACGACGCCCTCAACGTACGCCAGCGCATCCTGGACACGTACTCCAAGGAGGGCTTCGACTCGATCCCGTCGGACGACCTGTCGGGCCGCATGCGCTGGTGGGGTCTCTACACGCAGCGTAAGCAGGGCCTCGACGGCTCCCGGACCTCCAAGCTCGAGGCCGACGAGCTGCAGGACAAGTACTTCATGATGCGCGTCCGCACCGACGGTGGCGCCGTCACGACCGACCAGCTGCGCGTGCTGGCCGGCATCTCGACCGACTTCGCCCGCGGCACGGCGGACATCTCCGACCGGCAGAACATCCAGTACCACTGGATCGCCATCGAGGACGTCCCCACCATCTGGCAGCGGCTCGAGGACGTGGGCATCGACACCGTCGAAGCGTGCGGCGACTGCCCCCGCGTCATCCTCGGCAGCCCCGTCGCGGGTGTGGCGGAGAACGAGATCCTCGACCCCACCCCGATCATCGAGGAGATCAAGGCCAAGTACATCGGGACCCCCGAGTTCTCGAACCTGCCGCGCAAGTTCAAGTCCGCCATCACGGGCCACCCGAGCCTCGACGTGGTCCACGAGATCAACGACATCTCGCTGGTCGGCGTCGTGCACCCCGAGCTCGGCCCCGGCTACGACCTGTGGGTCGGCGGCGGGCTGTCCACGAACCCGCAGCTCGCGACGCGCATCGGGGTCTTCGTCCGGCAGGAGGAGGCCGCCGAGGTGTGGGCCGGCGTGGTGGGCATCTTCCGCGACTACGGCTACCGCCGCATGCGCACCCGCGCCCGGCTGAAGTTCCTCATCAAGGACTGGGGCGCCGAGAAGTTCCGCCAGGTGCTGCAGGACGAGTACCTCGGCCGCGAGCTCCCCGACGGCCCCGCGCCCGAGCGTGGCGTCGGCTCGGGTGACCACGTGGGCATCTACGAGCAGAAGGACGGGCGCTTCTACGTGGGCGCCGCGCCGACCGTCGGCCGCGTCGGCGGCGAGAAGCTCGCGCAGGTCGCCGACCTCGCCGAGGCCGCCGGGTCGCACCGCGTGCGCTTCACACCGCACCAGAAGCTCCTCGTGCTGGACGTCGAGCCCGACAAGGTCGACCAGCTGGTCGAGGGCCTGGCGGAGATCGGCCTGCACGCCCGCCCGAGCTCGTTCCGCCGCGCCACCATGGCGTGCACGGGCATCGAGTTCTGCAAGCTCGCCTTTGTCGACACCAAGGACACCGCCACCGCGCTGGTGGACGAGCTCGAGCGGCGCTTCGCCGACGACGCTCCGCTGCGCACGCCGCTGTCGATCCACCTCAACGGCTGCCCCAACAGCTGCGCCCGCATCCAGACCGCCGACATCGGCCTCAAGGGCCAGCTCCTCGACGGCGACACCCCCGGCTTCCAGGTCCACCTGGGCGGCGGGCTCGCGTCGGAGGACCAGGAGTCCGGCGGCCTGGGTCGTACCGTCCGCGGCCTGCGCGTGCCGTCGGCGGAGCTGCCCAACTACGTCGAACGCGTGATCCGCAAGTACATGGAGACCGGTGCCGCTGGTGAGACCTTCGCCGAGTGGGCGCACCGGGTGGACGAGGAGGTCCTCGTATGACCGCTGTGAGCCTGGAACTGCTGCCCCGCAGCACCGTCCTCACGCCCGGCCCCGGGCGCAAGCGCACCACCGCCGAGCTCAAGGCCATCGCCGAGGAGGCCGGCCGACGCTTCGACGACCGCGGCCTGTACGGCAACCACGCCGAGATCGACCCGGCGGAGGTCCTGGCCTGGGCGGGGGAGACCTTCGGTGACGCGCTCGCGGTGGCGTGCTCCATGGCCAACACGGTCGTGCCCGAGATGACGGCGCCCCACGCCCCCGGCGTGGACGTGCTGTTCCTCGACACGAGCTACCACTTCTCCGAGACGGTCGGCGTCCGCGACGCGCTCGCCGCCACCCCCGGCCTCAACGTGGTGGACGTGCGCAGCCCGGCGACCCGCGAGGAGCACGAGGCCGCCCTCGGCCCGCGCCCCTACGAGACCGACCCCGAGATGTGCTGCCGCCTGCGCAAGGTCGAGCCGCTCGACGCCGCCCTGTCCGGCTACGAGGCGTGGATCACCGGCCTGCGCCGCGTCGACACCGACCACCGCGCCGGCGCGGCCATGGTCGAGTGGGACGAGAAGCACTCCATGGTCAAGATCAACCCGCTCGTCGCGTGGACCCTCGAGCGCGTCCACGACTACGCGGCCGAGCACGGCTGCCTGCTCAACCCCCTGCTCGACGACGGCTACCCGTCGATCGGCTGCGAGCCCTGCACCCGCCGCGTCGAGCCCGGTGCCGACCCCCGCTCGGGCCGCTGGGCCGGGTCGTCCAAGACCGAGTGCGGCATCCACCTGTGACCACCGCGGTCTCGTCGGCGACGCCGCAGGCCCCACCCGCGGCCACGCTGGACGGGCTGCCGCTCACGGTCGGCCTCGCCGGTCGCGAGGTGCTGCTCGTCGGGGCGGGGCCCGTCTCGGCCCGCCGGGCGGCGACCTTCCTCGAGGCCGGCGCGGTGGTCCGGGTGGTGGCCCCGCGAGTCGACCCGGCGATGGCCGACCTCGCCGCGCGGGCGGGGGACCACCTCGTCGTCGTCACCCGGTCCTTCACCCCCACCGACCTGGACAGCCCCTGGATGGTGCACGTCGCCACCGGCGACCCCCGGGTCGACGCCGAGGTCGCCGCCCTGTGCGAGGAGCGACGGATCTGGTGCGTCACCGCCGGGGACTCAGCGCTGGGATCGGTGCGGGTGCCCGCGCGCACGGCCGTCGCGACGCCCGCCGGGATGGTGCGCATCGCCGTCGACTCCGGCGACCCGCGTCGGTCGGTGCGCGTGGGGCGCCACGTCGCGCGGTCCCTGGCCACCGCGCCCGCGGGGCTGCGTGCGCGACGGCGTCGGGCGACCGGGTGGGTCGCGCTCGTCGGCGGCAGCGGCGACGGCGACCTGCTCACCGTCCGCGCGCGGCGACTCGTCCACACCGCCGACGTGCTGGTCGTCGACGGTGCCGCCGACGCCGCACTCCTCGCCGAGCTCGACGACGACGTCGAGGTGCTCGAAGCCGGACCCGACCTGCCCGCCGCCCGCGTGGCGGAACTGGTGGCGACGCGGTACGCGGCGGGGCACGGGGTCGTGCGGATCGCGGCGGCCGCCACCCTGGCCGAGCGGGCCCGCGAGCTCGAGGCCGGCGGGGTGGAGTTCGAGGTCGTCCCGGGCGTCGTCTGAGGCCGGCTGGCCAGATCGAGCCGGCGTGATTCGGGCCGGCCTAGCCCCAGGCCGCGGTGAGGGCGTCGTCGATGCCGTCCCGCACGGCGCGGCGCACCTCGTCGACGGTCGGCGGCGGACCGGACTCCCACAGCAGGGGCCGACCCGCGGCCACCACGGCGCGTCGCGGGGGCAGCCCCGCATGCTCGCGACCGTGGTACGCGAGACCGAGCGGCAGGACCGCGACACCGGCCCCCGCTCGGCGCGCGTCGGCGACCATCATGCCGACGCCCTTCTTCACCGACTCGAGCCGCAACGTCCGCAGGTCGTCGGCGGAGGAGTTGGTGCCCTCGACGAAGGTGAGCACCACGCCGCCGTCGACCAGACGCTCCACGCACACCTCGATGAGCCGCGCGGCCGCGGCCTCGTGGATCTCCGACGCCGTGCCCTGGTAGTTCTTCGCCCGGAAGACGGGCACCGTGCCCGTGTACTCGAAGATCGGGCGCAGCGGACCGCGGAAGATGGGGTCCTTGGTCAGGCCCGTGCCCTCGGCGAGGAAACGGACCCGCTCGTCGAACACGGCCGCCGCGAGCACGGTCGGGTCGTGCGCCGACGGGTGGTTGGCGGCCACGATGATCCCGACCCCCGCGTCGTGGAGGCGGTGCAGCTCCGCGACCGTCTCCGGCGCGATGCGCAGCCGCGGCCGGTAGATCGCGTCCACGAGCGTCAGCAGCGGGTAGGTGAACCAGTTCCGCCGGCGGCGGGGTCCGTAGAAGTCGTACACGGCCTCCCAGTTGGCCACCGTCACCTCGGGACGCCGCCTCCGCGCCCTCGCCTCACCGCTCGCTCCCATCTGCCCAGTTTCCCCCATCCCCCGGCGTGGCGGAGCCGATGCGACGGGGCGCGGGGAGTGCGGCATGCTCGGTGACATGACTGCCCCGCCCGGCCCGACCCGCCCCCGGCTCCTGCTCGTCGCGCACGGGACGCGGTCCGCCACCGGGCGCCGGGTCCTGGGACGGATCCTGCTCGAGACTCGCAAGCAGCTGCCCGGCGTGGACTGCCGGCTCGCCTGGGTGGACGTCCAGGAGCCGGGACCCGAGAAGGTTCTCTCAGACGGCGCGCCGACCGTCGTCGTCCCCGCGTTCCTCGCGCGTGGGTTCCACGTGGTCCACGACGTCGGCCGGGCGTGCCGGGAGGCGCCCGGGCCCGTGGTGCAGACCCCGCACCTGGGCCCGGAACCGGAGGTCGTGCGGGCACTCGTACAGCGGCTCGCCGAAGCCGGGGCGGTCGGCGCCTTCGGGGCGGACGCGGTGGTCCTGGGTGCGGCCGGCAGCAGCGACGCGTCGTCGCTCGCCGAGACCCGCGCCCTCGCCGATCGCCTCGCCGACCTGCTGCGCACGCCCGTCACGGCGGCGTTCGCGTCCGCCGCGAGCCCGAAGGTCGACGAGGCCGTCTCGCTGCTGCGCGGCGAGGGCCACCGCCGGATCGCGGTGGCGACGCACCTCCTCGCGCCGGGGTTCTTCGCCGACCGGATGGCCGCCGCCGGCGCGGATATCACCTCCGAGCCTCTGGGCGCGCACCCGGAGATCGTCGACCTGATAATCCGGAGATATCGCGAGAATTCCGACCCGCTCACACACTGAATAGCCTCAGAAAGTACACACCGGACACTGTGATCAGGCTTAGAAGTTCAGTACCGCACACATTTCCGGGAACTCAGATGCCTCGCTTTGTATGTGCGAGTTCTCATGAGTGTGTGCATAATGGCGTCGATAGAGGGCCAGCCGGATCAGGGAGAAGAAAGCATGGCACAGCAGTTCCAGGTGCAGTACATCGACGACCTCGACGGAACGGATCTCGGCACGGAAGCCAATTCCATTTCGTTCGCCTTTGACGGCAAGGAATACACGATAGATCTCAGCGATGAGAACGCGGAGAAGTTCCGCGAGGTCATGGCGCCGTACGTCGAGAACGGTCACCGCGTGACCACGGGTAAGGCGAAGCCGGCGCGGCGGACGGCGAGCAAGTCCGCCGCATCGGGGGAGACCAAGGCCATTCGGGAATGGGCACGGAAGAACGGATATGAGGTCTCCGACCGCGGCCGAATTCCCGCCGACATCATGGATGCGTACGCCGCCGCCAACTGATCGAATTCTGCGGACCCGCGGAAGAGAACTGAATCACAGCCCGTAACTGGACGTTGGCAGTGAGAACTGTCTTCTCTGCGGTGCCAGTGGAAAGGGCCCGTGTCGCTGAGGTGGCGCGGGCCCTTTCCCGTCGCTTTCGCTCTCCGCATTCCCGCTCCGCGAGGGCCGATCGTCGGGGCCGACCGCCGGGGCCGACTCGCGACGTCCGTCACGCGGTCCCGGGCGACACGCCACGCTGTTATGGCACTGAAATCCTCGTCGTCGTCGTACCCTGCCGGGGTGACCCCTTCCTCGCCGCGCGCGGGCACCCGCGCCTCCACTCACGCCCAGTACGACGACTCGCTGCGGCAGGGGATCCTCGACGAGGCCACCAGGCGGCTCCGCGACGCACCACCGGAGACGCTCGGCCTGCGGCCGCTCGCCGCGTCCCAGGGGACCTCCACCACCGCGATCTACACGATGTTCGGCGGCAAGGCCGGACTGCTCGCCGCCGTCGCGCACGAGGCCGACCGCGACCTCGCCGCCACACTGCGCGGCGCGCTCCGCCACGACAGCGTCGAGGGCGACGTCCGGTCACTGTGCCGCGCCTACCGCCTGTGGGCGCTGGACAACGAGGGGCTCTACGGCCTCGTCGTGGGCGAGCCCGTGCGGTCCCCGCGCGCGGAGGCCGGGCGCGGGACGCCCGGGGCCGACGCGTCGCTGTGGCGCGAACCGCTGCTCGAGGTGGTCGACGCCGCCGTCGACGAGGGCGTCTTCCGCGACGTCGACGTGCACGAGGCCGCGACCGCCATCTGGGCGTCGCTTCACGGGGTGGTCTCGTTGGAGCTCAGCGTGTGGCGCTCCTCGCCCAGCGCCGAGCAGTACTTCGAGACGCAGCTCGCGGCGATCCTGCGCTCGTGGGCCGGCAGGGCGCGCGAGCTCGGCGCCACCGGCACGGACGGCGCGACCCGATGAGCGACCGCGCCTTCTTCACCCTCGACGACTCGGGCGCCTACGTCCCCACCAGGTACGCGCGCAGCGCCTGGTCGGACAGCATGGTCAACGGCCCCGCCGTGGTGGCCGCGGCCGCACGCTCGCTCGAGGCCGGGCACGGCGCCGAGGGCTTCCAGCCCGCGCGTCTCACGGTGGACCTGTTCGCGCCCGTGCGTAACGAGCCGCTCGTCGCGCGCACTGAGGAGATCCGCGCCGGTAACCGCATCCGTGTGGCCGACGTCGAGCTGACGCAGGGCGGTAAGGCCGTCGCCCGCGCCACCCTCGTCCAACTGCGTCGCGGTGAGCAGCCGCCGGGCCGGATCTGGACGTCGGGGCGCGTCGTCGGCCCGCCGACCGACGCCGAGCCGGAGCCCGACCAGCCCGGCTCCAACGTCTTCTTCGGCAGCGGTGAGGACCCCGGCACGTGGGACCGCGACATGGGACTGCACCAGAACGACCAGCGCAAGCGGTTCTGGCAGCAGCCCCTCGACACGATCGCCGGCGAGGACTCCACCCCGTTCCAGCGGGCGGTGACGCTGGCCGAGTCGACCAGCCTCATGACGCACTGGGGCGACGAGGGCATCGGCTTCATCAACGCCGACCTCACCGTGGCGCTGGCGCGGCTGCCGCGCTCGCGGGACCTGGGGATCGAGGCCGACGAGCACATCAGCGCCGACGGTGTGGCCGTGGGCACCGCGTCCCTGTTCGACCGTGACGGCGTGTTCGCGACCGGCACGGTCGTCGCCGTGTCCAACGCGGGTCGGCAGATCGACTTCACCCGCCGTGGACCGGGCCCCCGCTCCGAGGAGGCGACGCGGGTATGACCGGCCCGTCCGGCCCCGGTTCCCGCCCCGCCGGTCGCCTCACCCGCGAGCGGATGCTCGACGCGCTGGAGGCGCAGGTCGGGCTGGTGCGGTTCGCGCTGGCCGGGGACGGGCTCGGCGCGTCAGCGGACGCGGACGTGACCGCGCCCGTGCCCTCGTGCCCGGACTGGACCGTCCACGACCTCGTCGCGCACCTGGGCACGATCAACTGGTGGGCGGGCGAGACCGTCCGCGCGGCGACCCCCGAGGCCCGGACCCGGGGCATGGGCGCGGTGCAGCGCTCGGCGCCGCCGGCCACCGACGGGGCGGCGGCGCTGGCCGACTGGTACGCGCGGATCGCCGACGAGATGCTCGCGACGCTCGCCGACACCGCCGCCGACGCGCCCGCCTGGACCTTCTCCGGCCCGGGCCGCGCCGACTTCTGGCTGCGGCGGCAGCTGCACGAGACGACGATCCACCGCTGGGACGTCGAGGCCGCCCTTCACGGCGCCGCCGCGACGACGCCCGTCGCCGAGGACGTGGCCGTGGACGGGATCGACGAACTGTGCACGGTGATGCGCCCGCACTTCTCGCCCCGCACCGCCGCGCTGCCGGTGACACTCCGCCTGCGCGCGCGACCACACGCCGGTGACGCTGCCGCGGGGCCGACCGGTGGCCTCGCCGCGGGCGCGGAGCCGGTCGGCGCGGGCGCGCTCGGTGCGCTGGAATGGGAGCTGACCGGGCCGCCCGACGGCGGTGAGGTCGAGGTGGCGGGTCCGCCGGAGACGCTCGCGCTGCTGCTGTGGGGACGGGTCCGCGCGGACGCCCCGGGTCTGGAGATCACCGGGGACCGCGCAGGCCTCGACGCCGCCCTGGAGGCCGGGCTGACGTTGTGACGTCGGTGCTGCTGGTCGCGCTCGGCGGCGCGGTCGGGTCGGCGGCTCGCGCAGCGGTCACGCTCGCGCTCCCCGGCTCGCCGATGGCGGCCACCGCGCTGGTCAACGTGGTGGGGGCGTTCCTGTTGGCGGTGCTGCTGGCGTCGCTCGCCGCGCGCGGTGACGTGCGGCGCGACGGTGACGCCGGGGAGGCGGACCGTGCGAGGGGGCGACGACGACGAGGTGCGCGGCTGCTCCTCGGGACCGGCTTCTGCGGCGGGTTCACGACCTACTCGGCGGTCGCCGTGCAGGTGGCGGAGCTGGCCTCGGGGTCCGCGGTGACCGCGGCTGCGGGGTACGCGATGGTCACCCTGGTCGCGGGGGCAGCGGCGACGGTGGGCGGTCTCGCGCTGGTGGGCGGGCTGCGCCGACGCCTCGGTCCGGGGCCCGGTGCGGGGGCGGCGACGTGACCGCGTCGGCCGCATGGGCCGTGATCGGGTGGGCGGCCCTCGGTGGCGGGGCGGGGGCGGCCCTGCGCCACGTCGTGGACCGGTGGGTGTCCGCGCGGTGGCCGCGGGGGTTCCCGGTGGGGATCCTGGTGATCAACCTCTCCGGCTCGTTCGCGCTCGGACTGCTGTGGGGCTGGGCGGCCGCCCGGGTGGCGGGGGCGGCGGGGGGTGGCCTCGGGTCGTCGCAGGTGAACACCGTTGTGACGGTGCTCAGCACCGGCGTGCTGGGCGGGTACACGACATTCTCCACCGCCAGTTATGACACCGTCCTCCTCGCCCGTACCGGCCGGATCGGGACGGCGCTGGCCTACGGGCTCGGGACGATGATCGCCACGGTCGCCGTGGCGGCCGCCGGGCTCTGGGCGGGCGAGTGGGCGGGCGGGGCCTTGTGGCCGGCGGGCGGCTGGTCCACTGTGGGGTGATGGGTCACCGCATGTTCGTGGCTGTGCTGCCGCCGGAGGAGGTCCGCGAGCAGCTCGAGACGTTCCTCGAGCCGCGGCCCGGGTTGGCGTGGACCGGTCCGTCGCAGTGGCATGTCACGCTGACGTTCTGCCCGGATGTCGACGACTGGCGGCTCGACGAGCTCACCGAGAGGCTGGCGGCGGTCGCGCGCAAGCGTGAGCCGTTCCGGGTGCGGTTGGCGGGCGCGGGCGCGTTCCCGTCCGTGGAGCGGGCCAAGGTGCTGTGGGCGGGCGTGGAGCAGCCGGAGGGGCGGCCGCTCGACGCTCTCGCCGCCGGTGCCCGGTCGGCGGCCAACGCCGCCGGATGCGTCCCGGACGGGGCGCGCTTCCGGCCCCACCTCACGCTGGCCCGGCTCGGTGGCCGCGATGACGCGACCGCGTGGCTGCGGGTCCTCGACACGTTCACCAGCAGCGACTGGGAGGTCTCGGAGATCGCGCTCGTCGACTCGTTCCTCGGTGAAGGGCCGCGGGGCCGGGCCCGCCACGAGGTGGTGGCCCGGTTCCCGCTCGGCTCGCGCGAGCGGCGCTGGTGGGACCCCGCCGGCGGCTGACGCTCAGAGGCCGGCGCACTGGCCCTCGCGCTCGCCGGCGACCTGGTTGCCGCCGCCGACCGGTGCCGGGTCGTTCTCCTCGCACTCGAGGTCCCCGCCGATCGTGTTGCCCTCGAACCGCTGGGGCCCGGAGTTGCTGTCGGACTCCACGTCCCCGCCGATGCGGACGTTCTCCAGGGTCGCCTCGCCGCCGTACTCGAGTTCGACCGAGCCGGTGACCTCGCCGCCGGACACCAGGACGGAGTCGTGACCCTCGGCCTCGATGTCCTCCGTGACGCGGACGTCGTACGCCTCGAGTCGGCCGCCGCCGAGGACGTCGATGTCGCCGGTGACCGTGAGATCCCGCAGGACGCAGGTCTGCCCGCCCGGGACCCGGACGTCGCCGGAGATGTCCTGGCCCGTGCGTTCGTCGGAGCAGTCGGTGGCGCCGGGGGCGGGCTGGACGGTGGATGCGGCCGGGGTGAATTCGGCCGGAGCGGACCCGGCCGGGGCGGTCACGGTGACGGTCTGCTCGGCGGCGGTCTGTTCGGTGGCCGGGTCGTCGCCGGATCCGGACGCGCAGCCCGCGGCGAGCAGCGCGACGACGGGGATCGCGAGCAGGGCCTGTCGCGCTCGAGGGGTGCGGCGGGTGCGGGCGGCGTGGACGGACATGGGCGACCTCTTCGCTCGGGGTGGACGGGGCGCACGCGGCGTACGCCGCGATTCCCGGTCCGTGGTGGTGACGGTGTCCACGGTAGGGGCGGGGGATGAGGTCGACATGAAACCGGGAGGAAGGCTTCTTCATCTGCGCGCTACCGTGAGCACGTGGAACTCATCGGGACCGTGGACCCTGCTCATCCCCTCGTCGTCGTCGCGCTGGAACAGGAGGCGCGGCACTTCGTCACCGACTTCCCGGTCCTGGTCACCGGGGTGGGCAAGGTGCGCGCGGCGGTGTCCGTGGCGCACGCCCTGGGCGGTGGCGCGCGACCGCGCGAGTTGGTCAACGTCGGCACGGCCGGCGGGCTGCACCCGGGCATGGAGGGCACCCACGAGGTCGCGACGGTCTTCCAGCACGACTTCGACGACCCCGCGCTGCACGCGGTCACCGGACGCCACGACGGGCCGCCGCTGGCGCTGTCGGCGACCCGAGCGGTGACGCCGGCCCGCGCGGCGGAGCCCTCGGCCCCGGGCGGCACCGCCGCGCCCGTGCTCGCGACGGGGGACCGCTTCGTCGCCGGCGGCCCGGTGCGGGACCGGCTGTCGGGGATCGCGGATCTGGTGGACATGGAGGGCTACGCCGTCGCCGCGGCCGGGGCGATGCTCGGCGTGCCGACCCGGTTGGTCAAGCACGTGTCGGATTCCGCGGACGAGTCCGCCGGCACCACGTGGGTCGAGGGCGTCGACGCGTGCGCGCGGGTGCTGGCCGAGTGGGTCGGTACGCGGCTGGGCTGATCCCCGCCCGTCCCGCCCGGCCCCGCCCCGGCCGCCCGGGTCAGCAGTCGCCGACGCCCACCCACTCGGTGAGGCCGTCGGAGAAGCGCTGGCGTTTCCAGATGGGGACCTCGTGCTTGAGGCGTTCGATGAGCTCCGAGCACGCCGCGAACGCCTCCGCGCGGTGCGGGGCCACCGCCACGGCCACCACCGCCACCTCGCCGACCGTCAACACGCCCACCCGGTGCACCGCGCCCACGCGCGTCACGCGCTGCGGATCGGTCGGCCGGCCGTCGGGGCCGGCGGGGCCCGAGTGCCCGCTCGCGACCTCCTCGCACAGCCGGGCCAGCACGTCCTGCGCGACCGGGTGGGCGGAGTACTCGATGTGCTCGACATCGGCGCGCCCGCCGTCGTGGTCCCGCACGATCCCGGAGAACGTCACCATCGCGCCGTCCGCCGTGCTCCACACCTCCCGCTCGACCTCGCGGGGATCGATCGGCTCCCCGGTGATCCGCGCGAGCGGCCCGGAGACCTGTCCGGCGGGCTGTCCCGGGGCCGGGGTCGGGGCCGGCATCAGTGCCCCCCGCCGTGGGCGTGGACGTCGAGCAGGTGCTCGAGCAGCTCATCGAGCACGGCCAGCCCGTCGCGGACGCCGCCCGTCGACCCCGGCAGGTTGGCCACCAGCGTGCGCCCGGCGAACCCGGCCAGGCCGCGGCTCATCGCCGCCGTCGGCGTCGCCGCGAGCCCCCGCGCCCTCATCG
Organism: Dietzia sp. CH92; assembly: GCF_032248695.1. NCBI lineage: Bacteria > Bacillati > Actinomycetota > Actinomycetes > Mycobacteriales > Dietziaceae > Dietzia > Dietzia sp. CH92. Next base: position 409,635 of record NZ_JAVHXC010000004.1, on the reverse strand, counting down.
CCTCGGCCACCCCCGGCAGCTCGAGCGTGAGGTGCGGCGCGGTGGCCTCGGGGGTCCGGTCGTCCGGCGCCACGCCCGTCCCGCCGGTGGTGAGCAGCACCGCCGGGGAGCGGCGCACCTGCTCGGTCACCGCGGTGGCGACGTCCGCGTCGGCCACCACGTGCACCTCGACCGGCGAGAAACCGCGCGCCCGCAACCAGTCCTCGATGGCGGGACCGGTGGTATCAGGGCGGTCGCCGCGGGCGGCGGCCGTGGAGGAGACGACGACGACACCGGTTCGGCCCACGTCGAGCGCGGCGGGCCCGGAGTTCGAGCGGGCGCCCTCGTCGTCGTCGGCGATCCCACCGTGCCCTTCTCGCGTCCAGTCACCACGTTTGCCGCCGGACTTGGCGGCCAGACGCACGCCGTCCATGGTGGCGAGCGGGTCGACGGCCTTCACCATGTCGTGCAGCGTGAGGCCCGCGACCGACACCGCGGTGAGCGCCTCCATCTCCACACCCGTCCGGCCGGTCGTCTTGGCGGTGGCCCGGACGACGATCTCCCCGGCGGCCTCGTCGAGGTCGAAGTGCACCTTCACCGAGTTCAACGGGATCTGGTGGCACAGCGGGATGAGCTCGGAGGTCTTCTTGGCCGCGCCGATGCCGGCGAGGCGCGCGGTCGCCAGCACATCCGCCTTGCCCAGGGCGTCGCCCGCGACCATCGTCACCACGTCGGGGCGGGTGCGGAAGACCCCCTCGGCGGTCGCGGTGCGGGTCGTGACGGCCTTGTCGCCCACGTCGACCATCCGCACGCGACCCTCCGGGTCGAGGTGGGTGAGGCCGGAGGGGGCGTGATGCGGGTCTGCCATGGCCTCCACGCTAGTCCGCCGGGACGGGTGCGGCCGATCGGATCAGGGGAGGGCCGCCGCCGGGCATGCTGGAGGTGTCGCGGTGTGACCGGTGGAGGAGGCGGGGAGATGGAGACGGCGATCGTCATCGGTGCGGGGATGGTCGGGCTCTCGACGGCCTGGCATCTGCAGGAGCACGGCGTCGAGGTCACGGTGATCGACCGGGAGGGGGTCGCCGCGGGCTCCTCGTGGGGCAACGCCGGCTACCTCTCCCCGGCCCTGACGCTGCCGCTGGCGGATCCGAGCGTGTGGACCTACGGGCCCCGGGCGTTGATCGACCCGGATGCCGCACTGCACGTGCCGCTGCGATGCGATCCCGGGCTGTGGGGGTTCCTGGCCCGCTTCCTCGCGCACGGGACGATGCGGGCCTGGCATCGGACCATGGCCGGCCTGGCCCCGATCAGCAGCCTCGCGCTCGAGGCGTTCGACGAGCTCACCGGCGGTGGGGTCGAGGCGGGCACGCGCGAGGGGCCCTTCGTGGTGGGGTTCACCGCGCCCGCGCAGGCCGGGGCGTTCCTCGACGAGATCCGGTGGGTACGCGGCCACGGGATGGAGGTCGAGGTGGAGCGCCTCGACGCCCCCGCGACACTCGCACCGGTCCTCTCGGACGCGGTCACCTCCGCCTACCGGATGGACGGGCAGCGCTACATCGAACCGGGCCCGTTCGTGACCGCGCTCGGCGACGCGGTTCGCGCCCGTGGCGGCACGCTCCGGACCGGCGACGCCGTGACCGGGGTGACGCCCGGCCGCACCCCGCAGGTCGTCCTCGACACGGGGGAGCAACTCGGCGCCGACGCGGTCGTCATCGCCACCGGCGCCTGGATGCCCCGGCTCGCCCGCTCGCTCGGGGTGAGGACCCGGGTCCAGGCCGGCCGGGGATACTCGTTCGCCGTCGAGACCGACGAGCCGATCCGGCACCCCGTCTACCTACCGGCGCAGCGTATCGCCTGCACCCCGTACCAGGGGCGGCTCCGGATCGCCGGCACCATGGAGTTCCTCGGGCCCGACGAGCCGCCCCGCGACCGGCGGATCCGGGCGATGATCAACCAGGTCGACGGGCTGTTCCGCGGCGTGGACCTCGAGGACCGGCGCGACGAGTGGGTCGGCTCCCGGCCCGTGACACCCGACGGACTGCCGCTGGTGGGCGCCACCCGCGGGCCCGGGGTGTACGTCGCCGGCGGTCACGGGATGTGGGGGGTCGTGCTGGGTCCCGCCACCGGGAGACTGCTCGCCGAGCAGATCGTCACCGGGCGGATCGACCCGGTGCTCACGCCGTTCGACCCGCTGCGGTGAGCGCCCGGCCCGGCCGGCGCCGACCGGGCCCCGGCGGCGTGGCGGCACCGGTGGGGGTTTAATCGCGGACATGGCGTTGCTCTTCGAACCGATCCGCATCCGGGACCTGACGATCCGTAACCGGGCGTGGCTCTCGCCGATGTGCCAGTACTCGTGCGAGGACCGCGACGGCGTGCCCACGCCGTGGCACCTCGTCCACCTCGGCGCGCGGGCGCAGGGCGGGTTCGGGCTCATCCTCGCCGAGGCGTCGGCCGTCGTGCCCGAGGGGCGGATCAGCCCGGAGGACGCCGGCCTGTGGAACGACGCGCAGCGCGACGCGTGGGCGCCCATCGTGGACTTCGTGCACTCGCAGGGCGCCGCCGTCGGGATCCAGCTCGCCCACGCCGGACGCAAGGCGTCCGCGTACCGGGCGTGGCCCGGCTATCCCGTCGGCTCCCTGCCCGTCGAGGAGGGCGGTTGGACGACCGTCGCGCCGTCGGCGATCCCGTTCGGCGACATGGCCACACCCGAGGCGCTCGACGCGGACGGCATCCGGGACGTCGTGACCGCCTTCGCCGACGCCGCCCGCCGCGCCGACGAGGCCGGATTCGACGTGGTGGAGATCCACGCCGCGCACGGGTACCTGCTGCACGAGTTCTACTCGCCGCTGTCCAACGAGCGCACCGACTCCTACGGCGGCTCCCGCGACAACCGCGTGCGGCTGCTGCTCGAGGTCTGCGACGCCGTGCGCGCGGTGTGGCCCGCGGGCAAGCCGCTGTTCGTGCGCATCTCCGCGACCGACTGGGTGCCCGACGGGTGGACGCCCGAGGACTCCCGCTGGCTCGCGGCCCGGCTCGCCGAGCACGGCGTCGACCTGGTGGACGTCTCCTCCGCCGCCAACACGCCCGACCGGCCGCCGGTGGCGCTCGAGCAGGGCTACCAGGTGCCGCTGGCCGAGGAGGTCAGGGCGTCGGGCGCCGTCCTGGCCGGCGCGGTGGGCCTCATCAGCGATCCGGAGTACGCCGAGCGGCTGCTCGCCGAGGAGCGGGCCGACGTGGTGTTCCTCGGCCGCGCAGGACTCCGCGAACCCGCCTGGCCCCAGCGCGCGGCGGCCGAACTCGGCCTCGACTGGCGCGACGCGCCATACCCGCCGCAGTACACGCGGGGGAAGTGGGACTGACCCGTGACGCTGTTCGAGACCCTCAAGGACCGCTGCCGCGACGAGTGGCAGGCCTACACCCGCCACGAGTTCGTCACCGCCCTCGGCGCGGGCGCCCTGCCGCTCGCGGTGTTCCGCGACTACCTCGTGCAGGACTTCCACTTCCTGGTGCAGTTCGCCCGCGCCAATGCCCTGGCCGCGTACAAGAGCCGCACCCTCGCCGACATCACCGCCGCGCACGCCGCGACCGGCGCGATCCTCGCGGAGACGGAGCTGCACCTGCGCCTCACCGAACGCTGGGGCATCCCGCGTCCCGAGCTCGAGGCCGCCGCCGAGAAGCAGGCCACCGTCGCCTACACCCGCTACGTGCTCGACGCCGGCATGGCCGGCGACGTCCTCGACCTGCACGTCGCCCTGGCGCCGTGCACGATCGGCTACGCCGAGATCGGCGCCCACCTGGCCCCCCGGCTCGACGAGTACGGCGGCGACGGGGACGGGGGTGGAGGCGGGCACCCGTACGGCGAGTGGATCGCCGAGTACTCGGGCCCAGAGTTCACCGCCGCCTCCCGGGCCGCGATCGAGCAGCTCGACGTCCTGGCCGGCGGTGGGCTCACCGACCGCCGGCTCGACGAGCTCACCGACGTGTTCCGCACGGCGACCCGACTGGAGATCGACTTCTGGCAGCAGGCGCTGGACAGCGTGCTCTGAGCGCCCGCGGCGGTCGGCATCGGACGCGATCGGTCGCGATCGGTCGTGGTTTCTCGTGGATCTGGTTACGCTCGGCCCATCCTGATCCGACTAATCGAAAGGGCTGAACAATGATCATCCTCGGTGCGATCCTGCTGATCCTGGGCTTCCTCCTGGACATCCCCATCCTCTGGACGATCGGGCTGGTGCTCCTCGCGATCGGCGTCATCCTCGTCATCCTCGGTGCCGCTGGCCGCGCGGTCGGTGGACGCAAGCACTGGTTCTGAACGCGCCGGCGTAGACCGCCGGCACTCCGCTGGACCGACGAGAGTGTCCCGCGCACGTTCCGCCATCGGCGGGTGCGCGGGACACTCTCGTCTCAGGGGCCGGTTCGGTCAGACCCTGCCCAGCGTGGGTGGTACCCCGGTCTCCGCTCAAGGCGACGACCCGGGCCGGGGTCGATTACTCGGTGATGTAACCGTCGAACCCGCAGAGCGCGGCCTCGGCGAGGAACCGGTACTCGCGGAACGGCGCGCCCCATACCTGGATCTGGCGGGGCTTGCCGGGGATGTTGGCGCTCATCCACCACCCATCACCCTGTGCGATGACGGTCCCCTCGATAGCTTTGTCGAGTCTGACCTGCCACTCCGCCACCGATTCAGGGGTCGGCTCGATGGCGATGGCTCCGGTTTCCGCCATCCCATCCAGCATCCGAAGGATGTAACGATTCTGGTAGTCAGCCAGTAGAGGGGGCGAGAAGAAGGCGGATGGGCTCTGCGCCCCGTTGATGAGGAAGAGGTTGGGGAAGCCTGTCGCCATCATCCCGAGGTGTGAACGTACGCCACCCGACCAGTGCTCATTGAGAGTCAGCCCGTCTCGGCCGCGGATGTCGATCCGGAGCGCGGCACCCGCGCCGGAGTCGAAACCGGTGGCGCAGATCAGCACGTCGAGGTCGATCTCGCGTCCGCTTTCAAAGCGCACGCCGGTGGGGGTCACCGTGGAGATCGGGTCATCCAGGAGTGATGCAAGGGAGACGTTGTCCCGGTTGAACATCTCGTAGTAACCAGTCACGCCGGGTCGCCGACGGGAGCCGATCGGATGGTCGGGGATGAGCTTGTCGGCGATCTCGGGGTCCTTGACGATAGAACGGATCTTCCGCTCGGTGAAGTCCGCGAGGGCCTTGTTCGCGGCCATGTCGGTGGAGGTGTCACTGAATGCGAAGGACCAGTGGGGACCCCCGCGATCCCAGATCCTCTGGTAGATGGCTTCACGCTCGTCGTCAGAGATGTCGAACGCCTTCCGCGGGGACGGCATCGTGATCTTCTTATCGACGAGGATCATTCCGGAGATCCCGGAGTCGTGCTCGAGAGTACGAATCTCGCGGTAGTACTTCTTTACGTACTCCTCGTAGTGAGGATCGAGAGGCTCGTTTCGAATCGGCGAGCACCAGTTAGGCGTGCGCTGGAGCATCGTGAGATGGCCGACGTCGTCGGCGATCACAGGCGCGAGCTGGACGGCGCTCGACGCTGCTCCCAAGACGCCAACCCGCTTGCCGGTGAGCTCGATCTGCGGATCCCACGCGCCGGTGTGGACCAGATCGCCCTCGAAACCGTCGAGGCCGGGTAGGTCGGGGTAATTGACGGCGGACAGGAACCCGACGGCGAGCAGGACGAACCGCGACTTGATCTGCTCGCCCGTATCGGTCGTCGTGGTCCATGTAGCGGACTCGGCGTCATAGACGCACGACTCGACCCGGACGTTGAAGTCGTAATGGCGCCGCAGGTCGAGCCTGTCGGCAACCCATTCCAGGTACCGGAGAACGTCCTCGCCCATCGCGTAACGGTGCGGCCACGACCACTCCTGCTGGATCTCATCCATGAACCCGTACGAGTACTCGAGTGTTTCGATATCCACCCGAGCTCCGGGGTAGCTGTTCCAGTACCACGTTCCGCCCACTGTGGGCGCCGAGTCGAAAGCCCGCAAACTATACCCTGCGGCGTTGAAATTGTGAACAGCGTTCAGTCCGCCGAAGCCGGCGCCGACGACCACGAAGTCGACGTCGTGTGCGGCCTGGGTTCCACGTTGTGACATTTCTTCACACTTCCTCTAGTTGTCCCACGTCGCCGCATATGGGCTGGTGGGAAGCGGTAGGCGTACGCCCGCTCCCGGACTCTGTCCTCGGAGCATAGTGGCGTCCAGCCTTGGATGCCGGAATGTATCCAAAGTTGTATACGCCGACGCCCCGAGAGTGTACTGTGTCTTGCATCACCTGCAAATGGTCCGAAACCCCGGGCCGAAAGTCCGGGTCCCGGTCCGTCAGCGGCCTCGAGATGAGAGGCGAGCCGAGATCAGGGTGCAGGACGTCCAGGTCTGCCTTGTCCCCGTGGGCGGGGCCCAAACATGAGGAGTGTCATATGCACCATCGACCGAGGATCGCGCGGGCGTTGCGAGCCATGTCTATCCCGCTGGTCGGGATACTGGCAGCAGGATGTGCAGTCGGGGGTGGATCCGCCGGAGGGGGAGACGGGTCTCTCGCTGATATGGAGCCGGTGGTCCTCAGGGTGGCCATGCCGCAGCCGGAGAACAGTGTCGCTCCGGTGGGAATGAAGGCCTTCGCGGACTACGCCACCGAGGCTTCCGATGGAAAGCTCGGCTTCGAGTTCTTCCATAGCGGCACACTCATCCCGGTCGCCGAGCTCCTGCCCGGCCTCTCCAGCGGCGTGGCAGACATCGGTATGACCATCACGCCCTACGCGCCCGATAGTTTGCCGAACGCCGCGTGGACTGACCGATGGGCCCCGTCGCAGATCGACTGGGGATTCCCGAAGGCGTCGATCTCCTCCGTGATGAAGACGAGGTTCTCCATTGAGAATGACGTCGTACGAAGCGATATGGAGTCCGAGAATACCGTGCCGCTCTGGTCGGTCGACTTCGGTCCGTACGTGATGCTCTGCACCGAGCCGGCCGAGACTCCTGCGGACCTCGCTGGACGGTCGGTCCGCGTGGGCGGGGAGCCCCACACCACCGAGGTGACGAACCTCGGTATGACTCCGAGCTTCATCCCGGGAACCGATACCTACGAGGCTCTGCAGCGGGGAGTTATCGACTGTTCCTACCAGGATGCGAGTGCGGCGGCGACCCAGGGGCTCATGGGGGTGGCTAAGAATCTCATCCTCACCGATGGGTCGGCGTCGTCGGGTGCCGCCCTCTCGATCAACAAGGACACCTGGGATTCCCTGCCCGCCGAGGCGCAGGAGATCCTTCGCGACGCGACCGTCGCAGCACTGACGGCGTACGCGCAGGAGACCCTCAGGCTCTATGCCGCCATGATCGAGTTGGCGCAGGAGGAGGGCGTGACCATCACATCCAGCGCGGAGCTCGACGAGTTGCTCCGGAACAACCGCGCCGCCCAGGGCGAAGCGGCCATCGCCGACAGCCCGGCCAGTGTCGCCGACCCCTCCGCTGTCGTGGCGGACTTCCAGGCGATTGCAGGCGAGTGGGAGCAGTTGTGGGATCAGAACATCGGACTCGAACGTGTAGACAGCGCGGACACTGCTGGCGTCATCGACAGTTTGAGCATGGGCCCCGACGGCGTCGACTGGTCCTCCTATGAGCAGGCTGTCGCGGCATTGCTTGAGCCTGTTCGCCAGAACTGAGCCCATGCCGGGGAGCACCTGAGTCGGCCGTGAGGACCGACTCGGGTGCCCGGCGAGGCCGGAAGGCCGTCCGGGGCGGGCGACGCAGGGCCGGAGCGGTTCCGATCCGCACATCGGATGGGGGCGGGCCCCCCTGGGTAGGGCCGCGAGTTGCTTGCAGGGTGGCGGGCACAGGACGCCACCGGAACTCGATCATTCCAGTTTGCTGCGCCCGATCGGGCGCACGTGTCGAAGGCGGAACCAGATGAGATCACAGTTAACCAAGCGACGTGTCGGCCGGGGTGCTGCCGCCGCGATCGCACTCACCGTCCTGGGCGGGTGCGCCATCTCCGCCGGGTCGAGTGGTACAGGAGGCGGCAGCCTGGATGACGTTGACCCCATCGTCCTCAAGGTGGCCCTCCCCTACCCGGAGACCGCTTCCGTCCCGGCAGGAGTGAGGGCATTCACCGAAGCTGCGCGAAACGCGTCGAAGGGGAAGCTCGACTTCGAGTACTACTACAACTCGACGTTGATCCCGTCGGCTGAGTTGCTACCAGGGCTCTCCAGCGGCATCGCCGATATCGGCGTTGCGGTGTCGAGTTACGCTCCCGACAAATTGCCTGATGCGGCATGGATCGATCAGTGGGTGCCGTCCCAGACGGACTGGGGATTTCCCCAGGTCACCATCTCCCAGACATTGAAGACCCGGTTCCTGATCGAGGACGAGATAGTCCGAGAGGACATGGAGAGTCAGAATGTCGTCCCCCTGTGGTCTCTTGACTTCGGGCCGTACCTCATGCTGTGTGTAGACGCCGTCAACAAGCCGGAGGATCTGGCGGGCCGGTCTGTCCGGGTAGGCGGTGAGCCGTTCACCACCGAGGTGAAGAACCTGGGAATGGTGCCGAGTTTCATACCGGCACCGGAAACGTATGAAGCTCTGCAGCGGGAGGTGATCGATTGCGCCTACCAGCCCGCCAGTTCGATACTGACGCAGGGGCTGCTCGAGGTTGCAAAGAATCTCCTCTTGACTGACGGCACCTCATCCTCGGGGTCGGCGATATCGATAAACAAGACAACGTGGGACGGGCTTACTGACGAGGCGAAGCAGATACTTCGAGAATCGACCGTCTCGGCTCTGACCACTTATGCAAAAGAGACCATGGACGCTCATGCGGATCTCATCGCGCAGGCCAAGTCGCAAAAGGTCGCAATCCATTCCGATGAGGAACTCGATAACACGCTCCGCGAAAATCGACAAGCCCAGGGTGAAGCGGCCATCGCTGCTTACCCGCCCAGTATCGAAGATCCGGACGCAGTGGTCGACCGGTTCCGGGATCTGGCCGCGGAATGGGACGATCTCTGGCGGGCCCGCGTCGGTTTGAAGCCCGCTAACAGCGCGAAAACCGAAGACATAGTAAAGGCTCTCGAGATGGGGTCGGAAGGCGTTGATTGGGGCGCCTTCGAACAAGCGGTCTCGGCGTTCGTCGAGCCGGTGCGACAGCAGTAGTTTTTCCATGGCTGAAGGGCGTCCAGCGCGTCAGCGATTGAAGGACCGCATTCGCCCATTCGTCACAACGGAAAGAGGCCTAATGGCACAGGAAAGTAAGACGGTCAGCGCAGGACCTGATAGGCCCGACCCTCTGTGGGTGCGGGGCATTGACCGGTTGAGTATGTCGGCAGCCGCGATCGGAGGTCTGACCGCCGTGGGCCTCATGCTCAATGTCGTCCTGGATGTTGCTCTCAGGTTTCTCGCGGGCACGCCCATCGAGGGGACGCTCGACCTCACCCAATATGCGTGGATGCCGGTGTTGGTCTCCCTCGGGCTGGGATATGCGCTCCACAGGGGCGAACACATTCGGGTCTCACTTCTGACTGTCTCGGCCGGCCTGCGGGCCCAACGAATCGTGGAAGTGTGCAGCCTGATCGTGACTGTTGTCGCGGTCGTCGTGCTGATCTGGTTCTCCGCCGAGCGGGCCAACGAATCTACACACCTGGGCGAGAGCGCAGTCGGTACCGCGTGGCTGAACATCTGGCCGGTCCGGTGGGTCTTGGTAGTCGGGCTGGTTGTTCTCCTTCTTCAGACCGTGGTTGAGATCTGGAGGGGCTGGACCATGACGGCCACTCCGCCGGAAAACTTCGAACTCGGACTCGAGATTTCCGGAGAACTCCCCCAGGTGAGCGGGCAATCCGCACATCCCCGAAATACGGCTCAGGACGGCTGAAAAAGGTGAATGCGATGACAACGCTCAATAGGGAACCCGGGACTGTCGGCCAGGACTCGTCGAAAGATGCGTCGGCCAGGCGAGAAGGTAGATTTTCCGTCGCGCTCCTGGTCGCGGCGATTGCCTCCGCGATCCTGACAGTGGCGCTGCTCTCGACCCCGATGGATCGACTGCTGGTCGGGGTGGTGGCCCTCGCGCTGATGATAGCGCTGATGATGCTCAAGGTGCCCATCGGAATCGTCATGCTAAGCGTGGGGTCGTTGGGGCTACTGGTGCTGTCGAGCCCGGGTGCAGTGGGCGGAATTCTCAGCGAAGTGGTCTACGACACTTTTGCGTCATGGTCCCTGAGCGTGGTGCCGATGTTTGTGCTCATGGGTGTTGCACTGGGGAAAAGCGGAATCATGGCCAACGCCTACGACAGCGCTCGGAAGCTGGTCGGATGGCTCCCCGGTGGTTTGGCAGTCTCGACCAACTTCGCCGGTGCGGGCATGGCCGCCACTAGTGGCAGCACGGTGGGGATCGTGTATGCAGTCGGCCGGTCGGCTATCCCGGAGATGATCCGATCCGGATACAAGCCGGGCCTGGTAATGGGTTCCACGGCGATGGTCGGCGCGCTCGGGCAGATCATCCCCCCCAGCCTCATGCTGGTCATCTATGCGGGCGTGGCTGAGACCCCGGTCGGTCCTCAATTGCTAGCCGGCATGGTTCCGGGTCTCCTGCTCACGCTCGTGTTTGCAGCCGTGATCATCGGCTGGGCGGTGCTGTGGCCCGAAAGCGCTCCTCGGGGCCGGTCCTACCCCTGGAAGGAACGCGTCGCGTCGCTCGCCCATCTCCTTCCTGTGCTGGTCATCATGATCGTCGTGCTCGGCGGTATCTACGCCGGCGTCTTCACGGCCACGGAAGCCGGGGCGTACGGAGCGTTCGTTGTTCTGCTGATGGGCCTGGCCACGGTAATTGGCCGGGCAAACCGAGACCGAAAGAACGACCCCGCCGCGCCTACTGCCGGACGGTCTGTAGCTACGTACTTGTCGAGCACCTTCATGGACACCGTGGCGGCGGTGTCGGCGGTGTTCATGCTCCTGGTCGGGGTGCACGTTCTCACGCGATTGATGACGCTGAGTGGCGTTGCGCAGTGGGTGGCCGACACGGTGGTGGATCTGGGTTTGTCGAAGGTGGGATTCCTCTTCGTCCTGATCGGGATCTATCTCTTTCTCGGCCTGTTCTTAGACACTCTGGCCATGATGTTGTTGACCATTCCGGTGTTCATGGCTCCTTTGGTGGCGCTGGACGTGGACCTGATCTGGTTTGGCGTATTCCTAGTGATTCTGGCTGAAATCGGGATGGTGACCCCGCCGCTCGGAATATTGACTTTCGTGGTCCACTCGGTAGCGGAGGCATCCACGAAGGGGATGGGGGTCAAAATGTCGCTCTCGGACGCCTTCAAGGGAGTCGTACCGTTCATCATCGGTTGCCTTTTGGTCCTGGTGCTCATGATCTTTGTGCCGGACTTGGCGCTATGGCTGCCCGGGGTATCGCAGGCGGGTTAAGTAGGTGGCCGCCCGTCTGGCCGGCGGGGATAGCGGGCTGGCGATTCGTCAGGTTCGACCCGTATTTCTTCGAGCTTCTCGAGCCACGGTCGGTGATCGGTGGGTAGCGAGCATCCGCGGGAGCTCAACCGGTGGCCGAGTAATCCGATATTTCGCTAGAAGGAGTTCAGATGACAGGTTTCGATCTCGGTAGACGTGAGATTTCGATCGAGGAAATTGAAGAGCTGGCTCGGAAATACCGCACCTGGGGCAAGTGGGGCGCCGACGATGAGCTGGGATCAGCGAATTTCGTCACCTCGAAGACGATCGCGGCGGCAGCGGGACTGATCCGCCGAGGAGACTCTTTTGCTCTGGCGCTGCCCCTCGGGGCGTCGGGCCCGCAGCAGGGTACGGGTCGGGTCAACCCGCAACGAGTGACGCTCGTCGGCGCATCTGACCCGGTACCGGGTTACCCGCGTCAGGGCTTTACTGATGATGCTGTCTATATGCCGTTGCAGTGTGCCACGCAGTGGGACGGACTCTGCCACGCATTTTTCGACGGGGAAACGCACAACGGCCGAGGCGTCGACTCTGTGACGAGCCGGGGAGGCGCTCAGTTCAATAGCATCACGAATTTTGTAGGACGGGCCACTGGCAGGGGCGTTCTGCTCGATATCCCTCGATTCCTCGGACGAGACTCGCTTGCGCCGGGGGAGTGCATCCAAGCAGATCTGTTGCAGGCCTGCGCGTCAGCGCAAGAGGTGGAGGTCGGCCGGGCTGACTTCGTTTTGGTTCGAACCGGACACCTTGCCGACGTCCGTCGTTCCGGTTCATGGGGTGACTATGCGGGTGGGTCGGCACCGGGACTGGGGGTAAGCGCGGCATCGTTCTTCTGCCCCCGGGAGGTGACTGCGGTGGCCACCGACACCTGGGGGGTGGAAGTGCGTCCGTACGAGACCAGCAAAATGATCGCCCCTCTTCACGTGGTGATGCTGATGAACGCCGGCATCTACTTCGGCGAGATGTGGGACATGGAGTCACTCGCCGAGGACTGCGCAAGGGACGGCGTCTACGAGTTCTTCTTGACGGCGCAACCTCTCTCCGTCACCGGTGCCGTCGGCTCTCCGGTGACACCGATAGCTATCAAGTAGACGCGATGCGAGAGCGGTGGCCAGCCGGCCCGAAGATGTATACAATCATGTATACACAATTGGATGACGCGGACGCGCGACTGGATTCGGGCGGCCGCCTCCCCGTCAGCCATGTCTCACATTCGGTCTGTCAGCAAGGTTTCGATCTGGCCGACCACGCCCAACGAGGAATCGAGCATCAGCGGTGAACCGATCGACCATAACTTTCCCAAGCCATGCCGAACAGCAAGATCTCCGGGACGCGGTGCGGTCACTGTGTTCCCAGTTTCCGCTGGAGTACTGGGACGATTGCGACAGCGAGAGCAGGTTCCCCGAGGAGTTCTACCAGGCGTTCGCGCAGGCCGGCTTCTTGTCGGTGCTCATCCCCGAGGAGTACGGGGGCTCTGGGGGGACCATGACGCAGATGGCCGCGATACTCGAGGAAGTCGCCGCCGGCGGCGGGGCGTTGAATGCCAATAGCAGTGTCCACATCCCCCTCCTGACGGTCCCGACCTTGCTCAAGTTCGGCACGGAGGAGCAGAAGAAAGATCTTCTTTCGAAGATTGCGAACGGCGAGCTTTACGTCACCTTCGGGGTCACAGAGCCGGACGCGGGGACGGACACGACCTCCATCTCGACGCGGGCGACGAAGGTTGACGGGGGTTGGAAGGTAAACGGTCAGAAAGTCTGGAACAGCGGGGCGCTGCGGGGAGACAAGGTCCTCACCTTGGTCCGTACCGGGACTCCTGAGCCCGGAGGGAAGAAGGGTGAAGGCCTGACCCTGTTGCTGATCGATCTCAAGCAGGATGACGTGGAGATCCGTCCGATCAGAAAAATCGGACGCCATGCGGTGGCGAGTTGCGAGGTGGTCTTCACGGACGTCTTCGTTCCGGATTCTGATGTCGTGGGTTCGGTCGGCCAGGGGTTTTACCACCTTCTCTACAGTCTGAACGGCGAACGGTTGCTGCTGTCAGCAGGAGCGATCGGGATCGGGCGATGGGCCGTTCAGGCGGCAGTCGAGTACGGCAAGGAGCGGGTGGTCTTCGGCCACCAGATCGGGCGCCACCAGTCGGTTCAGCATCCGTTGTCGAAGGCTTACCTCGAACTCTTGGCCGCGTCGGAGGTCCTTTCTCGAGCGTTGGCGGAATACGAGGAGAAGGGCGGTAGGGCTATCGGGACGCTCGCGAACGGGGTGAAGTACCTCGCAACGGAAGCCGAGTTCGCGGCCACTGACGCTGCGATGCAGACATTCGGTGGATACTCATTCGCTCGCGAGTACCACGTCGGTCGCCACTGGATCGAGTCACGTCTTCAGCGGATCGCGCCGATCAACAACCAGATGGTGCTGAACTCGATCGCCGAAACGGCCCTGGGCCTGCCGCGGAGTTACTGAGATCAGCCATGGATAAATTGACTCCCCTGGACTCCAAGTGCCTTCTCTCCGACGTCAAGGTCGTCGAGCTCTCCACGCGTGTATCCGGCGCCTACTGTTCGCGCCTGCTCATGCTCATGGGCGCGACCGTGGTGCGTATCGACACACCTCTTGCAGTGGACTGTCCGCCGGAACTTTCGGAAGAAGTGCTCTTCGCGCTCAACGCCGGGAAGGAAAGCGTCGATAAGAGCGCGTCGAACCTCGACGAGATTCTCGGTTCGGCTGACGTGCTCGTACTGGATTGCCTACACGACGACCCGTTCGACGGCACATGGACCGAGTTCGCAAAACTACTGCGCAACCGCGCTTCTGCTTCACTGCCAGTGATCGATCTCTCGACTTTCAGACCCTCGACCGAGACTGAGAGTGCGGCGTCCACGCCGCTCACCGCCAACGCGATGAGCGGAATGATGTGGGCCCAGGGGCACCCCGGGAAGGAGCCGCTTGCCGAGCCGTACGATCTCGCGGACTATTTCGCGGGGACGCAGGCAGCCGGATCGGCCGCGCTGTCGATCGTGATGCGAGACCACGGATACGGGGAGCCACTTCAGTGGGATATCTCGTCGGCCGACGCCATGGCATACCACACGGGCCAGATCACATCCAACTTCCTGAGGTATGAACGACCGTGGATGCGAGATGGCGCTCGGGCGACGGAGTCGGGAGGCTTCTACCCATCCGCCATGTTCCCCACGAGCGACGGGTTCATCACCCTCGTCTGCCGATCGCCCCATGAGTGGGACGCGTTGCGGCAGGCGATGGGTAACCCTCCGTGGTCACAGAGACCTGAGTTTCAGGATGCCCGCATCGTAGCTCGCGATCACGCGGACGAAGCCGATAGCTATGTCTCAGCTTGGACTTCCCGGCACACCTCGGCGGAGATCGCGGAGATCGCCGAGAAGGTGAAGCTCCCTCACGCCGTGGTCCTCAGGCCCGATCAGGCGTTGTCGTACCCCCAGTTCGTCGAGCACGGGCTTTTCGTCGAGGACCAGCATGGCCGGCGTTCCATCCCGGACAGGTCATGGCGAGTGTTCGAGTCGGTTAACTCAGGGGCGGCCGGCCGGGCGTGGAGCCTGTCGCCGAGCGCAGAGAAACCGCTGGCGGGGCTACGTATCCTAGACCTGACATGGGTCTGGGCGGGGCCTATGGTCACCGCGGCGCTGGCCGACCTCGGCGCCGAAGTGATCAAGGTTGAATCGACGTCGCGACCCGACTCCGCGCGGCTTCGGGGCGCAGCTCGCGAAAACGGGAAACCGCTGCCGGGGCCCGACCATGAATTGAGCCCTTACTTCAACCAGATGAACAGGGGTAAGCGGAGCGTCACCATCAATATCGCCAGTCCGGAGGGAGCGGACCTGGTGCGGAAGCTCGCGGTCGAGTGCGATGTGGTCATCGAGAACATGCGGCCGGGGGCGCTTGATCGACGCGGTCTCGGATACGACGAACTGTCGAGGGCCAACCCTTCGATCGTCATGGTCTCGATGTCGATGATGGGGCAGTTCGGGCCGATGAGCGGATTGGGCGGATACGCTCCGGTCATGTCCGGCTTGGCTGGCCTGGATGCGATTACCGGCTATTCGAACGACGACCCGATCGGAAACTTCAATCCGTCCCTCGGTGATCCGAATGGAGCAGACCACGCCTTGGCTCTCCTGCTCGCTGGCCTCCATTACCGGTCCCGGACAGGTCACGGTGCCTGGTTGGACCTCGCACAGACCGAAGCGCTGACTTCAGTGATGCGAGTACCGTTCGCGATTGCGGCGACCGGGCGTGAAGTCCCGGCGCCGGCGAACTCGCACTCCAGCTTTGAGCCACACGGAGTGTATCGCTGTAGAGGCGATGACGACTGGGTGGCGATCGCGGTGCGAACCAATTCCGAGCGCGCTCGTCTGGCGGCAATCGTTGGAGCAGAGGGAGCCCATGCCGGCGATCTCGAGTCTCGTCTGATCGAGTGGGTCCGGAGTAGCCCGAAGGACGAGGTCGAGACAACACTCAGGTCCCGGGGACTCGCTGCGTCGGCGGTACTGGGGGTGGAAGCGATGATTGAGAGTGAATGGGCGAGAGCGCGGGGACTCTGGCGTGAATACGATCACCCATTCCTCGGGAATCAAAAACTCTTCGTGCTTCCGTGGAAGATGAACGGCGCCTCGTTTGCGGCGCCGCGGCAGACACCGCTGTTAGGTGCCGACAACAAAGAAGTCTTGATCGATATGTTCAACCTGGTTGACGCGTCGCAGTTTCAAGAACTGCAAGCGGCCGGCGCTATCAGTTAGCCCTGACCGACAAACGGAGGATGACAGATGCTCAAAACAGACACGAGTACGTTGCGGGTTGGCCAATTTTCGGCATATTACGGCGACCGCGCCGAGACTTTTCGGGAGTTGCTCGACAGTGACGTCGATATTCTGACCGGCGATTACCTTGCGGAACTCACAATGCTGGTGCTCCATAAGAACAGGAGCCGCGGTGGTAACGGATATGCCGAGGGGTTCGTGCGCCAGATCCGTCCCTTCCTGGCTGAGATCGCAGAGAAGGGCGTGAAGGTCATCACCAACGCCGGGGGCCTGGATCCGGTCGGTTGCGCGGAGGCAATCCGCTCGGCTGCAGCCGAGTTCGGTGTGAAGCTCACGGTTGCTGCGATTGACGGCGATGACGTGATCGACAAGATTCCGGACCTTTTGGCGCACGGTGAAGAACTCCGCAACCTTGATACCGGCGAGGTTCCGGATCTGGATGCTCAGCCCATCCTGACCGCGAACGCCTACCTGGGGGCATGGCCGATCGTGGCAGCGCTGGAATCCGGAGCGGATATCGTCATCACCCCCCGTGTGACCGACGCGTCGTTGATCATGGCTCCCGCGGCCTGGCATTTCGGTTGGAATGCTAATGACTTCGATTACCTTGCCGGGGCGCTATGGGCGGGCCACGCAATCGAGTGTGGCGGACAGGTCACGGGTGGAAACTATTCGTTCTTCACGGAGCACGAGGACTTGGGGCTGCCGGGTATGCCCATCGCCGAGATCGCCGCAGACGGCTCGTGCGTCATCACCAAGGCGACGGGGACCGGAGGCGTCGTCACCGTAGACACCGTTCGCGCTCAGATGATGTACGAGGTCGGCGGGCCGGAGTACCACAACCCGGACGTCGTGGCCCGGCTCGACACTGTGCAGGTCGAGCAGGCCGGGCCGGATGCGGTGAGGATCTACGGTGCGACAGGGACGCAGCCATCCGATGCGACCAAGCTGTCACTCACCTACGAGGGCGGATGGAAGAACAGCGCGATCATCGGCATGACCGGGCGGCACATGCAGGAGAAGCTGGCGTGGCTCAAGCGGCAGATCCGGCGCGCGGTGGGGGACGAGAGCAGCTTCGACCGCTTCCGCTACACGGTGGTGGGTCCGGAGTCAGTGTCAGACGGCAACCTCGAGCAATCAACTGCGTTGGTATTTGTCAGCGTCCTCGATCGCGACCCGGCCAAGGTCGGCCGTCGCAACTTTGCCGACCCGATCGTTCAGCTGGGAACCAACAACGAGCCGGGGCTGTTCTTCGCGGTTCCCCCTCAGCGGGAGAAGCTGGCCGGTGTGCAGTGGCCATGTCTGGTTCCGAAGTCTGTGCTGCACCCGCGGGTGCTCATCTCGGGTCTGGACCCGATCGAAGTGGAGTGGACGGCCGCAACTGGCGGCGCGCGCGCCGATGGAGCCGCCCTCAGTTCCACGGACGCCGATATCGCGGACCGCGACTGGTCCCAGAAGACGGTCAACGTCGCATTCGGCGACGTCTACGGCACCCGCTCCGGCGACAAGGCCGGTCTGGCTAACCTCGGTGTGTGGGCGCGGACGACGGAGCAGTTCGAGTGGTTGGTCAACTACCTCACGGTGGACGAGCTGACGTCCCTGCTACAGGAGCTCGAAGGTCTACGGGTGGTGCGCCACGTATACCCGAACCTCCAGGCGATGAACTTCGTCGTGTACGGGTACCTCGAAGATGGTGTGGGCGCGTGTACCCGGCTAGACAACCAGGCAAAGGGCCTCGGCGAATACCTCGGATCCAGAATCGTCGAAATCCCATCGGAGATTGTAGGAGCTATCGAGAACGGGGGCGCGCGATGAGCGAGCCAGTCATCTATGAGGTCCGTGACCGGGTGGCTTGGATCACCATCAACCGGCCCGAGCAGCGTAACGCGATGAACCTCGCTGTTCGGTCGGGGTTGTTCGAATCGTTCAAGAAGGCCGAAGAGGACGAACGCGTCCGGGTCATCGTGTTGACCGGCGCCGGCGACCGAGCATTCTCAGCCGGCGGCGATCTCAAGGAGATGAGTGGAAACTCCCTCGGCGTCCCGGCCGCCGATTTTGCTCCACGGCTTCGCAGGAATATCCATGTGACCAAGCCGACTATTGCGGCGGTGAATGGATTCGCTTACGCCGGGGGCTTTCTACTCGCTCAGATGTGCGACCTTTGCGTAGCGTCCGAGTCAGCGTCTTTCGCGATCACGGAAGCGAAGTGGAGTCGAGGCGCTCCGTGGTCCATCCCTGCGTTCCGTCAGCTTCCCCAACGGATCATGCTCGAGCTCCTGTTAACCGCCCAGCCGATAGGGGCCGCGCGAATGCACGAACTCGGGTTCGTGAACCGTCTGGCACCAGCGGATCAGCTGGTCGAGGCGACTACCGAGCTGGCGGGAGTTCTCGTCGAGAACGCGCCACTGACTATCAAGGGTCATATCCAGATGGCGTATCTGGGTCAGGAAATGGGTGTCACGGCCGCAGAGGAAGCCGCGGACGCGATATTTGTTCCGATTTACTCCAGCGAAGATGCCAAGGAGGGGCCCCGGGCTTTTGCAGAGAAGCGGAAGCCCGAGTGGCGCGGCCGATAAGTGTACTACGCTAATCGGGACTGGGCAGTCCTAATCCTGGTCCGAGCAGAGAAGGAACGGCATGGCCTCGAAAACGTCCAGTAACCGTGATTCGATCGCTACCGAGCTCTACCGCCTCATCCGGGCCGGTGAATTGGTTCCGGGCGAGCGGTTGGACCAGGTGGATCTGTGTCGTCGATTCGGAGTGAGCCGCACGCCCCTGAGAGAGGCTCTCCACTCGCTCACCACCGAAGGGGTGTTGCGGCACACGCCGAATCAGGGGTGGTACATATCCAGGCTGGAGCGTTCCGAGTTAGAGGAGTTGTACGCGATCCGTACCTACCTCGACTCGATGCTGCTCAAAACCGTGGAGTGGCCAGATGAAGAAGAGTTCGGGCGTCTAGTCGAAGCTCATAGAAAGTCAGTGTGCGCATCAGAGAAGCACGACATAGAGGGAATGAACGAGGGGAACGAGGAGTTCAGATTCACCCTCTACTCGTGGTCGCCGTTAAAGGCCTTCTACCGCGAGGCTTCCCGGTTATGGCGGGTGTCGATGCCGTACCGCTCGGTGTTGTTGTCCAAGCCGGAATATGTGCGGGAGATAATTGAGAGCCATGCCGCTATGGTCGACTGTGTTCGAGCGCAGGACCGTGTCGGTCTTCTGACTATTACGGATGCCGCCCGTGTACGCACTCGAGATCTCCTGACGGCGGCGTTACGAGATGATCTCACCGAAGCTCACAGAAGTTTGCCGCAGCGGTTTACGGAGTTGTCGATGAATGAGTGGGCTGTTGCTACCGGTACGAAATCGGAGATCGAGATTTCGTGGCTACCATGAGAGCGTTCCAGCTCGGACCGGACGGGCAGGCGTCACTCCGCGAGGTCGCCGTTCCCTCCGCGCGGGGCAAGGCGGTCCTGCTTCGTGTTGAAGCAGCCGGGCTTTGTCACTCCGATATCCACCTGATCGAGACTGGGTTCAGCAGGCCGGATCATAGGCCTTTCACTCTGGGGCATGAGATCGCCGGGAGAGTCGAATCGTGCGGCGACGACGTGAAAGGACTAGCGGTGGGAGATCGGGTGGCGGTCTATGCCCCACTGGGGTGCGGTAAGTGTGCCACCTGTGATAGCGGCTCGGCCAACTATTGTCCGATGGTAGTAGCCGGTGACTCTCTTGCTCTGGGTATCGGAGCCGACGGCGGGATGGCGGAGTTTGTTCTGGTTCCGGATTTTCGCCACCTGGTTCCGATCGGTGACATGAGCGCGGTTGCTGCTGCACCTCTGACCGATGCTGGGCTGACTCCGTTCCATGCGATATCGCGGAGCTCTCGCCTCAAGGCCGGCGGGGCGGTGACGGTGGTGATCGGGGTGGGTGGTCTCGGACACCTGGCGGTACAGGTTTTGACTGCTACTTCAGACGCGAATGTCATTGCAGTGGATCTCAGGCAGGAGGCTCTGGATCTGGCCGTGAGGGGTGGAGCCAGTGAGGCTGTACCGGCTGGGCCCGGTTTGGAGAAGGAGTTGACGAGACTCCTCGGTCGTCGACGATGCGATGTGGTTCTCGACTTCGTCGGCGCTCCCGAAACTATGGCATTGGCGCTTGCCGTGCTCGCCCCCGGCGGTGAGCTCTCCGTGGTAGGTAGCGCAGGAGGAAGCCTGGTTATGGCAAAGTCGCCTGGGCAGACGAAGGGTGTCCAGGTGACGTTCCCCTTTTGGGGAACGCTGCCCGAGTTGAACTCCGTGGTGTCTCTCGCCAAATCGGGATCTCTTCATGTGGAAACAGAGGTTTTGCCTCTTGATGCTGTATCAGAGGCGGTCATGCGGTTGAAAGATGGCTCAGTGACGGGGCGGATCGTCCTAGTGCCATAACCAGGCAGTCGATCCGGGCGTGTCTCAGATGGTGGGGGCCAGTGTAGGCCCGGGTCAGATGACCTCGCCGAGGGACATCATCGCCACGGATTCGAGTGCAGGGCGGTTCACGAACAACGGAACCGGACATCGCCCAGCAGATGTGCGGGGGCAAGCGGTGTTGTGGAGATAGATTCGAGAGATGACAGCGTCCGTCTTTCACCAATTCCCGCCTCTGCCGGGATCAGGTGGCCCTTCCGGACTCGGAAGGACCGAGTTGGGAGCGCGGTAGCGCTGCGGAGGTTACCGAGCGCGAGTGGCTGATGGCGGCCGCGCATGAGCCCTCGGGCTGCAAGCGTCGTTCGAAGGGTGCTGTCCGCGCAGCTGAGGGGGTGCTGCGTGCGAGCCTGGGGTCGACTGGGTCGACTCCAGGCTCGCTTGCTGCGAGCGGCTCTTGCGGGGATGTCAAGCGCCCAAGCGCAGTCGCTTCACGGGAATCGTGGGAGTGTGTATGGCTTCTCAGCGTGCAACATAACCCCCGTCTACGGTTACTACCGTTCCGGTGACGAACGAGGCCGCCGGCGAGGCGAGGAAGCCGACCACGGCTGCAACCTCCTGGGCCGTTCCGAGTCGGCCGAGAGGGTGGGCATCCATGAGTCTTTGGCGCGTTTCAGAATCCGGATCCCGGAGTAGCGGAGTGTCGATGTAGCCCGGTGCGACGGCGTTCACCCGAATGCCGGCCGGAGCGTAATCCAGAGCTGCGGCTTTCGTCAGGCCGATCAAGCCATGCTTCGACGAGATGTAAGGGCTCGAGCCGGCCGTCGCCACCAATCCCATGATGGAGCCGATGTTGATGATGCTCCCTCCAGACTTCATGGCGCCGAGCTCGGCGCGCATGCAATAGAACGCGCCGTCAAGGTTGACCGCCATGATCCTGCGCCAGCCCTCAGGGTCGATCTCGGCGGTGGGGGCCTTGCTGGGCATTCCGATCCCTGCGCAGTTCACGGCGATGTCGAGGTGGCCGTGGGCGCTGACGATCTCGGAAACCAACTTGTCCGCCTGGGCGGGATCTGACACGTCTACTGTCAGCCGTAGGGCGTCGGTGGGAGCGTCGAGTTCGGAGTTGTGCCGGATGTCGGCTAGGAAGACGACGGCCCCCATCGACGCTAGTTCTTCTGCGCAGGCGGCACCGATACCCGACCCGCTACCGGTAACTAGCGCAACCTTCCCGCTGAGATCTATGTCCACTGTCTTTCCTCCGATCAGGGTGAGGCCGACCGGAGCGGCCAGCCCGGAACTTTTTCGTAGATCCACTATGAGACCGCCACACAGAGCCGCCCTTTATGCGCGGTGCGCTCAGTGGCGTGCTCAAGAGCGACCTCTTCGAGGGGGGCTAGGCGCCAAGTTGGAGCAGCATTGCCTCACGGTGGTGTGTGGGTGTTCCGAGTAAGAGTTCGGTACTCTTCGCGCGCCGGAAGTAGAGGTGGGCTGAATGCTCCCAGGTGAAGCCGATACCGCCGAAAATCTGTACGCTCTCGGCCGCGATGCGGAAGAACGCCTCGGAGCAGAACGCCTTGGCCAGGTGGGCCATCATCGGAAAGTCGGGCGAGTGCGAGGCGGCGAGCTCGACCAGTTTCGTCTCGGCAGATTTCATACGCTCGAGGTCGAACACAAGGTCTGCGAGCTTGTGCTTGATGGCCTGGAAGCTGCCGATCGAGCGACCGAACTGGTACCTGTACTTCGCGTACTCGAGCGTCGAGCTGAGGATGTACTCAGCCGCGCCGACCTGCTCTGCACTCTGGGCCAGAAGCGCAAGGCGTAGTGCTCGCTCGAGAGGCTTCTCCGCAGCGCCCTCGGCGCCGAGGATCTGGGCAGGAGCGGAGTCGAACTCGATGTGAGCCTGCGGCCGGGTCAGATCCAGGGTCCTGAGTTCTGTGCGAGTCACGGACGGATCGATGCCGGGTACGGAGAAGACGGCTAGTCCGGCTTCAGTCCGAGCGGGAACCAAGACGACGTCTGCAGTTGGCCCATCGATGACAAACGACCGCTTGCCGGTGATCCGCCACGCGCCGTCATCGTTGCTCGCGTCGGCGGGAACGTCAGAGAGGTCCCAGGCACCTTCACCACCGCAGTAGGCGACGGTGGCCGTGGTGTCTCCTGATGCGATGTGTCGCAGCAGGTCATCTCGCTCGGCGGACGGGGGTAGCTGGAGGAGTAGCGTTGAGGCCAGCCCAACCGTTCCGAAATACGGGGTGGGAGCGAGAGCGCGTCCGAGTTCTTCGAGGACCACGACAATCTCTTCGATCCCACCGCCGGAGCCGCCCAGCTCCTCGTCGATGCCGAGGCCTGCCAGGCCCAGCTCGCCGCCGAAGGCGGTCCACAGGGCTCTGTCGTAGGTGTGCCCGTCCTCCGGAGGCGGTCCGGAATCCACGGTGGGGAACTTCCTCGCCAGGAAATCGGCGACCAACTCGCGCAGCTGGCTCAGATCTTCGTTCGGTGTATCGGGGATAAACATGTGCTCAGTCCTCCTGCCGTGTCACTTGACCGGCGGCGTGGTCGGGGATTGCGGAAGGGGCTCCCTGGGAAGGCCGAGTAGCCGTTCGGCAATGGTGTTCTTCTGTATCTCGGTAGTTCCCCCAGCAATCCCGGCCGACGGGAAGTGGAGGAGGGTCCGCGCGAGCTCGGCGCTGGTCTCGTCATCAGCGGCCCAGGCTTGGGTGTCGTTCCCACCGATCGCGATTCCCGCTTCGGCAACGAGTCGGGCAGCCTTGGCGGCGCCGACCTTTCCGATCGAACCCACCGGCCCCATCGACAGTCCGAATTCCGACGCAGTGCGCATCCGAGAGCCGAGTAGGTCCAACAGCTTCTGTTGAATGAAGACCTCACTCAGAAGCCCGCGAACCTCCCCCGAGTTCACGTTGCCACGAGCCTTGGCCAGCTCGAGAAGTCGGGGGAACGCCTCGAGGTCCATGCGGCGGCCTGTGGTGCCGGCGCTCAGCGCAAGACGCTCATGAGTGAGCATGCGCAGAAGGATGGGCCAGCCTTCTCCGGGGCTTCCCAGGATGCTGTCGCCGGCGAGGGAGACGTCGTTGAGGAACACCTCGTTGAAGGCGGCACGACCAGTCATCTCCCGGAGGGGGCGAATCTCGACGCCGGGTGCGGAGAGGTCAACGATCATCATGCTCACGCCCCTGCGGGCAGGCGCCGTCGGATCGGTCCGGACCAGGGCCAGGGCGTAGTGCGATTCGACCGCACTGGACGTCCACACCTTCTGGCCATTGACGATCCACCGATCGCCTTCGCGAACCGCGCGGGTCGACACGCTGGCCAGGTCCGAGCCCGCACCGGGTTCGGAGAGGAGCTGTGTCCAGCGTTCGTCGCCGCGGAGCATCCGCGGCAAGTGCCTGAGCTTTTGTTCCTCGGTCCCGAAGTCGGAAAGCGTCGCGCCGCAGATGCCGATGGTGACTGTCGTAGCGAGCATGGCCCAGTCGTACTGGGCCACTGCTTCGTTGTAGACCGTCTGGAAATCGCCGGGAAGACCCCGTCCCCCGTACTGCTCAGGCCAGGTGAGTGCGGTGAGGCCTTCGTCGTACATCTGCTGGGCGATCTCACGCTTCTCGGCCTCGTCGAGGACCCGAGAAGTGCGGCCGGCGAGGTTGGCCTCTAGCCACCTGGTGAGCCGATCTCGGTACTCCGAGGGGGTCTCCACAATCTCTGAACGGGTCGACGTCACGGCTTGTCCTTCTCTGCGATGCGTACCGGGGGCGCGTCCTTCCACGGGGCGGAGGGGTCCATGAAGACCTCCCCGCCGGATACCAGCCCCCAATGAGCGTGGTTCAACTCATGGAGGGTGAATGCGGCATTGAGGGCGTTGAAGAACCCCTGGTTGTCCTGCGTCTGGTTGACGGCTTCCTTGATCATGAGGGCGGCAGCGCTGGGCCTCGCGGCGATGCGGCGTGCGAATTCGATGGTGTCCTCTTCGAGCCGGCCCTCGGGGAAGACCTTGCTGACCATGCCGATGCGGTGGGCCTCGTCGGCGTCGATGGCGTCCCCGGTCAGGAGTAGCTCCTTGGCGCGGCGCGGCCCTAGTTCCCACGGGTGGGCGAAGTACTCGACGCCGCACATACCGAGGCGGGCACCAACGACATCGGCGAAGGAGGCGGTCGTGTCAGAGACGATGAGATCGCAGGCCCACATGAGCATGAGTCCGGCGGAATAGACGGGCCCCTGCACCGACGCGATGGTGATCTTGCGTAGATCTCGCCACCGCCGTGTGTTCTGGAAGTAGTGGTGCCATTCCTGCCTCCAGAATTTTTCTGCTCCGAGCTTGGTGCCGCCGTTGTTCCGGAACGATTCGAGCTGGTCCGGGCCTTCGGTTCGCTCACGACGTGCATCAGCCGAGCCCAGGTCGTGGCCCGCGGAGAAGGAGGGGCCGTTCGCGCGGAGGATCACGACCCTGACGTCGTCGTCGAGCTCGGCGATCTCGAACGCTCGGCCCAGCTCTTCCAGGAGACCTCGGTTCTGTGCATTTCGCTGGCGGGGGCGGTTCAACGAGATGATCGCGATGCTGTTGTCGTCGATCGTTTCGTACTCGATGTACGAATAGGCGGGGGTGTTCACATTGTTCCTCTCGGCTGAGTGGCTCACGACGTGGCTCAACTGCGGGAGTCGGGATATCGGGGCCGGTAGGGCCCTTGATGACCGGCTGTCAGCCGGGTCGACCGGGGGCCGAGCCTCTCGACGTCATCCACGATAGCGCATATACGTACGGACGCGGTTCGAAATGGCTTCGGAGCTGTCCGCGTCCCGGCGCGGTGGCGTGCGATGCCCTCCGTGCCGGGTGGGGTCCCGGCGGAGTATCCGATAACAATTGCAGCTCAGGCGCGGTGCGATGCCGGTTGGTGGTGTGGGCTGCGCGGGGCTCCCAACGGGGCTGTACTAGTTGGTGCCCGAGGTGATAATCCGGAGGAGTCGGTCGACATGGGCCGGGAAATCGGCGTGAAGCCGGTCGCGATGTGCGTCGTTCGCATAGGTCCAGTGCGCAGCGATCGCGCCCAGTAGTAGCTCTACGGCCGCGTGTGCATCGCGTACGTCGCTGATGTCGCCGTTTGAGACCGCGCGATGAGCGAGGTCTCTCGCCGAGTCCTGCCGCGGGTGCAGGAACTGCCGATTGAACACCGCTGCGAGGTCGGGGTCCTTCCGGCGATCCAGCTCCAGTTGGCGGACCAGCAGGGCCTGGCCCGGCGAGGAGTAGTACTGGAGGAATTGCAGAGCGTAATCCCGGAGGTCGGCTTCGAATGAGCCGCATGCTCTCGCTCGGGGCGTTCTCAGGGTTTCGCATGCCGAGACCAGGAGGTGAGCGGGGCTTTCCCATCGTCGGTAGATCGCCGGTTTGCCAACCCCGGCCTCCCGGGCCACCGCGTCGAAGGTGAAGCCGCGCCATCCCTCCCGCGCGTACAGGTCGATTGCCGCCTGGATCACCTTCGGTTCGATGTCGGGGCTGCGGCGACGCCCCCTCGGTCGAGCAGGCGTTGTGGCGGGCGGTTGGATTGAGTGGTCCGATCGCGTTCCGTCGAGCTCGGCGTCGCTGTTCATGTCTCGCTTCTTGTCGCCTTCTTATCCGTGACTTGCAGCCGTGCGCGTCGACGGGCGGCTGGGCACCTCATTTGATACTGAAACTGTACGCAATACTGCGATCTGTGGCACAGTCTCGCAGAACTTCAACGAAAGGATAAGGCGTGACTGTCATTGCATATGTCGACCTCGTCGTCGGTGCCGAGGCTGCCGAGGCGGCGCCCACCGTTCTGGCCGACTTCCTTGAGGGGACTCGGAGCTTCGAGGGGTGCGAGTCTGTTCAGGTCCTGGTGGGCGCTGAGGATGGCAACCGCTACCGCGTAGTCGCGACGTGGCGAGACGAGGCCTCGGAGCAGGTCTATCGGGAGTGGCGCCGGGGCCCCGGTCGGTCGGAGGAGTTCGTCGCGCTGTTCGCGGAACCACCGGTTCTATCCCGGTTCCAGCCGACCGATATCTGATTGTGGGGTGGTGGCCCGCCCGTCGTGGGGTCACCTGTCGGTGACGCCGAGGGGTCCCGCGGCGCGCTTCGGGCTGGCCGGCCCGGCTGTCGGCGGGCCAATGAAGGTGCCCGGTCGTCCGTGGCGGTCCTGCAGGGTGGGGGCGGCGTCGAGCCTTCCGCCGGGGCCGGCGGGCCTAGACATGCGGCGGGATCTAGTGCAGAGTTGCATTACGGACGGATTTCGACCGTAATGGAGAGGGTCGTCCCCCTCCCTGCAGCTTCACGACGCTCCGTTGCGTCAGAATGGATTTCAACGCCGTGGGTTACATCGAAGACATTGCGAATAGCGGGCTGGCCGACCTGTGCGGTCAGACCCCTTTCCCGGATCGTTGCGAGGTTGGCGCGGTCGAAGCGGCGGGAACGCTTCGATGAGCGCCGATACAGTCCGTGCCCTGCTCAATCCGACGTCCATCGCATTGGTCGGAGCCAGCGAGGATTCGATGTGGGCCACATCGTTCTTCAGCAACTTGACCAAATGGAATTATCCTGGCCGGTTGCACATGGTGAACCCGCGTCGGGACCAGGTGTACGGGCAGAAGGCGTATGCGTCAGTCGAGGCCATCCCGGAGCCGGTGGATCACGCACTGATCGTTGTGAGAGCCGCGCTGGTGCCAGCTGTCCTGGAGGATTGCGGTCGGGCAGGGGTGCGCGGTGCCACCATCGTTGCGTCCGGTTTCAACGAGGAGGGCGCGGAGGGGAGCAAGCTAGCGGACCAGGTGCTCACCGTCGCTCGCAGGTATGGAATCGAGGCGACGGGTCCCAACTGCTACGGGTTTGTCAACTTTGAAGCGTCGATAGTGCTGTCCCGGAACTATCTGGAGAGTATGCCGACCAAGCCGGGGCGTATCAGTATGGTGTTCCAGTCTGGTCAGCTCAACCAGTCGGCCTGCAGTTCCGCTGAGCAGCGGGATATCGGGCTGCGTTATTCGGTGTCGTCGGGCAATGAGCTGGTCACCGATGCAAACGACTACTTCGAGTTCTTCCTCGAGGACGAGGGCACGTCGGTCATCGGCGGAGCGTTGGAGCAGATTCCCGACCCCCGACGCTTCGAGCGGGTCGCACACAGGGCCCTGGAACTCGGCAAGCCGATCGTGCTCCTCAAGCTGGGTACGTCCGAAGCCGCCAGCAAGGTCGCGGCATCGCACACCGGGGCGGTTACCGGAGATGCTGCAGTGGTCGAGGCGTACCTGCGCGAGCTCGGGGTGATCGTGGTCTCCGACATCGATCGTCTGGTGGAGACGGCGGGGCTGCTCGATCGTCAGGGGTGGCCGGAGGGCGGTCGAACTGTCTTCGCCGGAACCTCCGGAGGAGCCGGGGAGTACTTCGCGGATCTCGCGGACGGCACGTCCATCGAGTTCACGGACTATCGCCCGGAGACCCGTACCGAGCTGGCGGAGATCATCCGCACCACTGAGGACCGTGTCCTCAATCCCCTCGACATGACCGCGACTGGTGGCGGAGAGTTGGTCGCAGTCACCTCCGCACTGACCAAACGGGACGACTTCGATGTATTGATCCTCATGGCGGAAGAGTTGCGCTCGGTCGATGTTCAAGGTGAACGTGCGGTCAAGGTGATCACGCACTTCAACTCTGTAGCCGACGACCTGCGGAAGCGCGGCGTCTACGCTCTGCTGGCCAGCCCCATCGACCGGACGGTGACCCCGCTCGGTCGGGAGGTCAGGGCGAAGCACCCGGTGACCTATCTTCACGGATCGGTGGGGGTGGAGGCGCTCCATCACGCCATCTCGTACGGGACCGATCGGCAGCAGAAGCTGGAGCGGGTCGCGGCGATCATCGAGTCGCGAGGCGTGTCAGTGACTCAGACGTCCGCTCGTGGGGGAGCGTGGTCGGAGGTCGAGTCGAAGGCCTTCCTCCGTGCCAACGGTATCGCCGTGACGCGAGATATCCAGGCTTCGTCTGAGGATGAGGCCCTCGCGGCGGCGAATGAACTGGGGTACCCGGTAGTTCTCAAGCTGGAGTCCCCGCATGTGGCTCACAAGTCGGAAATCGGCGGCGTCGTCGTCGGGATTCGCACCGGTGCGGAGCTCATCGAAGCGCGCCGGGGGATCCTGGCACGGGCTGCTGAGGCGTACCCCGGCCAGTCGTTCGACTCGGTCCTGGTGTGTGAGCAGATCACGGGCGCGACCGAGCTGATCGTGGGCGCTATCGTCGATCCCGATCTGGGCCCGGTCATCATGGTCGGCGCAGGCGGCATCTACGTCGAGGTGATGAAGGACGCGGCGCTGTCCTTGCCCCCGGTCGACCCGGAGATTGCCGAGCGAATGGTCCGTTCACTCAAGACGTGGCCGATCCTCGCGGGTGCCCGCGGGAAGAAGCCGGCGGATCTCGAGGCGCTGAAGAAGTTGCTCGTGGCCACGAGCGACATGGTGGTATCTCTCGGAGACCAGCTGTCGGAGCTCGACATCAACCCGGTCTTCGTCTCCCCTGATCGCGTCGTGGCCGGCGATGCGCTCATCGTCACCAAGTAGGAGCGCACGACGTAGGTAGCATCTCACCACCTATAGACCGCCGCTCGAGCGCTGTGGGGCGGGACCTCGCTGAGGGTCGTTGGCGCCTGAGGCGCCAACAACTTTCAGCGGGGCCTACGCGTTCCGGCGTGGATGCGCCCGTTGCCCACCAGGCGAGGGGGCTGGAGTGGAGGTCCCCGCGCTCTCCCGCTTACCAGGCAGCCCGCAGTACGTCGAGGGCATCAGCCTGGGTAATCGTCCGAGGGCTCGACGTGACCGCGAAGTCTGTCATGGCATCCCGCGCTGCGTCCCCGAGCGCCGATTCGGGGAGATGCAGATCTCGCAGCCTTCTCGGGAGACCGAGGCGGCAGAAGAATGAGTCCAGGCGTTGGCGAATGTCTCCGGTGGGACAGTTCAGCGAGCGCGCCAGCACGTCCTTGCGATCGTCGCTGACCGGGTCCAGGTAGTCGAGGACGTGGGGGAGGATCAGCGAGTCGATCACGCCGTTGCTCGCGCGGATTCGGTGGGCGAGGGTGTGGGAGATGGCGGCGGAGAGACCCGCGCCCGAGGTTTCGGCGGCGTCGCCGACGCTGGTCGCAGCCAGGGCCAAGTGAAGCACCTGCTCGGGTGTGCCTCCGCTCGACGGCACGTCAGGGAGGATGTCCAGCAGCGTTCCCAGGGCGTGGCCGAGTTGACTGTCGGTGAAGAAGGTCGCAGAGCGGGAGAGGATGCCCTCGACCGCCATGGCGATCGCATTCAGACTGGAGGAGACGGTGACTGATGTCGGTGCCGTTATCAGCAACCTCGGCTCCAGAACGATAGCCTGAGCCCTGGCAGCGGGATCATAGATGGCCAGCCTGGCGCCGCCCTCATCGGTGGTCAGCGCACAGCCGGCTGTGCTCACCGCGGTCGTGGGACTGGTCGGCAGGGCTATGACCGGCGTCTTGGGTGCCCTCAGCCGCGGGCTGACGAAAGTACCTTCCGGGCTGCGTCGAGTGCACAGGTCCTCGAGATTAGCTGTTCCGGATGCTTGCTTCTCGCCGTGGAGGATCGAGGCGGCGCGGGTGGTGACGAGGGCTGAACCTCCGCCCAGGGCGATCAAGGCATCTGGAGAGAACTCCTCGATCGCATCCACCGTAGCCTCCACGGCGGTAACCGGGCTCTGGGGAGTTGCGCCCGGAAAGAACTCCGTGATTCGCGTGGAGTTAGCGGTCGTTCGCGTCGCCGAGTGCACCAGGGTTCGTACGTCCCGGTTCTCGCCCAGCGTGCGACCGGTGATGACCATGACACGAGCGGCCTCGAGCCGGTCCAATTCTCGGCCGAGTCGGCTCAGCGACCCTCTGCCCCAGAAGACTCGCTGAGTGCGACGCACGTACCTCATCGACACAGCACGGTCCTCTCGGAGACGGATGAAGTTATGGACGAGACTAGTACGGAATGGTAATCGGTCGCCGTACTGTGCTCGCGTCGAGCAGTATCCGATTCCGACACTTCGGGACTCCCGCCCCTCGCCCCGGCCGGAGGTCGGGGCGAGGGGCGGGTGACTGCGGGGTGGAGCGTCGACGATCTGGTTAGTTCCGGGGGGCACCACCGCCGTTCGTGGCGGCGACCGCACTGGTCGCGCCGGGGGCGGAATCCGCACCGGCGGACCCGTCGGCCTGGGTGATGATGGTTTCGGTAGCGGTCGCCTTGCCGTCGTCCCACACGGCCTCGCCGCGCGCCACCATGCCGGCCTCGTCGCTGAGCTCGACCTGGGGGAGGAAGAACGCGAAGAGCAGAGCGACGGCGAGGACCGGCACCACGTACCAGAGCGCGGGTGCGAGGGCGTTCGCGTAGGAGTCCACGATCCCCTGGTGCAGCGGCTCGGGCAGGTTCGCCACGAAGGCCGGCGTGACGGCGCTCGGGTTGAGCCCCGACGCCATGGCCTGCTCCGGGTTCGCCGCCACCGTCTCGGTGAGATTGGTGATCAGCCGGTCGGTGAACAGGGAGCCGAACCACGCCGTGCCGATCGCGGCACCGATCTCGCGGAAGTAGTTGTTCGAGCTGGTGGCCACGCCCACCTCGCGCGGATCGACAGCGTTCTGCACCGCGAGCACGATGACCTGCATGACCAGGCCCAGGCCGGCGCCGAAGAACAGCAGCATGCCCATGATCTGCCAGATGGGCGTCGAGCCGGTCATCTGCGTCATCACCATGACCGTGAGCACCGTGATCGCCATACCGACGATCGGGTAGACGCGGTAGCGACCGGTCTTGGCGATCGCCAGGCCCGAGCCGATCGAGGTGGCCATGAGGCCGACCATCATCGGGATCATGAGCAGCCCGGAGCCCGCCGGCGAGGTGCCCGTGGCCATCTGCAGGAACGTGGGGATGAAGCCGATCGCGGCGAACATCGCCACACCCAGCACGAACGCGATGATCGTGGCGATCACGAACACCCGGCCGGTGAACAGGTGCAGCGGCAGGATCGGCTCCTCGGCGCGACTCTCCACCACGATGAGCGCGATGATGCTCAGCACCGTGCCGACGATCATGGCGATCATGCCGGCCGAATCCCACGCGAGCTGGTCGCCCCCGAGGTCCGTGACCAGGACCAGGCCCGACGTGCCCAGGACCATGAACAGGATGCCCGCCCAGTCGACCTTCGCCGAACTCGTGCGGGGCGGCAGCTTCATGTACTTCCAGGCCAGGACGAAGGCGATGACACCGACCGGCACGTTGATCCAGAAGCACCACCGCCAGTGGGCGGAGTCGGTGAAGAAGCCGCCCAGCAGCGGACCGGCCACCGCCGAAATGCCGAAGACGGCGCCCATCGGGCCCATGTACTTGCCGCGCTCGGAGGCGGGCACGATGTCGGCGATGATCGCCTGCGACAGGATCATGAGCCCACCGCCGCCCAGGCCCTGGACCCCGCGCCACGCGACGAGCTCCCAGAAGCCCGCCTCGGTGGCGGGATCGGTGAAGAACCCGGCCGAGCCGGACCCGACCGAGCCCAGGGTGAAGATCGCGATGGCCAGCAGGAAGAGGTTGCGGCGGCCCACGAGATCGCCGAACTTGCCGTACAACGGCATCGTCACAGCCACGGCGAGGATGTAGATCGTGATGATCCACGCCTGGGACTCGACGCCGTTGAGCTCGCCGACGATGGTCGGCAGCGCGGGGCCGAGGATGGACTGGTCGAGCGAGGCGAGGAACATGCTCGCCATCAGGGCTCCGAAGATGATCCAGACCGTGCGCGGGGTCAGCGTGATCGGATCACTCTCGGACGACGCCGGTGGCGTCGACGAGGTACTGGTCATGCGGTGGGGCCTTCCTGGAGGGCGGATTCGAGGAGTTCGAAGTAGTGAGCGACGCTCTCGGCGAGCGGGGTGACCGGTGCCCCCGCGCAGGCCTCGACCATCGCGGTCTGGACGAGGCCGAGCGCCACGCTCAGGCCGACCTTCGCGAGGTCGCGGTCGCGGGTGGTGTCGTAGCGCGAGGCGATGGCGGCCTCGAACTCCGCGCCGACGACGGTCATCGAGGCATTGAGCGCCCCGAACAGGGTGGGGTCGCGCTCGAGCGCCGAACGCATCAGCTCGTCGTCCGTGGCGGAGTCGGGGTCGGTGTCCTCGAGGAAACGCAGCATGAGGTCGCGGATCTGCAGGACAGGGTTGGCGGCGGGCTCGACGCCGTCGCCGAAGAGCGTGCCCATGAGGCGGCGGAAGCGGTCCGTGCTCAGGTGCACGACCGCCTCGTCCTTGGAGTCGAAGTAGTTGAAGAAGGTGCGGGGCGAGACGTCGGCGCGCGCGGCGATGGCCTCGACCGTCGTCGCCTGCAGGCCGTCCTCGGCCACGAGGTGCAGGGCGGCGCGCGCGATCGCGGCGCGGGTGCGGGCCTTCTTGGCCTCGCGGAGGCCGGCGGGGGCGTCAGATGATCCGGCGGTGGTCACCGGACGATGATGCGCCCGTTCTGCAGTCTGTGCAAGTTTGCATGTACTGCAACGGGTGGGGTCGGGGGTCAGACCCGGGCCGAGCGCTCCCGGACCTTGAACCAGATCGAGAAGTCCTCCGCCGCCTGTCGCACCACGCCCTCGTCCTCGCCGGCGGTGAGATCGATGAAGCTGTCCCGGACCCCGTCGGTCCCCGTCGACCGGGTCGAGCGCGGCGTGCCGAAGCCCATCCGCCAGTCGGCGAAGCTGCGTTCGGTCGTGGTCTCCGTCAGCAGCACGCGGAGGCGTTCGTGTCGGTCATCGCCGGCGATGTCGTCCAGCAGTGCGTCGATCTCGGCCGGCGGGCCCTCGAGGAACTGGATGAAGCAGTCGTCCCGGAAGAGCAGGACGCCGGTGATCCCCACCCGGCGGTTCCGCTCGCGGGCCGTGCGGAGGATGGACTCGAAGTCCTCCGGCCGCATCTCCCGGGAGGCCGTACTGGTGTAGACGAGGTACTTGAGGGCGCCGTCGCGCGGCGCCCCGTTGCGCTCAGCGACCGACGACATCGGAGACCCCGTTCTCCCGGTCGGTGAAGTACAGGGCTGACAGGCTGGACATGGCCTCCTCGAGTGACCCGGCCGTCTCGAGCCGTCGCGACACGTGGTCGTGGGGCTCGAAGGTGGTCGGGGACGTCTGGTCGATGTAGCCGACGAAGTTCCCCCGGATGCTCCCCACGACGAACGTGTCCTCCACCCGGGACCAGCGGATCGCGCCTTCGGCCTCGTCCACCGGGTCCATACGTTCTCCTTCGGTCGCGCGTCGGCGCGCCCGCGTCGGAGCGAACCGGGGCCCACGCATCGGCCGACCCCACCGGAGACTGTACGGAGATCCCGCGCTCGGGCGGTGGGCGCCTCTACAGCGGGATCGCCTCCACCTCCGCCCCGGCCGCCAGGGAGGTGACGTCGGCCGGGATCTCGATCAGGACGTCCGCCCGGGCCATCGAGGCGACGAGGTGGGAGCCCGGACCGGAGACGGGGTCAACGGCGGGGAGGTCGGAGCCGGGGCCCGCGGCCCGCCCGTGGTCCAGGGCCGCCCGCAGGAACTGCACGCGCCCCTCGGGCGAGCGCACGTCGCGGGCCAGGCGCGCGCGGACCGGGCGGATCGGCGCCCGACCCACGGCCTCGAGGATCACCGGCCGCAGGAGCACGACGAACGACACCAGCGCGCTGACCGGGTTGCCCGGCAGACACACGACCGGGGTGCCGCGCCAGGTCGACAGACCCTGGGGGCCGCCGGGCTGCATGGCGATCGGCGCGAACCTCGCCCCGTCGCGGTCGGCGAGGACCTGACGCACCACCTCGGCGTCCCCCATCGACACCGCCCCGGCCGTCACCACGAGGTCCGCACCGCCCGCAGCCGCGTCCAGTGCGGACGTGAACTCGTGGCGGTCGTCGCCGGCAACGATCGTGGTGGTGACCTCGCATCCGCACGCCTTGAGCGCAGCCGTGAGGGTGATGGAGTTGGACTCCCAGATCTGCCCCGGTCCGAGCGGCCGGCCGGGCGCCACGAGCTCCGAGCCCGTGGCCACCACGCCGACGCGGGGCCGCGGCCGCACGTCGAGACCGGACATCCCGAGCGACGCGGCGGCCGCGAGGTGCCGCGCCTCGAGCCGCACCCCGGCCTCGATCACCACGTCGCCGGCGCGGACGTCGTCCCCCGGGCGACGGAGGAACTCGCCCGGCGACCGCGGCGCCGCCACCAGCACCACCGCGGGGTCGGAGTCGCTCACCCACGTGTCCTCGACCGGCACCACACAATCCGCCCCCTCGGGGACGGGCGCACCGGTCATCACCTTGCAGGCCTCGTCGTCGTCGACCCCCGGACCAGGGCCGTCACCGGCGTGCACGGCCCCCACCACCCGGAGCCGCGCCGGCGAGTCGGGCCCCGCCCCCGCCACGTCCGCCGACCGCACCGCGTAACCGTCCATCTGCGAGTTCACGAACAACGGCAGATCCACCGACGCCCGCAGGTCGCGCGAGAGCACCGACTCCGCGCACGCCGACAGCGGCAGGTGCGTACTGCGCGCGGCGCGCTCCAACACCGGCGTGAGGTGCGCGCGCAGGAGCTCGCGGTACTCGGCGGGGGAGGGGCGGGTCGACGCGTCGGGAAGGGGAGTCATGTCCCCACGGTAATCGCGTTGTACTGTGCCTACGGCCCGCTCGGGTGAGGCCGGACGGTAGCGAGAATGGGGAAGACGTGGCTCTCTGGTCGGTACACGGCGACGGCAGGAACATCAGGCCGGGCGAGGTGGTGGCCCCGATGGAGCGGCTGAGCTGGCCGCGGACCGTCGGGATCGGCGCGCAGCACGTCGTCTCCATGTTCGGTGCGACGTTCGTGTTCCCCCTCATCATGGGGCTCAACCCGCAGCTGGCGATCCTCTTCTCCGGCGTGTGCACCCTGCTCTTCCTCGCCGTGGTCAAGGGGCAGGTGCCCAGCTACCTCGGCACGTCCGTGGCGTTCGTCGGCGCGGTCGCCGCGATCCGCGCGCAGGGCGGCACGAGCGCCGAGGTCACCGGCGCGATGCTCGTCGCCGGCGCCACCCTGCTGGTCGTGGGCCTGATCGTGCACTTCGTGGGCGGCCGCGTGGTCACCGCGATCCTGCCGCCCGTGGTCACCGGCGCCGTGGTGATGCTGCTCGGCTTCAACCTCGCGCCCGTCGTGGCCGACACCTACTGGCCCCAGGACCAGTGGGTCGCGCTGGCGGTGATGGTGGTGCTCATCGGCATGACCGTCGGCCTCAAGGGCTTCGCCGGACGCATCGCGATCTTCCTCGCCCTGATCTTCGGCTACGTCCTGTCCTGGGTGCTCGACGTGCTCACCGGGCCCATCACCTCCTTCAGCGCCACCGCCGGCGAGGTCACCGAGCACCTGCGCGTCGACTGGTCCGGGGTGTGGGACGCGCCGTGGATCGGCCTGCCGCCGATGACCGACGAGGCCGCCGGCGTGGTGGGCATCCACGCCCCCGACTTCTCCCTGGCGTTCGTCCTGCTCGTGGTGCCCGGTGTGATCGCCCTGATCGCCGAGAACGCCGGGCACGTCAAGGCGATCGGCGAGATCACGCGGACCGAGACCGACGGCCTGATGGGCCGCGCGCTGGCCGCCGACGGCGCGGGGACCGTGCTGGCGACGAGCTTCGGTGGATCGGCGACGACGACGTACGCCGAGAACATCGGCGTGATGGCCGCGACCAAGGTGTACTCGACCGCCGCCTACGTGGTGGCCGCGGTGACCGCGATCGTGCTGGGATGTTCGCCCAAGCTGGGCGCGGTGATCTCCGCGACCCCGGGTGGTGTGCTCGGCGGCATCACCGTGGTGCTCTACGGCATGATCGGCCTGCTCGGCGCCAAGATCTGGAAGGAGAACCGGGTCGACTTCGGCAACCCCCTCAACCTGGTGCCCGTCGCGGCGGGCGTGGTGATCGCGATCGGCGACACCACCCTGACCATCACCGACGACTTCCAGCTCGGCGGCATCGCCCTGGGCACGCTCGTGGTGATCCTGGGCTACCACCTCGGCCGGGCCATCGCGCCGCACCTGCGCGCGCAGGCCGCCCGCGACGAGGCGCACGAACTCACCCTGCTCGGCCCCACCCCGGACATCACGGCCCTGGAGCGCCGACCCGACGACGAGTGAGCGGGGCGCGGCCCCGACCCCTACACTCGGGTCCACCGACACCGCGGAGGGGAGGTGGGCGACGTGACCGGCCCGGACGCACGCCCCGCGACGCCGTTGCTCGTGGACTCCTTCGGCCGGGTCGCCCGCGACCTGCGGGTCTCGCTCACCGAGAAGTGCTCCCTGCGCTGCACGTACTGCATGCCCGAGGAGGGCCTGCCGCCGATCCCCGACGCCGCGCGGATGACCGCCGACGAGGTGATCCGGCTGGTGGCGATTGCCCACCGGGAGCTCGGCGTGCACGAGGTCCGCTTCACCGGCGGCGAACCGCTCATGCGGGCCGACCTCGAACAGATCATCGCCGGAACGCGCGCCGCGTGCCCGGAGATGCCCATCGCGATGACCTCCAACGGCGTGGGGCTCGAGCACCGCGTGGGGCGGCTCGTCGAGGCCGGCCTCGACCGCATCAACATCTCCCTGGACACGGTCGACCGCGCTGAGTTCGCGCAGCTCACCCGCCGTGACCGGCTGCCCTCGGTGCTGCGCGGCGTGCGTGCCGCCGTCGAGGCCGGGTTGTCACCGGTGAAGGTCAACGCCGTGCCCCTGCGCGCGACGCTGCACGGGGCGCCCGACCTTCTGGAGTGGGCGCTGGCCGAGGGCGTGCAGTTGCGCTTCATCGAGGAGATGCCGCTCGACGCCGAGGCCACCTGGTCGCGCGACATCATGGTCACCGCCGCGGACGTCCTGGCCTCGCTACGGACCCGCTTCGAGCTGATCCCCGCGGGACGCGACGACCCGTCGGCGCCGGCCGAACTGTGGCGCGTCGCCGGACACTCCGTCGGGGGCGCACCCGCGACGGTCGGGGTGATCGCCACCGTGACCCGCAATTTCTGCGCGGCCTGCGACCGGACCCGCCTCACCGCCGAGGGGACGGTCCGGTCGTGTCTGTTCAGCGACGACGAGACCGACGTGCTGGGCGTGCTGCGCTCGGGCGCACCGGACCGGGAGGTCGCACGGGCGTGGCGAGACGCGATGTGGGGCAAGCAGGCCGGGCACGGGATCGGCGGCACGGCCTTCCACCGGCCCCGGCGATCGATGGGAGCCATTGGTGGTTGACGTGTCAGGGGCGGGGGATACAGTTGGCATCGTGAGCAGGACACCGAGAGTCATCACCGTGGGCTACTACGCCGCGGCCGAGGACGCCGCCGGCACCGCCCGCGAACGCCTGCACACCCACGCGACGACCGTCGGGGAGCTGGCGCGCGAGGTGTGCGAACGGCACGGTGAGCCCCTGGCCAGCATCGTCACGGTGTCCTCGTTCCTCGTGGGTGACGAGACGACCCGCGATCCAGAGGCCTCGATCGACGGCGTGGCGGCCGTCGACGTCCTGCCCCCGTTCGCCGGCGGCTGAGCGATGCGCCGGAGCCGGGCCCTCGGCGTGGTGTCGCTCGCCCTGGCGTGCACGGTCCTCGGCGCGTGCGCGGACCCGGAGACCGGGGATTCGACCCTGACCCTTGGCATCGCCGCCGCGCCGTCACTGGCCGGGGCGTTCACAGAGATGATCACCGTGTTCGAGGCCGAACACCCGGGGGTCCGCGTCAGCCTCGAGCTGGGCCGGTCGGACGCGATCGCCGACGGCCTGACCGAGCGGACCGACATCAACCTCTTCGCCTCCGCGAGCGAGGAGGCCATGCAGCGGCTCGTGGACGCCGGGGCGGCGGTCGATCCCCGCGTCTTCGCCCGCAACCACGTCGTGATGGCCGTCCCGTCGGGCAATCCGCGAGGGGTCACCGGCCTGCGCGACCTCGAGCGTCCGGACCTGCGGGTCGGGATCTGCGAGATGGACGTGCCCTGCGGTCTGGCCGCGGAGACGCTGCTGGCGGCGGCGGGCGTCGAACCCCCGGTGATCGAGCGGGAACCCGGGTCGCGGGCCCTCGCCGCGCGGCTGGCGGACAACGAGGTCGACGTGGGCATCGTCTACCGCACGGATGTCGCCGCCTCCCACGGC
This sequence comes from Dietzia sp. CH92, assembly GCF_032248695.1. Lineage (NCBI taxonomy): Bacteria > Bacillati > Actinomycetota > Actinomycetes > Mycobacteriales > Dietziaceae > Dietzia > Dietzia sp. CH92. Next base: position 370,864 of record NZ_JAVHXC010000004.1, on the reverse strand, counting down.
TGGGTCGCTCTGGTGGAGGTCGACCAGCGGGACCGCGAACTCGCGCAGGCCGCCGGGACCACGCGGTACACCGTGGCCCGGATCCCGGGGGGCGAGGACGGGGACGACGCCGAAGCCGAGCGGGCCGCGACGGGCGACTTCCTCGAGCTGATCACCTCCGACCGCGGCCGCCGCGCGCTCGAGGGTTCCGGCCTGGCGCCGTTGCCGCAGTAGGCCGATCCCGCGCCGCCCGCGTTGGCGCCCGGCTGCGCCCGCGTTCGCTCGGCCCGCGCTCCCGCTGGCCTCAACGCAGTGCGTGATACGTCACGGAATAGTCCGGAGGCTGCCCGGATTGCCTATAGTGACATATCAATTACGTCACTTCCCGGAGGAACCGTGCCCGTCTACGTCCAGAACCCCCACCCCCGCAGCCTCGTCCGTCGGCCCGCCGACGATCTGATCGCCGCCGACACCCGCATGGGTGCGGTCGAACTGCTGGTCCGTGACCTCGACGCGATGATCGGCTTCTACTCGCAGGGCATGACGCTCGACGTGCTCGAGCAGACCGGCGACACGGCGGTCCTCGGCCGGCCCGGCCTGCCGATCGTCCGGATGCGTCGGATGGCCGACCTGCCACCGCGCCGCCAGGGCGAGGCCGGCCTGTTCCACACCGCCGTGCTCTTCGAGGACAAGCCCTCGCTGGCCGCGGCGGTCGCGTCGGTCGCCCGGTATGCGCCCCGGTCGTTCACCGGCAGCTCGGATCACCTCTACAGCGAGGCGTTCTACTTCGACGACCCCGAGGGCAACGGCGTCGAGATGTACGTCGACCGTCCCCGGGAGACCTGGGCCACCGAGCCGCACGGGCTGCTCAAGGTGGCCACCAACCCGCTCGACCCCAACGAGTTCCTCCGCACGCACCTGCCGAACGCGCCCATCACGCCTGCGGCGGGCCCGGCCGCGACGCTCGGCCACGTGCACCTGCAGGTCGGCGACATCGGGGTGGCGCGTGACTTCTACGTCGACGCCCTCGGATTCGAGGTGATGAGCGATGTGGGCTCCGCGCTGTTCATCGCCGCCGGCGGGTACCACCACCACATCGCGGTCAACACGTGGGGCACCGCCGGGGCCGGCCCCCGCGCCGCGGCTCTCGGGCTCGGGCAGGTGAACATCGACCTGCCCACCGCCGACGACGTCGACGCGCTCCGGCAGCGCCTGGGTGATCACGGGTTCGCGACCCGCCACGACGGCGCCGTGCTCCGGGTGGACGACCCGTGGGGCACGCTCATCCAGGTCGGCGTGGAGGGCGCGGCTGACGGGCGCTGACGCGGGCGGGCCCCCGTGTACCCGGCGCGGACGGCTGACGATCCGCTCCCGCGCCTGCGTCGCCAAGGCTCGACATCCGCTCCCGCGTCTGGCGCCTCGCTCCCGGGCGTGCGTCGCCGAGCCCCGGTGTCCGCTCCCGCGCCTGGCTTCTCGCTCCCGGGCCTGACCGCTCGATCTACAGCCGCCCCTCGGCATGGCGTCTGGCCCGCCCCGCGGTGCGCGCGAGACGCCATGCCGAGGGGCGGCTGTGGGCGCTACCCCGCGGAGCCGACGGCCCGGCTCCCGCCGACGGAGTCTTCACGGGTCCGGCCCGGACCGAGCGGTCAGACCAGCCAGTCGTTGGGGGCGAACAGTTCGGCGTGAATCCGGTCCTCGGGAACCCCGGCGTCGAGGAACTGCGGGCGCATCGACTGGAGGAATCCGGTGGACCCGCAGAGGAAGACGTGGGCGTCCTCGGGGAGGGCGATCGACGACAGATCCATGTAACCGTGGTGGACCGAGCCCGGGCCGGTGACGGTCTCGGGGGCTTGCTCGTACCAGGTGTGGACGTCGACGTCGGCGAGCATGGCGGTCTCGCCGGCGACCTCGTCGGCGAGGACGTGGTCGGAGGGGCTGCGGTCGGCATGCAGGACGAGTACACGCCGCGGGTCGTCGGTCGCCGCCAGGTGGGCGATCATTCCCAGCATCGGGGTGATGCCGATCCCCGCCGAGCAGAGGACGACCGGTGCGGTCTGTCCTGCCGCCCCGGTGCCGGCGGCATCCAGGACGAGATCGCCGAACGGGAGGGTCACCTCGAGGGTGGTGCCGACGGTCGCGTGGGCGTGCAGCCAGCCGGAGACCTCGCCGGCGGGGCAGGCCCGGCCGTCGGCGGTGGCCGGCTCGACCCGGCGGACGCCGATCCGCCACGTGCCGTCGCCTGGCGCACTGGACAGGGAGTACTGGCGCAGCTGGCGGGCGCCGTCGGGCAGGACCACGCCGACGGAGGTGTACTGGCCGGGGCGGAAGTCGGGCAGCGGCCGGCCGTCGGGTCCGCGGAGCGTGAACACGGCGACGCTGTCCGTGACGTCCTCCCGTGCGGTTACGGTCGCGGTGCGGAACACGTCGCCGGGCTCGACCTCCGCGCGGTCGTAGAGGGCCTTCTCGAAGTCCACCAGGACGGCGGCCATGATCCAGTAGACCTCGTCCCACGCCGCGGCGACCTCCGGGGTGACCGCCTCTCCGAGAACCTCGACGATCGCGCCGAAGAGGTAGTCGTGGACCAGCTGGTACTGGTCGGGGGTGATGCCGAGGCTGGCGTGCTTGTGGCCGATCCGGGAGAGCATCTCGACCGGGCTGCGCCCGTCCACGAGCAGGGTGGCGAACGTGGCGATCGACGCGGCGAGTGCCCGCTGCTGCGCGCCGAGCTTCTGGTTGCCGCGGTTGAACGTGTCGCGGAGAAGGTCCGGGTTGTCGGCGAACATCGTCCGGTAGAACACCGGGGTGATCTCGTCGATGTGGGCGCCGATGACGGGCAGGGTCGCTCGGACCACGGCGGCGTGCTCGGCGGACAGCTCGCGGGGGTGCGCGAGGATCGACTCCAGGGTGGTGATCGAGGTGGTCACGGGTACTCCTTCGGGGCAGGCGCCGGGACAGCGGCACTCGTGTCAGGGCGCGACGGGGCGGTCCGAGCACCGGGTGGGTCGGACGTGAGTGGGTGGGGGACGAAAAGGGTGGCTAGGGGCCCGGGCCGGCCGTCGGCCGGGTGCCGAGGCTGAGCGGGACCCGGCGGGTGGGCGTGCGGACGATCGAGTCGACCGTCAGCGGGTCGAGGGTGGCGAAGAACGCCTCGCGGGCGTCGACGAGGGCCCGGCGCAGTCCGCAATTGCCCGCGAGCGGGCAGGGCGTGGGGCCCTCGCACTGGACGACCTCGCCCGGGCCCTCCAGTCGGCGCAGTAGGCGACCGACCGATTCGTGCCGGCCAGCCTCGGTGATGACCAGTCCGCCGCCGCGGCCGCGTCGCGATCGCACCAGGCCCATCTCGACCAGGCGGGAGACGATCTTGGCCACGTGGCTGACGGAGGCCTCGACCGATTCGGCGATCGCCGCGGCGGTCATCCGCTCCTCGCGCTCGTCGGCGACGGCGAGACGCATGAGGGCGCGGAGCGCGAGATCGGAGGACCGGGACAACTGCACGACGCCGAGCGTGCCATATTCCGAGACGGGTGGGGGCATTTGTTCCCGGTGATCTCAAATACCTATTGAGCTGGTCATTTACTGTGCCGTCTCACCTGCGGGAACGCTCCGGATGAGGCCGCCCACCGCCCGCCCCGCGGCGCGGGTGCCCGCCCCCGCCGCGGCTCCGCCCCGCGCATGCCGGCGCTCCCGCGTCCGCCGCCGCTGCACCCGCCTGCGCGCCCGGCATCCGCTCCCGCCCCTGGCGTCTCGCCCCTGCTCCTGTCCGCCAGATTCGCAGCCGCCCCTCGCGATGGCGTCTCGCGCGCACCGCGGGGCAGGCGAGACGCCATCGCCAGGAGCGGCTGTGCCGGTGTCCGCCGGGCCCGCGTCCGGAGGCCGGGACCGCTGTGCGGCGGTAGACTGGCGCGCCCCGCCGCCGGCGGGAAACGTCATGGAGGTGGACACGATGGGATTTCTTCGCAACGCGGTGAAGAGCGGGGTCGCGCTCAAGGCCGTCCAGGTGGTCAGGCGTGAGGCCGCGAAACCGGAGAACCAGCGCAAGGCGCGCGAGTTCGCCGAGAAGCTGCGCAACCGTCGCCGCTGAGCCTGGAGTCCGCCCGCCCGTCCCCGTGTGACGCGGCGGGCGGGGCGGGTCAGATCCAGTCGAGGAGCTCGACCCGGTCGCCCGGGGCCCCGGCATGGCTGCTGACCCCGGCACCGGCGCTGCCCTCGGCGCTGTCCCCGGCACCGGCGCTGCCCTCGGCACCGCCCTCGGCGCCGGCCCCCTCGGGCACGAGCGCGAGTGCGGGGGCGCCCGCGAGGTCCGCGAGGTGCGCGGTGCGGACGCGGCCGGCGAGCTGCCAGCCCCCGGCGCCGTCCGGGCGGGCGGGCAGGATCCGCGCGCGCTCCGGGTTGGCCAGCTGCGCGAGCCCCGGCACGAGCGCGGTGACGGGTGTGCGCTGACGGCCGGTGAGGGCGTCGACCAGCGCCCGGCCCGTCGTGGCGGCCGCGCACACCGCCGCCAGCGGGTTCCCCGGCAGGGCCAGCAGGACACGACCGTCGGGCAGCGCCGCGACGAGTTGGGAGCCGCCGGGGCGGACGCGGACCCCGTCGATCACGATGCGCGCACCGACCCGCTCGAGTGCGGGCCGGAGGTGGTCGGCGACGCCGCGCCCGGTGGCGCCCACCAGCACGAGGACATCGACCCCCGCTGGGCCCACGTCGCTCCCGGCGCCCCCGAGGTCCGGGTCCGCCCCCGCCAGCAGCGCGTCGACCGCCTCGGCCGTGTCCGGGAGGTGCCGCGGCGGACCCATCGCGCCGAAACCGGCGCGCGCCAGGACCCCGGCGGGACCGCCGAGCAGGGGGCCCACGGTGTCGCGGATCCGTCCCGGCGGCAGCGGCGGGGGAGTGTCGGCGGGCAGCACCTCGTCCCCCGTGGTCACCAGCTCCGCCCGCACCGGCCCGCGCACGAGGACCTCGACGACGCCGCCGGACAGGGCCGCCGAGGCGAGCGCCGCGTCGAGCACCGCGCCCTCGGGGGCGAGCTCGTGTCCGGTGGGCCAGTCCTCGCCGACCGGGCGCAGGTCGTCCACCCCGTCGGCGCCGGTCAGCGCGGCCAGGACCGTGCCGCCCACGCGGTCGGCGCCCACACTGCCGCCGCCCACACCGCCGCCCACGCGGCCGGCGCCCACACCGCCGCCCACACGGTCGTCGCCGGGGTCCGCGCCGGGATCACTGTGCGCCTCGACCAGCTCGTGACGCAGGACGCGGTCGGTGCCGGACGGGATGAGGGCGCCGGTCGCGATGGGCGCGGCCGTCCCCGGGTCCAACGACGCGGGCGAGTCGTCCCCCGCGCGGCGGGCGGCCCCCGTCAGCCGCCACGGCCCGGGCCCGGCCAGCGCGTAGCCGTCCATCGCCGAGACCGGCCCCCGGGGCATCGGGTCGGCCGCGGTCAGTGGAGCCGCGAGGACCGCCCCCACCGCGTCGAGGGGCGCGCGCCCGACCGCCGGCAGCGGTGCCAGCCCCGCCCGCAGGACCGCCCCCACGTGCGCGAGGCCCACCGGCCCGCGTCCGGCCAGGTCGGCCCACGTGTCGACGTCCCGGGCGGGGTCGCCGACGGGGACGCGGACGACCACCTCGTCGTCGTTCCCCCGGTCGTCGTACCCGTGGTCGTCGATCCCCCCGTCGTACAGGGACCGCACGGCCCGGCCGCCCACGCCGCCGGAGGCCTCCAGGGCGGCCAGGCGCGCGGCGAGGGCCCGGCGGTCCCACGCGGCGAGGAGGTACTGGTCGCGCCCCGCGTCGTCCACGGCGAGCGCGACGCGGGGCGCCGAACCCCGCGCGGGGCGGCGCAGCGCGGCGACGAGCGCGCGGAGGGTGGCGGCGTCGAGGTCGGGGAGGTCACAGGCGACGACGACGACGAGCTCCACCGCCCCCGGAAGGCCCGCCAGTCCCGCGGCGATCGCGGCGACGGGACCGGAGCGGGGCGGATCCTCGCGGGTGTCGCCCCCGGGGCCCACCGTGACGACGGGTCCCGCCACCGCCCGGGCGGCGCCGAGGACGGCGTCGATCATCGGCCGCCCCGCCACCCGGACGCGGGCCTTGTCCACGTCGCCGAGGCGGCTCGCGCGGCCGCCCGCGAGGACGATCGCGCCGACCGTGTCCGCGCCGCTCACCCGGCTCCCTCGGTGTTTTCCGCGTCCCCCGCGTTCTCCGCGTCCCCCGTGTTCCCGGGGCCCGCTGCGAGGCGCGCGCGGAGGAAGTCGTCGACCAGCTGCTCGACGTCGGCGGCGGTGAGCGGGCGCAGGCCGATCATGCGGGCGAGCACCACCGGCCCGGCGAGCTGCGCCACGGCCAGGTCGCGGTCACCCGGCACGAGCGTGCCGTCGGCCTCCGCGGCGGAGAGCACCGCGTGCAGGGGCGCGGCGTAGGAGTCGACGATCCCGCGACGCAGCTGTCCCACCTCGTCGTCGTCGGAGGCGCCGCGACCCATCGCCAGCCACCCGAGCATCGACTGCTGCAGGGGCGCGTCCTGGATGAGCCGGGTCATCTCCCCGCTCAGGTGCAGCAGCTGTTCCCGCAGCGGGGCGTCCGCCGGGGGAGACTCCGGCGCGGGCAGCAGGCGGCGGAACGCGGCCGCGATGAGCGAGTCCGTGGACGGGAAGTTGCGGTACAGCGTGGTCCGCGCGACCCCGGACAGGCGGGTCACCGCCTCGACCGTCACGGCCGCCGCCCCGCCCGAGACGAGCAGGTCCGCCGCGGCGTCGAGGAGTTTGCTGCGGGAACGGGCGCGGCGCGGATCGGTCGGCGTGGACATGACCACCATTGTGGCCCGCCGCCGCGGACCGGTCGTGGGTTACGGTGGCGGGGCTGAAGCGATACCATCGGTAGCGTTTCTCGTCCCGCCCACCCAGGAGGCCCCGTGCTGGAACTGTCCACCGGACGGCGACGCTGGCTGCTGTTCGTCAACGTCGTCGCGGTCTCGCTGGTCGTGGCCACCATGTCCGCGCTGTACACGTCGCTGCCCGACATCGCCGTGGCGATCGGCGCGACGCAGGCAGAACTCACCTGGATCGTCGACTCCTACACGCTCGCGCTGGCCGCGCTCGTGCTCACCGCAGGCGCCCTCGGTGACCGCTTCGGTCGCCGCGCCACCCTCATCGTGGGGCTGGCCCTGTTCACCGTGTCCTCGGCGCTGCCGCTGTGGCTCGACTCGCCGCTGTGGCTCATCATCCTGCGCGCGGTCGCCGGCGTCGGCGCGGCGTTCGTCATGCCCTCGACGCTGTCCCTGCTCACCGCGAGCTTCCCGCCCGAACGACGCGGCACGGCCGTCGGCACGTGGGCCGGGTTCGCCGGCATCGGCGGGATCGTCGGCCTCATCGGCTCCGGGCTCATGCTGCAGGTGTGGTCGTGGAAATCGATCTTCGCCGTCTACTCGGTCCTGGGCCTGGTGGTGCTGGTGGCGGCGTTCACGATCGGTGAATCCGTGGCCTCCCGGCGCGGTCGGCCGGACGTCGCCGGTGCCGTCTTCTCCGCCCTCGCGGTGGGAGGGGTGGTCTTCGGGCTCATCGAGGGCGCGCACACCAGTTTCGGCGCGGCCCCCGTCGTCGTCGCCCTCGTCACCTCCGCCGTGAGTCTGATCGCCTTCATCCTCGTCGAACTCCGGGCGGGGGACCCGATCCTCGACGTGCGCTACTTCACGCGCCGCGGCTTCTCGGCGGGGTCCGTGTCCGTGGGCATGCAGTTCCTCACGATCTTCGGGTTCTTCCTGCTCATCGTGCAGTACTTGCAGCTGGTCAAGGACTACGACGCGATCGGGGCGTCCCTGTCCCTGGCCCCCATGGTGGTGCCCGTCATGGTGTTCTCGCTGCTCTCACCCCGCCTCACCGCCGCCGTCGGCCTGCGGGCGGTGTCCGTGGTGGGCGTCGGCGCGATCGCCGCCGGGATGATCCTGCTCTCGCGGCTGGACGTGGACTCGAGCTACATCGACATCCTGTGGCCGATGGTCATCGCGAGCGTCGGCCTGGGACTGTCCACCGCGCCCGCGACCTCGGCGATCGTGTCCGACATCCCCGTCGACGAGCAGGGGGTGGCCGCCGCGGTCAACGACGCGATGCGCGAGGTGGGCGCCGCCATCGGCATCGCCATCTCCGGCAGCCTCCTCGCCGGCCGGTACGCCGCCGACATCGGAGCGGTCCTCCCGGGCGTCCCCGAGGCGGCACGGGACGCGGTCGCCGGATCGTTCGCCGGGGCCGTGGAGTTCGGCGCGGTCGCCGGGCCCGCCGCGCAGCCGATCGTCGACGCCGCCGCCGAGATCTTCACCGCCGGCATCTCCGACGCCCTCCTCGCCCTGGGGCTCGTCGCGGCGGGCGCCGCGCTGCTGCTGCTGTTCATCGCGCCCGGGCGGGGCTACGTGCCCCACGCCGAGCGCGACGACCGGCGCGAGGAGAGCGACGCGGTCGCCGTGGCTCAGCCGTAGTTCGGATTGTTGAACGTCGGGATCTCGATGGCGATCGGCATCCGCAGCTCGGCCATGTAGTACAGGACGAACTGACGCAGGAGCTCGTCGATCATCCAGTACGTCTCCCGCGGCACACCCGCGGTGAGCAGGCCCTCGCGGACCGCGACGAACGGTCCCCACGCCGTCTCGAGCAGCGGGCTCCACACCGGTTCACGCGGGATGTGGAGCCAGTCGGCGATCTGGTCGCCGAGGATGAAGCGGGTCAGCGCGCCCAGCACCGGCCGGGTCAGCAGCGTGAGGTCGATGTTGTAGCCCAGGTCGAGCAGCATGTCGGCGAGCTTCAGGCCCTCCGGCGTCGGCGCGAGGATCGGGTCGAGCACCTGTCGGGCCTGCAGGTCCGCCGTGTCCCACGTCGCCGGGATGTACTGGTCCTCGACCCCCAGCATGTACGCCGTCACCTGCCACGAGTGCAGGAACCCCTCCGACTCCGCCGGGTCCAGCGGGACGCCCCACGCCCGCAGGTTGCGCATGACGGTCGTGGGCAGGCTGTGCCACGTGACCATGATGTCGGCCTGGCTGATCGGCCGGGCCTCGTCCGCCGCGCGGTCCCAGTGTGGCGACCGCGGCAGGAGGTGCCGCACGGCCGCGTGGGACATCCGGGTCTTGACCGCCGTCACGGCCATCTCGCCGTCCGGTTGATAGGCGTTCCGCGCGCCCACGTCGTAACCCAGCTTGGCGGTCTTGCTGATGCGCGACTTCATGTCCGAGCCGCCCTTGGAGTAGTACACCGCGCGGGCCTCGCGGGGGATGACCGTGCTCATCATGCCGCTGGCGAACCCGTACAACACGCCCAGATAGGTGCCGCGCTTCTCGTTGAACCGCACCGCGTCGGCGAGCTTGCGGTGGTCCGTCCACTCGGGCAGACGCACGGCGCGCTCGAGGAAATCGCCCAGGCCACCGGGCAGACCGGCGGGCACGGGCTGGGCGTTGGTGGTCCAGCCCCGCAGCATGTCGTTGACCCGTGGGATCTCGCCCCGGTCGATCAGCCTGCCGATCAGCTCGTCGGCCTCCGGGTCGTACACCGCCCGCGGGTCCGCGCCGCTGCCCTCGCCCGGACGCGACCACGCCGGGGACCACGTCCACGGGACCGCCTGGGTGGCCGCCGCCAGGACGCCCGCCGCGCCCAGGGTCCCGCCGGCCCGCAGCAGCGACCGCCTGTTCAACTCGTGCATCGTGGCTCCTCGTCGTCCCGCGGCCGCTCGACACGCCGAGCGCCGGTCGATGGCTGGTGCGATGATCCGATGGTGCAATGAAACAATTTCTGTTTCGTAGTACCATTCCTAGCATCGTGTGGTCTGCATCACAAGGGGCGGGCGCGATGGCGGTAGAACTGACGGTGGACGACCGGTCCGGCGAGGGAGGAGTCACCATGACCCAGGCGCGGTCCGGCCCGCCCGTTCCCGGGGCGGCCACGGTCTCACGGGCCGCGACCGGGGATGCGACCCGCACGCGGATCCTCGACGCGGCCTACGAGCTGTTCAGCACGCGCGGCATCCGGCACTCGTCCATGGACGAGGTCGCCCGCCGCGCGGGCGCCGCCCGGATCACCGTGTACCGCAAGTTCGAGACCAAGGACGCGCTGGTCGATGAGGTGGTGCTGCGCGAGTTCGAGCGCTACTTCGCCCGGTTCTCCGCGGAGGTCGCGGCCCACCGCGGGGTCGCCGACAGGGTGGTGGCGGCGTTCGTGGGGTCCCTGCGCGCCTTCGGCACCAATCCACTGCTCACGCACCTGCTGGAGAACGAGCGCGATTCGGTGATCGGCTCGCTCATCGGCAAGGACGGGCAGATGATCGCCACGGTGCGCCGCTTCGTGGCGGGACGACTGGAGGCCGAACAGCGGGCCGGAGGCCTGGATCCCCGGCTCGAGGTGGACCTGGTCGCCGAGATGTTCGTCCGGATCTGCGCCTCCTACCTCACCATCCCCACCGACCTGGTCGACCTGGGCGACGACGCCGCGCTCGAGCTTCTCGCGCGCCGGTTCCTCGTCCCCATGCTCGAGTACCGCTCGTCCGCCGGCGACTGAGCGGGGGTCGGGCCGCGGGGCTCAGTCGCGGATGCGCTCCGGGTGGGTGTACACCGTCGCGCGGTCGCCGCGGCTGAACCCGATCAGCGTCACCCCGACGTCCTCCGCGAGGTCGACCGCCAGCGACGACGGCGCGCTCACCGCCGCCATCACCGGGATGCCCGCCATCGACGTCTTCTGCACGAGCTCGAACGACGCGCGGCCGGAGACCTGCAGGACGGTGTCACGCAACGGCAGCCGGCCGGCGCGCAGCGCCCAGCCCACGACCTTGTCCACGGCGTTGTGCCGGCCGACGTCCTCGCGCAGGCACAGCAGCTCGCCGGCCGGGGTGAACAGCCCCGCCGCGTGGACGCCACCCGTCCTGCCGAACACCTTCTGCTGCTCGCGCAGTCGCTCGGGCAGCGCGAGCAGGACGCCGGCGTCGATCAGGGGCTCGGCCGGCCCGGCCGGGAAATGCGTCGAGCGCCGCACCTCGTCGATCGAGTCGACTCCGCACACCCCGCAGGCACTGCTCATCGTGGAGGCCCGGGCGGACCGCGGGGTGGGGATGTCCGGCGACAGGGTCACGGTGAGCGTGTTGTAGTCCTGCTCGGCCCGGCCGCTGACGGTGGTGCAGTAGCAGATCTCGGGCAGGTGATCGCGGTGCCAGACCGCGCCCTCGGACACCAGGTGCCCGGCGGCCAGATCCATGTCGTCGCCCGGGGTGCGCATCGTGACGACGAACGGCTGGCCGGCGAGCCGGATCTCGAGCGGCTCCTCCACTGCCAGGGTCGTCACCTCGCCCCGTACGTCACCCCCGGCCAGAACCCGCTGCGCCCGGTGACGAGTCGTCCGTCGTCCCATACCCGCGCAGCCTAGTGCCGTCCCGGCGGGCGCGTCGGAGCAGGAGGGCCGCCAGCGCCACCGTGACCAGCCAGACCAGCGGGTAGACGTTGGTGATGAGCCCGAAGATCACGGGTGGGATGTCCCCGCCCAGCATGAACAACCCGATCGCGACCCAGCGGTCATCGGGGAAGTCCGGGTTGGGGAAACTCTGCACCCAGGCCGCGGTGGCCGACCACAGCAGCGGCGGGAGGAGCCAGAGGTACCAGCGCCGCCCGGCGATCGCGTGATGCACCGCCAGCACGAGCAGCGGCACGAACCAGACCCAGTGGTGGCCCCACGAGAACGGCGAGACCACCGACATCGTCATCCCGGACAGGGTCAGCGCGAGCAGCTGGTGACCGGCCCGGTGGAGGAGGGCCGCCATCGCCAACCCCACCACCGCGGCGAGCACCGCGAGGACGAACCAGGCGGCCGTCGGCGCGGCGTCGACGCCGAGGACCCGGGCGATCACCCCGCGCAGCGACTGGTTGGACACCACGGAGTCCTGGGCGATGCGGCCGGACTCGAGGACCGTGCCCGACCAGTATCGGACCGCGTCGGAGGGGATGACGGCGAAGCCGAGGGCCACGGTCGCGAGGAAGGTGACGCCGGAGACGACCGCGAGACGCCACCGGCCGGTGACGATCCAGTGCGCCCAGAAGAACGCCGGCGTGAGCTTGATCCCGGCGGCGAGGCCGCTGCCGACCCCGGCGAGGTGGCGCCACCGCGCGAAGCGGTGCCCGGGGCCGAGCCGGGACAGCAGGTGGTCGGCGAGGACGAGCGCGAGCAGGATGATGTTGATCTGGCCGAGCCAGACGGTCGTGCGCACCGGCTCGAGCGACAGGCAGATCAGGGCCAGGCACAGGGACACCTGCCGGGTGACGGTGGCGGGCGCGTAGTCGAGCGCGCGGAACGCCATCCGGACGACCAGGTAGAGCAGCCCCAGGGTGAGCGTCGCCCACCCGGCCATCATCAGCGGCTCGGAGAGGAGAGGTAGCGGCTGGAAGAGCAGCGCGGCGAACGGCGGGTAGGTGAAGGGCATCTCCGCGAAGAAGCGGGCGTTGGGCCCCCACAGCAGGCCCTCGTACAGGGGCACGCCCGCGCGGACGGCCTCCGCCCCCCACCGGTAGACGTGCACGTCCAGGAAGCTCTGGGTGATGCCCCACCACGGGGTCCGCTCGTCGGGCGCGCGGAGGACCATGACCACCGACGCGAGGGCGAGCACGGCCAGGGGCCCGCGCAGCCAGAGGGTGGTGGGAAGGGTTCGCACAGGGGCAGAGCCTAGCCCCCGACGGCGTGACGGGGAGTGCGGTCACTCCGCCTCCGCCCCGGGACGTGTGGGCCGACGCGTCCCGGGGCGGTCCGGCTAGATGTAGATGGCCGGGTCGATGTAGAACTGCGCCTCCCGCAGTTCCTCCTTGGTCGACTTGGCGGGACGGGCCTCACCGGGCACCCCCACCACGATCGAGTTGGCGGGGGCGTCCTTGACGACGACGGCGTTGGCGCCGACCGACGAGTCGTCCCCGATCGACACGGGACCCAGGATCTTGGCGCCGGCGCCCACGGTGACGCGGTCGCCGAGCGTGGGATGCCGCTTGACCTGCTTGAGCGAGACCCCGCCGAGGGTGACGCCGTGGTAGATCATGCAGTCGTCGCCGATCTCGGCCGTCTCGCCGATGACGACGCCCATCCCGTGGTCGATGAAGAACCGCCGGCCGATGGTCGCGCCGGGATGGATCTCGATCCCCGTGAGGAAGCGGGAGAACTGGGAGAGGACGCGCCCCGCGGTCCGGCCGACGCCGCCTGACTTCCACAGGCGGTGCGAGAGCCGGTGGAACCAGATGGCGTGCAGTCCGGAGTAGACGACGGCGTTCTCGATGTCGCCGCGGGCTGCCGGGTCGTGGGCGCGCGCCGCGGCGAGGTCCTCACGCAGTGTGCGCCAGAACCCCACCGGGCGATCGGACGTGGACGTCATCAGTCGCGGTAGTCCTCGAACAGCATCGTGGAGACGTAGCGCTCGCCGTAGTCGCACACGATGACGACGATGGTCTTGCCCGCGTTCTCGGGACGCTTGGCGATCTCGAGGGCGGCCCACACGTTGGCGCCCGAGGAGATGCCGGCGAGGATGCCCTCCTCGCTGCCGAGGCGCTTGGCGATCGCCAGCGAGTCCTCGAGGGTGACGTCGATGACCTCGTTGTAGATCTCCCGGTCGAGGATCTCGGGCACGAAGTTGGCGCCCAGGCCCTGGATCTTGTGCGGCCCGGCCTTGCCCTCGGTGAGCAGCGGGGAGTCCTTGGGCTCGACGGCCACGATCTCGATGTCCGACTTCTGCTCGCGCAGGTAGCCGCCGGCGCCCGAGATGGTGCCGCCGGTGCCGATGCCGGCCACGAAGATGTCGACGTCGCCCGCCGTGTCCTCCCAGATCTCCGGTCCGGTGGTGCGGCGGTGGACGTCCGGGTTGGCCGGGTTGGCGAACTGGCGGGCCAGGACGGCGTTCTCACGCGTCGCGGCGATCTCCTCGGCCTTGGCGACCGCGCCCTTCATGCCCTCGGAGCCCGGGGTGAGGATGAGCTCGGCACCGTACGCGCGCATGACGGCGCGGCGCTCGACCGACATGGTGTCGGGCATGACGATGACGGCCTTGAAGCCGCGGGCGGCGGCGACCATGGACAGCGCGATACCGGTGTTGCCCGAGGTGCCCTCGACGATCGTCCCGCCCGGCTTGAGGCCGCCCGACGCCACGGCGTCGTCGATGATGGCCGCGCCGATACGGTCCTTGACGCTCGCGGCCGGGTTGGCCGACTCGAGCTTGGCCAGGACGGTGGCCTGCAGCCCCTCGGTCAGGGAGTTGAGACGGACCAGCGGGGTCTTGCCGATGGTCTCGGAGATGTCGGAGTAGATCTGCGCCATGGTGTGTTCCGTTCTGAAGAATGAACAGGTCTGTCTATCGGCGAGTGTACGTGATGGTGGGCGGGGAAATGAGCGGAGCGCCCGGATCCCGCGGGATCCGGGCGCTGGCGCACCCGACGGTCAGGCGTCGGCGTAGAGGGACTCGATCTCGGCGCCGAACCGGTCGTGCACGACGTTGCGCTTGAGCTTGAGCGTCGGCGTGAGCTCACCGCTCTCGACCGAGAACTCCGCAGCCAGGATCTTGAACTTGCGGATGGACTCGGCGCGGGAGACCGACTTGTTGGCCCGGTCGACCGCGTCCTGCACGGCGCCCACCAGGTCGCCGTCCGTCAGCAGGTCCTCGACCTCCCCGGTCTTGCCGTGCCGGTCCCGCCACGCGGGGAAGGTCTCCGGGTCGATCGTCACCAGTGCGGCGATGTAGTTGCGGTTGTCGCCGACCACGACCGCCTGGCTGATCAGGGGATCGGAGGTGAGCAGGTCCTCGAGCTGCGACGGGGAGACGTTCTTGCCGCCCGCGGTGACGATGAGGTCCTTCTTGCGGCCCGTGATGGACAGGTAGCCGTCGGAGTCGAGCTCGCCGATGTCACCGGTGTGGTACCACTCCCCGGTCCACGACTCCTCGTTGGCCTTGGGGTTCCGCCAATAGCCCTTGAACAGAGTCTTGGCCTTGGCCATGACCTCCCCGTCCTCGGCGATTCGGAGCGTCACGCCCGGGATGGGCTTGCCGACCGTGCCGATCTTTGCCCGGCCGATCGGGTTGACGGTGAGCACGCCCGAGGACTCGGTGAGGCCGTATCCCTCGAGCAGGTCGAACCCGGCGCCGCGGAAGAAGTGCCCGAGTCGCGCGCCCAGGGGGCCGCCGCCGGAGATGATGCGGTCGCACTCCCCGCCGAGGGCGTCGTGCAGCTTCGAGTACACGAGCTTGGAGTACAGCTTCTGCTTGAGCTTGAGCGCGGTCGACGGCTGGCCGCCGCCCTCGAGGGCCTTGGAGTAGTCGATGGCGGTCTGGACGGCGGCCTTGAAGATCTTGGCCTTGGCGCCGCCGGCGTTCTCGGCCTTCGCCGCGGCGGAGTTGTAGACCTTCTCCAGCACGCGGGGCACGGAGACCAGGAACGTCGGGTGGATCTCGGCGAGTCGCTCGATGACCTTGGTGGTGTCGGGCTCGTGGGCCACGGCGACCCGCTTGTAGAAGCAGGCCACCTCGAGGATGCGGGCCAGGACGTGGGCCAGCGGCAGGAAGATGAGCGTGCGGCTGTTGGGCACGAACGCGTCCTGGAGCTGCTCCTCCACGGACACCACGACGCCGCCGAACCCGCCGTGCACGATCTCGCAGCCCTTGGGGTTACCGGTCGTGCCGGAGGTGTAGACGATTGCGCACGGGTCCTCGTGGCCCGCGGCCAGCGACGCCTTCTCCAGCTCCTCGTCGGAGATCGACGCGCCGGCCTCGGTCAACTGGGCGACGAGGTCGTTCTCGATCACCAGGACGTCGCCGGACCAGTCGGTGCCGCCGGTCATCACCTCGCGCAGCTCGAGGTTCTCGACGACCGCGACCGTCGCGCCCGAGTCGGTGAGGATCCAGTCGCACTGGGCGGGCGAGGACGTCTCGTAGATCGGCACGGTGACCGCGCCGGCCGCCCACGCGGCCCAGGCGATGAGCGACCACTCGTAGCGGGTGTGGCTCATGATGGCCAGGCGGTCGCCGGGCGTGACGCCGCGGGCGATGAGGCCCTTGGCCACCCCCTTGACCTCCTCGAGGTACTGGGCGCAGGTGACCTCCTTCCAGTCGCGGCCGACGAGACGCAGCACGGCGACGTCGTCGGGCGCCTCCTGTGCGTTCTTGAACACCAGTCTGGACAGGTTCTCGACGGGGAAGGGCTTGGCGGCTGGCGGGGTGGCGAACTCGGTCGTCATCGCGGTCCTTAGGTCATGTGTGGCCTGCATCACTGCCGAGTGTAGGTGCCGTGGGACGTCCTGTGTCGAGCACCGGTTATTCGAATCCGCTTATGAGGGCCACGTCATGTTTCTGTGAGTCCGGTTACACTGTGGCCATGTCGGCGGGGATGTCAGCCGCGGCCAACACACTCGTCGCGCAGTCATGGGAGCGCAGCAGGCGGCGGGGGATCGACCCGGACCGGGCGGATCCCCCCGTCGATCTGCAGGGCCCCGACCTGTCCGAGCACCTGGCCGCGCACCGGATGGCGGCGGTGCTGCCCGTGGTCGAGAAGATCCTCGTCTCCGGTGTGGTCGACAGCGGACACCTGGTGGCGGTGGCCGACGCGGACGGTCGGCTCCTCTGGTTGTACGGCGACCGCGGTGTGCGCAACCGCGCGGAACGGATGGCGTTCGTGCCCGGGGCGGTGTGGAGCGACGACGCGGTCGGGGCCAACGCGCCGGGCCTCGCGCTGCGGCACGACGTCCCGGTGCGCGTGCGGGGCCCGGAGCACTTCCTCGCCCCCGCCCACTCGTGGAGCTGCTCGGCGGCCCCGGTCCACGACCCGGTGACGGGGCGGGTGGTGGGCGGTATCGACGTGACCGGCCACGACACCGCGGCGTCCGACGAGATGCTCGCCCTGGTCCGGGCCACCGCGCTGCTCGCCGAGGCCGAGCTGCGGTCGACCCCGGCGGGCGTGCTCGTGCCCGGGCCGCGCCGGCTCGAGGTGCTCGGCACCGCCCGGCCGACACTGTCCGGGGCCGGTCCGCTCACCGGACGGCACGCCGAGATCCTCGTCCTGCTCGGCACCCACCCGGCCGGGCTGGCCGGCGGGGCGCTGGCCGAACTCCTCGCGGGTGGCCGCCTCGACGAGGTCAGCGTCCGCGCCGAGCTCTCGAGACTGCGCCGCGTCCTGGGGCCCGACGTCCTCCTCTCCCGGCCCTACCGCCTCGCGCCCGGCGCGGTCGAGACCGACGCCGACCGGGTGGCGGCGCTGCTCGAGGTGGACGTCGGGGCCGCGGTCGCCGCCTACCCCGGCCCACTGCTGCCGACCTCCGACGCCCCGGGCGTGGTCGACCTGCGCGAGGAGTTGCACGCGCGGGTCCGTGCCGCCGCGCTCACCGCGGGATCGGCGCGGGCCCTGCGGGCCTGGACCGCCGGCCCCGGACGCGAGGACCCCGAGGCGTGGCGCGCCCTGGGCGCACTGCCGGGCCTGTCCCCGGTGGCGCGGTCCTCCGCCCGTTCCGTGCACCGGGTGCTCGACGACCGCCTGGGGGCCTGAGGACCTCGTCGTCGTCCCCGATCCCTCCCGGGCGCCCGCGCACGACCCGTCACCTCGCGTGCAACGTCCGTGCAACCCCGGCGTGGATAGTGTCGCGCATCACAGTCGCCGGCCGTGGGGGCCGGCGCGCGCAGACGAGAGGTGTCACATGACCGTCTACTCCCAGCCCGGTTCCGCCGACGCGGTGATGTCCTACGAGAGCCGCTACGGCCACTACATCGGCGGCGAGTGGACGGCCCCGGTCAAGGGCGAGTACTTCGAGAACGTCACCCCCATCACCGGCCAGGTGTTCTGCGAGGTCGGCCGCGGCACCGCCGAGGACATCGAGGCCGCCCTCGACGCCGCCTGGGCCGCCGCCCCCGCCTGGAACGCCACCTCCGCCACCGAGCGCTCGCTGGTCCTGCTGCGGATCGCCGACCGCATGGAGGAGAACCTCGAGAAGCTCGCCGTGGCCGAGAGCTGGGAGAACGGCAAGGCCGTCCGCGAGACCCTCAACGCCGACATCCCCCTGGCGATCGACCACTTCCGCTACTTCGCCGGCGCCATCCGCGCCCAGGAGGGCGGCATCTCGCAGATCAACGAAGACACCGTCGCCTACCACTTCCACGAGCCGCTCGGCGTGGTCGGCCAGATCATCCCGTGGAACTTCCCCATCCTCATGGGCGTGTGGAAGCTCGCCCCCGCGCTGGCGGCCGGCAACTGCGTGGTCCTCAAGCCCGCCGAGCAGACCCCCGCCTCGATCCTCTACCTCATGTCCCTCATCGGCGACCTGCTCCCGCCGGGCGTGGTCAACGTCGTCAACGGCTTCGGCACGGAGGCCGGCAAGCCGCTCGCCTCCAACCCGCGCATCCGCAAGGTCGCGTTCACCGGCGAGACCACCACCGGCCGGCTGATCATGCAGTACGCCTCGGAGAACCTCATCCCCGTCACCCTCGAGCTGGGCGGCAAGAGCCCCAACATCTTCTTCTCCGACGTCATGGACGCCGACGACGACTTCCGCCAGTCCGCGCTCGAGGGCTTCGCGATGTTCGGCCTCAACCAGGGCGAGGTGTGCACGTGCCCGTCCCGCGCGCTCGTGCAGGAGTCGATCTTCGACGAGTTCACCGAGCTCGCGATCGAGCGCACCAACCGCATCAAGACCGGCAACCCCCTCGACACCGACACCATGATCGGCGCGCAGGCCTCCAGCGACCAGATGGAGAAGATCCTGTCCTACATCGACATCGGCAGGCAGGAGGGCGCCGAGGTCCTCACCGGCGGCGCCCGCGCCGAGCACGACGGTGACCTCGCCGGCGGCTACTACGTGCAGCCGACCGTGTTCAAGGGCTCCAACTCCATGCGCCTGTTCCAGGAGGAGATCTTCGGCCCCGTCCTGTCGCTGACCTCGTTCACCGACTTCGACGACGCCATGTCCATCGCCAACGACACCCTCTACGGGCTCGGCGCCGGCGTGTGGTCGCGCAACGGCACCACCGCCTACCGGGCCGGACGCACCATCCAGGCCGGCCGCGTGTGGACCAACACCTATCACCAGTACCCGGCGCACGCGGCGTTCGGCGGCTACAAGCAGTCGGGCATCGGCCGCGAGAACCACCTGATGATGCTCAGCCACTACCAGCAGACCAAGAACCTGCTGGTGAGCTACTCGGGCAAGCCGCAGGGCTTCTTCTGACGGGCATGAGCGCCATGGACGACGTGTGTGGGCTGCCCTCGGGCGGGAGCGTGCGGATCGCCGCGCGCGCCGCGACGCCCGGGGGCGCGCCCGACGACCTGCCGCCGCGCGTGGTGGCGACCGAGCCGGCCGTCGAACTCATCCGCGAGCTCGTCGGCCGGCACGGCCCGGTGATGTTCCACCAGTCCGGCGGGTGCTGCGACGGCTCGGCGCCCATGTGCTACCCCGACGGTGAGTTCCGTGTGGGACAGCGCGACGTGTTGGTGGGGGAGCTGGACCTGGGTGACGACGACGACGAGGCCCGCGCCCCCGGCGGGTCGTCCGGTCTCCGGGTCCGCGTGTGGATCTCGGGCTCGCAGTTCGCCACCTGGAAGCACACGCAGTTGGTCCTGGACGCCATCCCCGGCCGGGGCTCGGGGTTCAGTCTCGAGAACCCGACCGGGAAGCGGTTCCTGTCCCGGGCCCGCACGTTCGACGAGCGCGAGCTCGCCGCCCTCGAGGCGTTCCCGCCCGCCACGGGGGCCGACCTGGACGTGTGAGGGGCTGCGCCGATCCGGCCTGACGGGCGCGGGTGCGGCGGTAGAGTCCGGTCATGGACACGGACCGAGTGGCAGCAGTTGATCCCCTCGACGCCAAGGTCGAGTTCCTCACCCCTGAACTGCGCTCCGACCTGCTCGAACGCTGGAACGAGCCGCAGCGGCGCTACCACAACGAGGGGCACCTGCGGGCGGTGCTGCGGGCGGTGGACGCGCTCGAGGCCGACGGGGAGGCGTTCGACGGCACCGAGGTCCGGCTGGCCGCGTGGCTGCACGGCGCGGTGTTCGACCCCACCGGCTCGGAGAACGCCGAGAAGTCCGCGAGGCTGGCCGAGCGCGTGCTCGACCCGGCCGCACCCGCGGCGGAGGTGGCGCGCCTCGTGCGACTGATGGGCGGGCACCGGGTCGAGAACGGGGACCTCAACGGCTGCGTCCTGTCCGACGCCGACCTCGCGATGCTGGGCGCCGACCCCGAGACGTACGACACCTACGCCGCCGACGTCCGCCACGAGTACGCCCACGTGCCCGGCGAGCGGTTCGTGGCCGGGCGGATCGCCGCGCTGGAGGGCCTGCTGGAGCGCAAGTCGGTGTTCCGGACCCGGGCCGGGCGCGACAGGTGGGAGAAGCAGGCGCACGCGAACCTCAACCGCGAGCTGGGGCTGCTGCGCGCGGGCGTGGCCGCGCCCTGACCGGCGCCGGCTACCCGCGCGGGCGGATCCCGGGTGGGGTCACCGCGTCCGTGTACTCCGCCACGCCGGAGGCCACCATCAGCTCGGTGATGGCGCGGGCGTCGTCCCGCCCGGGCAGGCCCCAGCCGTCGCGGTAGTCGTAGATGTCGGCGAGCGTGTGCGAGTCCCGCGTCCCGCGGGCGAGTTCGACGTCGGTCGGGCCGATGAGCCCGGGGTGCGGGACCCCGACCGCGCCGGCGACCTTGACGAGCTCGCGGCGCAGGGACCGGATGTAGTTCGAGCAACGCACGGCCATCGCGGTGGGGTCCACCCCGCGCACGAGCCACGGGTTCTGGGTGGCGACGCCGGTCGGACACCCGCCGGTGTGACACTTCTGCGCCTGGATGCACCCCACCGACAGCATGGGTTCGCGGGCGACGTTGATCATGTCGACGCCCAACGCCAGCGCGACGACCGCGTTCTCGGGGATGCCGAGCTTGCCGGAGCCGATGAACATCACGTCGTCGGTCAGGCCGGCCTCGGCGAACACCGAGTAGACGCGCGGGAAGCCCAGCCGGAAGGGCAGGGACACGGCGTCGGTGAACACGAGCGGGCCCGCGCCGGTGCCGCCCTCGCCGCCGTCGATGGTGATGAAGTCGACGCCCCGGTCGCGGGGGACCATCGCGGCGGCCAGCTCCTCCCAGAAGCCCATGTCCCCGACCGCGGACTTGATCCCGACGGGCAGCCCGGTGCGGTCGGCGATCGACTCCACCAGGTCGAGCAGCGAGTCGACGTCGTGGAACGCGGTGTGGCGGGACGGGCTCGCGCAGTCCCGGCCCATCGGGACGCCCCGGATGGCGGCGACCTCCTCGGTGATCTTGGCCGCCGGCAGGAGCCCCCCGAGCCCGGGCTTGGCGCCCTGGCTGAGCTTGATCTCGATTGCCCGGATCGGGTGCTGCTCGGTGAGGGCCACCAGTTTGTCGAGGTCGAAGCGGCCCTCGTCGTCGCGGACGCCGAAGTAGGCGGTGCCGATCTGGAAGACCAGGTCGGCGCCGTTCTGGTGGTACGGGCTCAGGCCGCCCTCGCCGGTGTTGTGCAGGGCGCCCGCGAGGGCCGCACCGCGGTTGAGCGCCTCCACGGCCGGGGCGGAGAGCGCCCCGTAGCTCATCGCCGAGATGCTCACCAGGGAGTCGGGGCGGAAGGCGCGGGCGCGTCCGCGGGCGGCGCCGAGGACCTTGGCGGGCGGGAGGGGCAGTTGCTGCCCCGAGTGCGGGTGGGCGGAGAGCGTCACGTCGCTGAAGGTGCGCTGCTTGACGATCGGGTAGCCCTCGAGGAACTCCACGTCGTTGTCGGTGCCGAACCCGAACGTGGTCGCGCGGGACTCGGCGGATTCGTACACCCAGTCGCGTTGGTCGCGGGTGAACGGGCGTTCCTCGTTGTTCCCGGCGACGATGTACTGCCGCAGCTCGGGGCCGATGGCGGTCAGCGCCATCCGGGCGTGCCCGAGGACGGGGAAGGTCCGCAGGATCGGGTAGCGGGTCTGTCGCAGATCGGTGGCGGCGACGGCGGCGAGCGCCGCGAGGGGCGCGCCGAGGAGCCATGTGCGCATGTCGACCTCCATCGGGGGCGGGGACTGACCCCATCATGCCCACGCGGGGCCGCGCGCCGCTCGGATCGTGAGCGCCCGACTCGTCGCGGGGGGCGCGGCGGCGTGGTTCGATGACCTCACCCGAGTCGCCGCCGTCAGGAGAGATCATGGGCCGCTCAACCGAACGAACCGACCGGCTCTGGGCCGACATCCACTCCGAGCGGGCGGCACTGGCCGACGAGCTCGCGGGGCTGGACGAGGCCGGCTGGCGGACGGTCTCGCTGTGCACGCGGTGGAGTGTCGAGGAGGTGGTCGCACACCTCACGGCCGTCGCGCGGACCGGCCGGCTGCGGTGGATACGGAGCTTCGTCGGAGCCGGGTTCGACACCGACCGGCACAACCGGCGGCGGATGCAGGAACAGCTCGGCGCCGATCCGGGCGGGACGTTCGAGAACTTCGTCGACTCCCGGACCCTGCGCGTCGCACCGCTCGGTGACGCGGCGGCGTGGTTGGGCGAGACGATCGTGCACGCCGAGGACATCCGTCGGCCGCTGGGCCGCACCCGTCGCTACCCGATCGACGCGCTGACCGAGGTCGCCCGGTTCTACGCGTCGAAGGACTTCGCGGTGAACAGCGCGACGCTCGTCACGGGCCTGCACCTGCGCGCGACGGACGGGCCGTTCGAGGCCGGCGAGGGCCCCGAGGTCGCGGGGCCGACCCTGGCGTTGGTGATGGCGATGGCCGCCCGGCCCGCCTACCTCGCCGACCTGACGGGCGGGGGGACGGAGGAGCTGGCGCGGCGCGTCAGGGCAGGATCCGGGAGATGACGTCGGCGGCGACGTCCTCCAGGAGGGGGCCGGCGTTGGCGATGGCCCGCTCGAGGTCGGGCTCACGCTCGGTCAGCGCGGCGGCCGCGACGAACCCGGCCTCGGCGACCCGGTCGGCCTCGAGGTCCAGGCGGCCGCAGACGGCGACCACCGGCACGGCGTGCGATCGGCAGAGCGCGGCCACGCCCATGGGGGTCTTGCCGTGCATCGTCTGGTCGTCGAGGCGGCCCTCACCCGTGACGACCAGGTCGGCGGCGGAGAGGACGTCCTCGAGGCCGGTGAGGGTGCCGAGGACCTCGAAGCCGGGGTCGAGGGACGCGCCGAGCAGTTCACGCGCGGCGAACCCCACGCCACCGGCGGCCCCGGAACCCGGGGCGTCGGGGTCCACGTCGAGGCCCTGGGCGCGCAGGACGTCGACGAGCCGGGCCAGGCCGGCCTCGAGGGCGTCGAGCTGCTCGGGGGTGGCCCCCTTCTGGGGGCCGTAGACGCGGGCCGCGCCGAGGGGGCCGAGCAGCGGGTTGTCGACGTCGCAGGCGACGAGGATCCGGGCGGCGCGCACGGCCGGGTCGAGCCCGTCCAGGTCCACGCGGTCCAGGTGGATCAGTGCGCCGCCGCCGTCGGGCAGTTCGTTCCCGTCGGCGTCGAGGAAGCGCGCTCCGAGGGCGGAGAGCATGCCGGTGCCGCCGTCGGTGGACGCGCTGCCGCCGATCCCGAGGTGGATGTTGCCCCGGCCGGAACGCAGGGCGGCCAGGATGACCTCGCCGACGCCGCGGCTCGACGCCTCGAGGGGACGCGGCTCCCCGCCGGGGAGGCGGAGCAGTCCGCAGGCGTCGGCCATCTCGACGAACGCGGTGTCCGGGTCGATGGCGGCGAAGGAGGTCTCGACGGTGTCGCCGGTGGGTCCGGAGACGCTGACGGGCACGGTGCGGGCGCCGCCGGCGACCATCACCTCCAGGCTGCCGCCCCCGCCGTCGGCGACCGGGCGCTCGACCACGTCGGCGTCGGGGTGTGCGCGGCGCGCCCCCTGGGCCGCGTGATGGCACGCCTCGAGTGCGGTGAGTGAGCCCTTGAAGGCCCCGCAGGCCACGACGATCGTCACGCGTGCATCATCCCCCATGAGTGTCCGGGGACACACGACGGCCCGGGATCGCGACGGGGGAGGGTCGCGATCCCGGGCCCGGAAGGCGCATCCGCTGCGCCGGGTGTCAGCCGGGGGTGATCAGCCCAGCGAGCCGGCGGCGATGCCGGCGTCGACGTTCAGGCCGGCGCCGCCGGTGGTGGCGTCGTCGGTCTCGTCGGCGGGCGTGTCACCGGTGGTGTCGTCCTCGGCACCGGAGCTCAGGCCGGCGAGCGAGCCGCTCAGCGAGCCGGTCTCGCCCTCGTCGGCGGCGGGCGCCTCGGTCGTGGTGTCGTCCTCGGTGGCCTCGCCACCGGAGCCGAGCGAGCCGGCGGGGGCCTCACCGGTGGCCGCACCGGTCTCGGTCTCGTCCGTGGGCTCCTCGCTGCTGCCGAGCGAGCCGAGGTCCAGCGAGCCGGCGGGCGCCTCGCCCGTGGCCGCGCCGGTCTGGGTCTCGGCCTCGTCGGAGCCGAGCGAGCCGCCGGCCGGGCCGCCGCCGTCGATGATCTCGCTGCCGGTGTTCGGGGAGACCCCGAGGCTGCCGAGCTCGACCGAGCCCGGGGTGGGGGTCTCGGCGCCGAGGTTGAGGTTGAGGGTGAGGCTGCCGAGGTCGACGCCGAGGTCGGTGTTCAGGGCGCCCTCGAGGCTGCCGTCCTCACCGGCGATCTCGGCGAGGCTGGCCGTGGGGTCGGCGGGGGCGTCGGTGGGCTGCGCGGCGGCGAGGCCCGGGAGCGCGATGGCGGCACCGATACCGAACGCGCTGACGGCGGCGATCTTCGCGGTGGTGCGGTGGGTGGTCTTGCGGTGGGTGTTCGTCATGGAGAACTCTCCGATCTGCATCGACCCCGATGTCTTTCATCGCGGACACCCCGGTCGGAGCGAGGTGCGTCGGCGACACTACAAGCGGTGTACACATCCGCAAGGGGTCCGGACCCTGAGAGATCCGTGAGGTAACACTCCGGTCACCGCTGGTTCTCAGCTCGGGTTCCACCGGGTCCGGGTCCGGTGTGTCGCGCGTCATGCCTGCCTAGGCTGGGTCCATGGACCACCACGCCCCCGTCGGTGCGCCGCCGCCCGGTCCGCCGGTGGTGGTGGAGACGCACAGCGCGCTCATCTTCCTCTGGGGTGACGAGGCTCACAAGATCCGCAAACCGGTCGACCTCGGGTTCCTCGACAACACCTCCGTCGCGGCCAGGGGAGAACAGAGTCGCCGTGAGGTCGCGCTCAACAGCCGGCTCGCCCCGGACGTGTACACCGGCGTGTTGGAGGTGGTGGGGCCCGACGGCGAGGTGATCGAGCACGTCGTGCGGATGCGCCGGCTGCCCGCGCACCGGAGCCTCGCCTCCCTCGTCCGCACGCGGGAGCGCGGCGATCCCGGGGGCGGCGATACGGACATCGTGGCGGGCGTGGGCGAGGTGGCCCGGCAGATCGGCGCGTTGCACGCCGCCGGCGCCCGCTCGGCGGTGGTCGACGCGGCCGGGTCCCCGGCGGCCGTCGCCCGGCTGTGGGCGGAGTCGCTCGAGCATCTGCGCCGTCTCGGGGTGGGGCGGGACGCGCCGGAGATCGTCGACGACATCGAGGCGCTCGCCACGGCGTACCTGCGCGGACGCACCCGGCTGCTGGAGTCGCGGGTGGCGGACGGCCGCATCGTGGACGGGCACGGGGACCTGCTGGCCGCCGACGTCTACCTCACCGACGACGGGCCGCGGGTGATCGACTGCCTCGAGTTCGACGATCGGCTCAGGTACGGCGACGCGATGCTGGACATCGGGTTCCTGGCCATGGACCTCGACTCCCTGGGGGCGCGGGACCTCGCTGTCGTCCTCCTCGAGGCCTATCGCGAGATCTCGGGCGACGACGCCCCGGCGTCGTTGGTGCACCACTACATCGGGTACCGCGCGCTGGTCCGGTCCAAGGTCACGGCGATCCGCGCCGAGCAGGCGGCGGACGGCGACGGTGGGCGCGCCGATGCGCGCCGCGCCCTGGAGCTGGCGGACCTGGCGGTCGACTCGTTGCTGCGGGGGCGGGTGCGCCTGGTGCTGGTGGGCGGGGTGTCGGGGTCGGGGAAGTCGACGCTGGCGGCGCCGCTGGCCGAGGCGCTGGCGGCGCGGTTGTGGCGCTCGGACGTGGTGCGGGCGGAGGTGGGGGCGGCCGGCGTCGGCCCCGTCGGGCCGGACGGGGACCGGCGGGACAGGTATTCGGCGGGGTCGGTGCAGGCGGTGTACGACGAGATGCTCGCGCGGGCGTCGGCAGCGTTGGCGGCGGGGTGCAGCGTGGTGCTGGACGCGACGTGGCTCGAGCCGAGGCGCCGGGCGGAGGCGGAGACGGTGGCCGCCGACGCGCACGCCGAGTTGGTGGAGGTCTCGTGCACGGCGCCGGAGGGGGAGTTGGTCAGGCGGGTCGCCGAGCGGGCGCGCGCGGGTTCGGACCCGTCCGAGGCGACGGTGGAGGTGGTGCGCGCCCAGCTGGCGGGCCGGGCGGCGTGGCCGGACGCGGTCGAGGTCGACACGACCGGGCTCGACGTCCGGGACCGCGACGCCGTCCGGCGGTGGGCCGCGCGCGAGTTCGGTCCGTTGCCGTGGGCGTGAGCGGAAAGTCGTTGCCGGATCACAAATGTGGGGAACCGCACCCCACGCTCGGGATCGGGGGGCGTATGGTCGTGCGCGTGACCCACCCATTCGCACGGGCCGGGCGGGAGCTCAGCCCAGGCCACTGGTTCGGCCCCGCCGCCGTACTGGCGGTGGGCTGTGCGATCGCGTGGATGCTGGTCGGATTCGGGCACGGCGCGCTGCTCGCGCTCGTGGTGGTGGTCGGCTCGGTGATCGTGGCGCTGTGGAACTCCCCGCTGCGGGCGACCGGGCACGAGCCGCTGCAGGCCGTGCGCACCCTGGCCACCGCGCGCAACGCGGTGGTGGTGCTGTGGCGGCCGGGTTGTCCGTACTCCGCGGCCCTGCGCAGGCGCGCGAGCCGTGAGGGCTTGGAGGTCCACTGGGTCAACATCTGGCGGGACGAGGACGCGTTCGAGCTGTGTCGCAGCATCAACGGCGGGACCGAGGAGACACCCACCGCCATGCTCCTCGATCCGTCGCTGACGGTGCCGGTCGTGATCCCCGCGTCGGTGCCCGGAATCCGGGAGGCCACCTCGGCTCCCGTCACATCCCCCTCCTCGATCACCCCGATCGCCTCGTTCCGCGCGGTCCCCGCTCCGGCCACGACGCCGTCGATCGCACGTCCCCGCGCGCTTTAAGATCCCGCCGGTCGCGGCACCGCAGCGGCCGCGATGTCGCCCGGGGTGGCCAGGGGATCACCCTTCACCCGCGTAGCGCAGCGACCCGCGCACGTCACCGCACTCCTCACCCAGCGCCATGGGAGCGATGCGACCGGTCGCCCGCAACTCCCTCAGCCGCGGGGCCACGCGGTCCCGCAGGGCCCACGGGTCGATCGTGTTGACGTGGATCCCGGTGGCGCCCTCGAACCCGGCGGGGGTGGCGATGCGCCACTTGAGCACGATCCGCCACGGCATGGCGGCGCCCTCACGGCCGGGCCCCGGTGGGAGGGTGTGCCACTCCTCGTTGCACGGGACCAGCGGCCCGGTGGCGGCGTGGCAGGCGTGGAGCAGGTCGGAGACCCCGCGCAGTTCGTCGGCCGAGTGGTCCCAGGGGGCGCAGGCCGCCGACCGGGAGTAGACGACCATCGCGGGGTGGCGGTGCCCGACCCCGACCACGGCGACCGCGTGCCGGTTGGCGGCCAGGACGAGCCCCTCCTCCGCGGCGTGGTCCACGCCGAGTCGGGTGTAGAGGTGCGGGTCGAGCGCCAGGGCGGACAGCTCGCGCGCGGTCTTGGCGGGGACCTCGTCGATCGCCACGAGCTGCTTGTGCAGGTGCGCGAAGGACGCTCCTGCCGGGGCGAGCCAGTTCTGGAAGACCGATACGTACGCCGCGTGTGGGTTGTCGAGGTACAGGTTCCGCATGGCGCGCACGGTGAAGGCGGTGAACTGCTCGTGCTCGTCGGGCGTGAGGTCGCCGGCGGCGGCGTGACGGTCGCTGGTCGTGGCGCCGTCGACGAGGTGCCGGCGCGCGACGACCACGTCGTGGCAGCCGCCGAAGAAGCTCCGCGAACGCTCGGCCAGGGCGGTGGCGTCCGGAGCCTCGCCGGTCTTGGTGGTCGCGCTGGCGCCCCGGGCGGCGGCGCGGGTGTCCAGGAGGGCGCGGACGTGCGCCACCCCGGCCGGCGTGGACAGGTAGGACCGCTGGTGGGCGGCGGCCCGGGCGGGCATCCGGTAACCGTGCACGGACCTCCAGTAGTCGAGCGAGACGATCTCGAAGAGGTTGCCGAACAGCCGGAACTCGGGCGTCGTGGCGTCGAGCTCGTCGGCCGGGACCCGGTCGAGAACGGTCCACGCGTCGCCGTCGCGGACCAGCCGTGCCTTCTCCGGGGTGGTCTCGAGCAGGCGGGTCACGCAGAACGCGCAGTGCGCTTCCGGCTGGGTGGGGTCCACCGCGACGACCCTGCCGGGCGCGTGCTCGATCGGCCGGTGGGCGCGCCCGGGCACGGTCCACACCTGCGTGCCGGTGAACGGGTTGACCTGTTTGACGGTCCCGTCGGCCATGCGGCGCAGCGGCGGGTCCGGGTCGCCGCCGGAGGGCCGGGGTGGTGTGGTCACGCGGGTGAGCCTAGGGGGTCGGTACGACATCGGAGGTGACGACGACGAGGTGTGCCCACGCGCCGCCGGCGGCGGAGGCCGACAGTCGCCGGGGGTTGCGGAACCGGTTCTCGAATGGCCCTGGAACTGTGATCTGGATAACAGTAGGGTGAGAAGCGGGGCGGACCGCGCCTCCCCGGTGGTGCCCGCATCCACCCCGGGGGCTGTGAGCAGAATCGAGACGGCCATGACGATCCGCAGTTCTCTTCCCCGGCGACTCGCCGCGGCCGGCGGCATCGCGGTCCTGGGTGTCGCCTCGGTGTGGGCGCCCGCGGTGGCGCAGACCGGGTCCCTGGGCGTCGGAGCCGAGATGGCGTCCGGATGGGGGCTCCTCGTGGGGCCCGGGGTCGGCGCGCTGGACGAGGCCCTGCCGGACGTGGCCGGAGACCTGGAGGACGCGGGCTCGGTCATCGACCCCGCCGACGCCCCGGCGGCGGAGGGGCGCGCGGCCCCGGACCCGGGTGACCCGGCCCCGGGCGGGTCCGGGTCGGGCGAAGAGTCCTCTGCATCCGGAGCATCCGTGCCACCGGGGCTCCCCGGCCCGCGCGGGGACGGCCCGGACCCCGCCGACGGCGCCCCGGCGGCGGCGACGCTCAACGGGGTCATCGCGCTGACCGGGTCCGGAGGCGCGGGTGGGGACCCGCTGCGGCGGGGGATCCCGCTGCCCCCACTGCCGTCGAGTCGGTGAGGAGGCTGAGAGGCGCGGGGGGTGCGAGGGGTCCGCAGGCGCGGGACCGGCGTCGTCCCGCCTGGGAGAATGCTCGGGGCGCTGAGAGAAATCTCACAAGGTGGAATCCGCTTCCCACGTCACCGGCTGCGGTTTGACTTTTCCGAGTTGTGTGACCTGCCCCCCTTCCCCATATTATTTCCGGGCCGGAGGACCTCGGTCCTCTGAGTACGGGTGCTCCAGCCACCACGGAGTCCGCCCGTCGACAAGCGAAGGCGAACACATGATGACGACTCCCGGCCCCAAGAGCCTGTACCGCCCTGACTACGAACACGACTCGTGTGGTGTCGCGTTCGTCGTGGACATGTACGGACGTCAGTCCCGGGACATCGTCGAGAAGGCGATCGCCGCGTTGGTGAACCTCGAGCACCGCGGCGCCGTGGGCGCCGAGGCCAACACCGGCGACGGCACGGGCCTGTTGATCCAGGTACCGGATCTGTTCCTCCGCGAGGTGATGCGTGAGGAGCAGGACGTGGAACTCCCCGAGGCCGGTGCATATGCCACCGGCCTTTGTTTTCTCCCGCAGTCCCGCATGCTCGCGATGGACGCCATGCGGATGGTCGAGCGGATCGCCGCCGAGCAGGGCGTCAGCGTGATCGGCTGGCGCGAGGTGCCGGTCGACGACTCGACGGTCGGCGCGATCTCCCGCGACGCGCAGCCGACCATCAACCAGATCTTCGTCAAGGCCGCCGGCCCCGGCGGGGAGCTGCTCACGGGCCTCGCGCTCGAGCGCAAGTGCTTCGTCGTGCGCAAGCGCTGCGAGCACGAGCTCGGCTCCAAGGGCGCGGGCAAGGGCGATCTCGGCTCGGAGACGGTGTACTTCCCCTCGCTGAGCCCGCGCACCTTCGTCTACAAGGGCATGCTCACCGAGAAGCAACTGCCGGAGTTCTACCTGGACCTGCAGGACGAGCGTGTCGAGTCCGCCCTGGGCATCGTGCACTCCCGCTTCTCCACCAACACGTTCCCGGCGTGGCCGCTGGCGCACCCGTTCCGCTACGTCGCGCACAACGGTGAGATCAACACCGCGCGCGGCAACGAGAACTGGATGCGGGCCCGCGAGGCGCTGATGACCAGCGAGCACATCGCCGACCTGCCCGCGGCGCTGCCGATCTGCACCCCCGGCGGGTCCGACACCGCGCGCTTCGACGAGGCCCTGGAGCTGCTGACCCTCGCCGGCCGGACCCTGCCGCACGCCGTCCTCATGATGGTCCCCGAGGCGTGGGAGCGACACGAGACGATGGACCCCGCCAAGCGGGCGTTCTACGAGTACCACGCCTCTCTCATGGAGGCCTGGGACGGCCCCGCGTCCATCACGTTCACCGACGGCACCGTCATCGGCGCCGTCCTGGACCGCAACGGTCTGCGTCCCTCCCGGATCTGGGTCACCGACGACGGGCTCGTCGTGATGGCCTCCGAGGTCGGCGTCCTCGACATCCCGCAGGACAAGGTGGTCACCAAGACCCGCCTGCGCCCGGGTCGCATGTTCCTCGTCGACACCGCCCAGGGGCGGATCATCGACGACGAGGAGATCAAGTCCGAGCTCGCCGCCCAGCACCCCTACCGGCAGTGGCTGGACGAGGGACTGGTCCGGCTGCAGGACCTGCCGTGGGTCGAGTACCCCTACATGGCGCACGAGCGCGTGGTGCTCCGCCAGCGGGTCTTCGGCTACACCGAGGAGGAGCTCCGTCTCCTGGTCGCGCCCATGGCGGCCACCGGCGCCGAGGGCCTCGGGTCGATGGGGACGGACACGCCGCTGCCCGTGCTGTCCCAGCGCGCCCGGATGCTCTTCGACTACTTCGCCCAGCGCTTCGCGCAGGTGACCAACCCGCCCCTCGACGCCATCCGCGAGGAGCTCGTCACCAGCTACGGCGTGACGCTGGGGCCCGAGGGCGACCTCATCAACCCCGGCCCCGACTCGTGCCGTCAGGTCCGTCTGGACAACCCGATCCTCGGCAACGACGAGCTGGCCACCCTGATGGCGGCCGGCGAGACCCGTCCGGAGCTGCGGTCGGTGGTCGTGCGGGGGCTGTACAACGTCGCCCACGGCGGCCGCGGCCTGCGGATCGCGCTCGAGCGCATCCGCCGCGAGGTCTCCCACGCCATCGAGGAGGGCGCGACCATCATCGTGCTGTCCGACCGCGAGTCGGACGAGCGCAACGCGCCCATCCCGTCGCTGCTGCTGACCTCGGCGGTCCACCACCACCTCGTCCGCGAGAAGACCCGCACGCGGGTCAGCCTGGTCGTCGAGTCCGGTGACGCCCGCGAGGTGCACCACATGGCGGTGCTCTTCGGCTACGGCGCGGAGGCGATCAACCCGTACATGGCGTTCGAGTCGATCGACGAGCTGGTCAAGGCGGGCCACCTCACGGACGTGGACACCCCCACGGCGTGTGCGAACTACCGCAAGGCCGCCGCCAAGGGCGTGCTCAAGGTCATGTCCAAGATGGGCATCTCCACCCTCGCCTCGTACACCGGCGCGCAGCTGTTCGACGTCACCGGTCTGTCGCAGGAACTGTGCGACGAGTACTTCACCGGGTCGATCAGCCCGATCGACGGCATCGGCCTGGACGAGATCGCCGAGGACGTCGCCCGCCGGCACCGCTTCGCGTTCCTGCCGCGTCCCGAGGAGGCCGCGCACCGCGAGCTCGAGATCGGTGGCGAGTACCAGTGGCGTCGCGAGGGCGAGTACCACCTGTTCAACCCGGACACGGTGTTCAAGCTCCAGCACTCCACTCGGACCGGCCGCTACGAGATCTTCAAGGAGTACACCCGCCTCGTCGACGACCAGTCCGAGCGGCTCGCGACGCTGCGCGGGCTCTTCGAGCTGAAGGGCACCCGCCCGCCCGTGCCGATCGAGGAGGTCGAGCCGGTCTCGGAGATCGTCAAGCGGTTCTCCACCGGCGCGATGAGCTACGGCTCCATCTCCGCGGAGGCCCACGAGACCCTGGCCATCGCCATGAACCGGCTCCAGGCGCGCTCGAACTCCGGTGAGGGCGGCGAGTCCGTCGACCGCTTCACGCCCGACCCCAACGGGGACTGGCGTCGGTCGGCGATCAAGCAGGTGGCCTCGGGCCGCTTCGGCGTGACCAGCCACTACCTCACCAACTGCACCGACATCCAGATCAAGATGGCGCAGGGCGCCAAGCCGGGCGAGGGCGGGCAGCTCCCGCCGGGCAAGGTCTACCCGTGGGTGGCCGAGGTCCGCGGTTCCACGCCGGGCGTGGGACTCATCTCGCCCCCGCCGCACCACGACATCTACTCGATCGAGGACCTGGCGCAGCTCATCTACGACCTGAAGAACGCCAACCCCGAGGCGCGGATCCACGTCAAGCTCGTGGCCGAGCAGGGCGTGGGCACGGTCGCGACCGGCGTGTCCAAGACGCACGCCGACGTCGTGCTCATCTCGGGCCACGACGGCGGGACCGGCGCGTCGCCGCTGACCTCGCTCAAGCACGCGGGGGGACCGTGGGAGCTCGGCCTCGCCGAGACCCAGCAGACCCTGCTCGTCAACGGTCTGCGCGACCGCATCGTCGTGCAGGTCGACGGCCAGCTCAAGACCGGTCGGGACGTCATCGTCGCCGCGCTGCTCGGCGGTGAGGAGTTCGGCTTCGCCACCGCCCCGCTGGTGGTGGCCGGATGCGTGATGATGCGTGTGTGTCACCTCGACAC
Source organism: Dietzia sp. CH92 (assembly GCF_032248695.1). Taxonomy (NCBI): domain Bacteria; kingdom Bacillati; phylum Actinomycetota; class Actinomycetes; order Mycobacteriales; family Dietziaceae; genus Dietzia; species Dietzia sp. CH92. Next base: position 337,873 of record NZ_JAVHXC010000004.1, on the reverse strand, counting down.
CTGCCCCGTCGGCGTGGCCACCCAGAACCCGGTCCTGCGAGAGCGGTTCAACGGCAAGGCCGAGTACGTCGTGAACTTCATGGAGTTCATCGCCGAGGAGGTGCGCGAGTACCTCGCCGAGCTGGGCTTCCGCAGTCTCGACGAGGCGATCGGCCACACCGAGTGCCTGGACAAGTCGCGGGCCTTCGCCCACAACAAGCGGGTCGCCAAGCTCGACCTCGAGCCGATCTTCGCGCAGGCGGAGTCGCCCTTCATGCACCAGGACCTGCGGAACACCAAGTCGCAGGACCACAAGCTCGAGGGCGTCGTCGACCGCACGCTGATCGAGGACGCGCGCGCGGTGATCACCGATCCGGCGGTGGGCCCCTTCACGGGCCGCTACCCGATCTGCAACGTCAACCGCTCGGTCGGCACCATGCTCAGCCACGAGATCTCCAAGGCGCACGGTGCGGCCGGCCTGCCGGACGGCTCGATCGACCTGACCTTCACCGGGTCGGCCGGCAACTCGCTCGGGGCGTTCCTCGCGAGCGGCGTGACGGTGCGCGTGTTCGGTGACGCGAACGACTACGTCGGCAAGGGTCTGTCGGGCGGACGCATCGTGGTGCGGCCCGCCGAGGACGCGGCCCCCGACTTCGTCGCCGAGGACAACATCATCGCCGGCAACGTGATCTGCTACGGGGCCACCGCCGGAGAGGTGTTCCTGCGCGGGATGGTCGGCGAACGCTTCTGCGTGCGCAACTCCGGCGTCACCGCGGTGGTGGAGGGCGTGGGCGACCACGCCTGCGAGTACATGACCGGCGGCCGGGTGGTCGTGCTGGGCCCGACCGGCCGCAACGTCGCCGCAGGGATGTCCGGCGGGGTCGCCTACTTCTACGACCCCCGCGGCGTCCTGACCGAGAATCTCAACGTCGAGCTCGTCGACACGGAGGAACTCACCAGCGAGGACGTGGAGTTCCTGCACGGCATCGTGGAACGCCACGTCGAGGAGACCGACTCGGCCCGGGGTCGCGAGATCCTCGGTGGCTGGGCCCAGAACGTGAATCACTTCGCCAAGGTCATGCCGCGCGACTACAAGCGCGTGCTGCTGGCCATCGAGCAGGCGGAGAAGGACGGACGCAACGTGGACGAGGCGATCATGGAGGCCGCAAATGGCTGACCCGAAGGGCTTTCTCAAGCACACCGAGCGGGAGCTGCCCGAGCGCCGCCCCGTCGACCTGCGGATCATGGACTGGAAAGAGGTCTACGAGTCGACGGTCCTGCCCGAGAACTCGATCCGCACCCAGGCCTCGCGGTGCATGAGCTGCGGTGTCCCGTTCTGTCACCAGGGCTGCCCGCTGGGCAACATCATCCCCGAGTGGAACGACCTCGTGCACCGGGGCAAGTGGGACGACGCGGTCGACCGGCTGCACGCGACCAACAACTTCCCGGAGTTCACCGGTCGCCTGTGCCCGGCCCCCTGTGAGGGCTCCTGCGTCCTCGGCATCAACCAGCCGCCGGTGACGATCAAGCAGGTGGAGGTCGAGATCGCCGAGGCCGCGTGGGCCGACGGCGGCATGTCCCCGGTCATCCCGTCGTTCCGCACAGGGCAGACGGTCGCGGTCGTGGGATCGGGCCCCGCCGGTCTGGCCGCCGCCCAGCAGCTCACCCGCGCCGGCCACTCGGTCACCGTCTTCGAGCGGGACGACCGCATCGGCGGGCTCATGCGCTACGGCATCCCCGAGTTCAAGATGGAGAAGGCGGTCATCGATCGTCGCCTCGCGCAGATGGAGGCCGAGGGGACGATCTTCCGCCCCGGGGTGAACGTCGGCAAGGACATCACCGCCTCCCAGCTGCGGGCGCAGTTCGACGCCGTCGTGCTGTGCGGTGGCGCCACGATGCGTCGCGACCTGCCGGTGCCCGGCCGCGAGCTCGACGGCATCCACCAGGCCATGGAGTACCTGCCGCTGGCCAACAAGGCCGCCGTCGGTGATCCGGTCGTGGACGCCGACGGGCTGCCCGCCATCCACGCGCGCGACAAGCACGTCATCATCATCGGTGGCGGCGACACGGGCGCGGACTGCCTCGGGACCGCGACCCGCCAGGGTGCGAAGTCGGTCAAGAGCTTCGAGATCATGCCCAAACCGCCGGCCACCCGCGCCGCGTCGACCCCGTGGCCGATGTATCCGCTGATGTTCCGCACGGCCTCGGCGCACGAGGAGAACGGCGAGCGCGTCTACGGCGTCTCCACCGCGGAGTTCGTGGGCGAGAACGGCCACGTCACCGCGCTGAAGGGCTCCGAGGTGCGGATGGTCGACGGTCGCTTCGAGCCCGTGCCCGGCACGGACTTCGAGTACCCGGCCGACCTGGTCCTGCTCGCGATGGGCTTCACCGGTGCCCAGAAGTCCGGGCTCTGCTCGGATCTGGGGGTGGAGTTCACCGAGCGCGGGAACGTCGATCGCGACGACGCGTTCGCCACCAACGTCGAGGGCGTGTTCGTGGCCGGGGACATGGGTCGCGGGCAGTCCCTGATCGTGTGGGCGATCGCGGAGGGTCGTGCGGCCGCCGCCTCGGTGGACCGGTTCCTCATGGGGGAGACCGCGCTGCCGGTGCCGGTCCGGCCCACGGACGTGGCGCAGCGCTGACGATCACCCGGGGCGGAGGGCCGAGCGGCACCCGTGGCGCCTGACCTTAATGGAACCTAAGATCAGGACTACTATGTCTGTAGGCCGCCCGGCCTCCGTCTCGGAAGGCACCCATGGTCAGCCGTCGTCCCGCCAGTGTCATCGCCGCGCTCAGCGCGACGGTCGCGCTGCTCGGCGTGCCGGCGGCGTCGGCGCAGCCCCCGGGGCCCGCCGTCCGGGAGGTGGAAACCGAGCTCCCGGTGCTCAGCGAGCTGCCGCCGCTGCCGACCCGGGGCGGGCAGACGATCGTGGAGGAGCCGGAGGGCGACGCGACCTTCGGGATGTCCGGGGTGCAGACCGTCGCGCTGGTGTTGGCGGCGTCGGTGCTCGTGGCCGGCGGCACGGGCCTGGCGCTGGTGACCCGCCGTGCCCGCGGCGAGCTGCCCGCGGAGCAGCCGCCCGGGACGGGTCCCGTGGCGTGAGGTCGCGCCCGATAGGCTCGGCGGTATGAGTCGCCACATCGCAGGACGGGGACGGGTCGGCCGGGCGACCCCTCCTCCGGCCGGTCCGCCCGTCGAGGACGTCGACTGTGACCTGAGCAGCAAGCTCACGCTCGGGCAGTTCCTCAAGTTGGCCTCGCTGCTGGACTCCGGCGCGGAGGCCAAGGACGCGGTCGCCTCCGGTGCGGTCAGTGTCAACGGGGAGGTCGACACCCGCCGCGGCCGCGGGCTGGTCGACGGTGACGTGGTGGAGATCGGTGGACGGGCGGCGCGTGTCGTCGCCCGCGAGGGACGGGACGCGACCTGATGGCGGAGGACACACGCGGGGTGCAGGCGCCGGTGGTGCTGCACGACGACGATCCCGGTGCGAGGCGCTACGCGACGTGGCTGGCCGAGGAGTTCGACACCGGTGCCGCCCATCACGACGCCGCGGATCCGGCCGAGCTCGTCGTCGCGGGGACCGTCGTCCTGCTCACGGGGATGCGCGCCGGCGGCGGGCTGGGTGGCTCGGCGTTCATCCGCGACAACTGGGAGGCCCTCGTCGAGGCGGGGCGCCGCGTCGCGGTGGTCATGGTGGGGCCCACCCCGGTCACCGACGACGCCCGCATCGAGCTGATGTCGAGCGAGTTCTCCGCCGATCAGCTGCGCGAGCTCAAGCTCTTCCAGCTCCGCGGGGTGGTCACGCCGGACCAGCTCGGTTTCCGGCAGCGGCTCGGGATCAAGACCGCGCTGGCCGCGCTGCGCCGCAAGACCGACCGCACCCCGGAGGAGGAGGCCATGCTCGAGCTGGGCGGCCTCGACCTCACCGACCGGGTGTCCCTCGGGCCGCTGCTGCGCTGGATCCGCCGGGAGGCCTGACCGGCGACGGGCGGACACCCGACGGGCGGCGGCGCACCACCCACGGGCGGCGGCGCACCACCCACGGGCGGTACCGCCACCGATACCATCACCGGTGGACGTTCCCGCCGCGGGCGGGGCGATGACCCGGAGGATCCCCATGCGCGCCACCACATTCGCCGCCGCCGTCTCGGCGTTCGCCGCCGCTGCCCTGCTCACGGGAGCCGGGGCGGCCGCCGCGCAGCCGGGCGGCGAGGGGCCCGCGGTGGATCCGGACGTCCCCGCCGGCTGCGTCTACATCCCGACCACCGCCGGCCCTGTGCGGTGCATGAGCCTGGACCCGGTGCGCGGCGCGGTGGCGGGCAGCATCGGCTACGGCTCGCTGGGGACCGGGTCGCTCATGGACCTGCTCAGCGAGCTCATCAACACCGGGTCGGTGGTCCTGTCTGTGGACGTGCCCAACGGGACCGGCGTCTACGCGCCGGGGTCGCTCGGCAGCTACGGGCCCGAGGCCTCGCTGGGCGAGATCCTCCTGATCCCGATCGGCAGCCTCGCGGGAGCCTCCTGACCCGAGGGGTCAGCGCACCACGATCCCGTCGGTGTCGGCGTAGAGCATCTCGCCGGGGACGAAGTCGACGCCACCGAAGCTGACGGTCACGTCCCGCTCGCCCGCCCCGGTCTTGGTGGACTTGCGGGGGTTCGTGCCCAGGGCCTTGCAGCCGAAGTCCATCCCGGCGATCACCGCGGAGTCGCGGATGGCGCCGTTGACCACCACACCGGACCAGCCGTGGGACCGACCGAGCTCGGCGATGAGGTCGCCCACCAGCGCGGTGTGGACGCTCGCGCCGCCGTCGATCACCAGGACCCGGCCCTCGCCGGGCTCCCCGAGGACGCTCTTGAGCAGGGCGTTGTCCTGGAAGCAGCGCACGGTCGAGATCCGGCCGTGGAACTCCGTGCGGCCGCCGAGATCGCGGAATTGGGTGTCGCAGCTGCGGACGTCCTCGCCGATCTCGTCGACGAGGTCCGCGGTGGGGATGAATCCGGCGGGGGTGTCGGTCATGCGGGGCCTCCTGGGCAGTGGACTGTCGCGGACAACGCTATCCGGCCACGCCGCCGCCGGGGAGCGCACCGGTGGGGGACAATGGTCACATCGAGGGTGCCCGCCATCGCCTGAGAACCCGGAAAGGAGCCCGCCTGTGGCCCAGTACGAACTCCTGATCCACGCCCGACGCGCGGTCGTCGACGACCGGATCCAGCAGGCGGCGGTGACGGTGGACGGGGGAGTCATCTCGTCGGTGCGGACGGGGTCGGAGGCGCGGGACATCGGTCTGGCGGGGGCGCACACGATCAACCTGGGTGACGACGTGGTGCTCATGCCGGGTCTGGTCGACCCGCACGTGAGCACCGAGGACGTCGCGATCGGCACACGGTCGGCGGCGCAGGGCGGGATCACCACGGTGGTCGACTACGGCACCGACGGCGACCCGGTCGCGACGCGCCCGGAGGACGTGGACCGGTGGCGTGACGCGGTGACGGGCGAGTCGACCGTCGATGTGGGGCTGTGGGCCGCGGCCGTGCCGGGCAACGTGGGCCGGCTCGGCGAACTGCTGGACCGCGGCGTCTTCGGCGTCTCCGCGGTGGCCGCCGGGAAGGGCGTCGACGGGGCGCCGACCCTGGACCGCGCGCAGTTGGTCGCGGCGGCCGAGGAGGTCGCGGCGCACGGCGGGCTCTTCGCCGTGGACGCCGGGCTGGACGACCTGCCCGCGTTGGTGGAGGTCTGCCGGCGGACCGGCGGGCGGCTGCACGTCCGCGCGGTGGCGGACCACGAGGAGCTCGACCTGCTCCGCGAGGCCCGCGCGGAGGGTCTGCCCGTGACCGCCTCCACGAACCCGCACATGCTGGCGCTGGTCTCCGAGGTCACGCACGGGGGCGCGGAGGCCGCGCGGCTCGATCCACCGATCCGGGACGCCGCAAACCGCGAGCTCCTGTGGGGCGCGCTGCGCGACGGGACGATCGACGCGGTGGCCTCGGCGCGGCTGGGCCTGTCGGTGGTGTGGACCGAGGCGCGTCGCCGCGGGTTCGACCTGGCCGACGTGGCGCGCTGGATGGCCGGGAACACGGCCGGGGTGGTGGGCCTGCACGACCGCGGGGAGATCCGGGTCGGCCTCCGTGCCGACTTCGCGGCGGTCGCGGACGACGAGGCGTTCGTCGTGCTCCCGGGGGCGCGGGAGCTGGGCTCGGCCGACTCGGTGTACGCGCAGCGGGCGCTGGCGGGCGTGGTGCGCTGGACCATGCGGGGCGGCGCCGTGATCGACCCGCGTGCGCTGGCGCTCGGCACGGTCCTGACCCGCCCCACGGCGTGAACCCCGCCGTCGACCGCCTGGCGTTCCTCCCGTTCCCGGAGGGCGTCACCTCCGCGCTGCTCATCACCGAGTACGTCATCAAGGTCCTGGCGCTGGGGATGGTCCCGGAGAACCGGCAACCGTCGTCGTCGCAGGCGTGGCTGCTGGCGATCCTGTTCATCCCGGTGATCGGGGTGCCGCTGTTCCTGCTGCTGGGCAACCCGTACATCACCGGCCGACGCCACGTCATCCAGGCCGAGGCGAACCTGCTGTACGCGGACGCGCTGGCCCCGCGCCCCACGGTCCCCGAGGGGGTGGGGGTCGCGCAGGGCGTGCGCACGATCCTGGAGATGAACCGCACCCTCACCGCGATCCCCGCGATGTCCGGGGACTTCGTCGCGCTGCACTCGGACTACGGCCGGTCGTTGGCGGCCATGACGGAGGCGGTGCGCGCGGCCCGCGACCACGTGCACATCGAGTTCTACGCCCAGTCCTGGGACGGCGAGACGGACGAGTTCTTCACCGCGGCGGTGGAGGCGGCGGAGCGGGGCGTGGCGGTGCGCGTCCTGGTCGACCACCTGGGGTCGCTGCGCTACCGCGGCTTCGGGACGCTGCGGAAGAAGCTGCGCAAGACGCCCGTGGAGTTCCATCTCATGCTCCCGGTCAACCCGTTCCGGGGCCGCTTCCGCCGCCCGGACCTGCGCAATCACCGCAAGATGCTCATCGTGGACGGCGAGCACGGCTTCATCGGCTCGCAGAACCTCATCGAGCGCCACTACGGGAGCAGCCGCAACGCCCGGCTCGGTCGCGAGTGGGTCGACCTCATGATGGAGGTCCGCGGGGAGATCGTGCAGGCGATGGACGGCGTGTTCGCGGTGGACTGGTTCACCGAGTCGGGGGAGGTCATCGGGACGCTCGAGCAGTTGGCGCTCGGCGCCCCGCTGGCCCCGGGCCGTAAGGGCGGCGACCCGACGGCGGGGGACCCGGTCAGCGCGTTCCAGCTGGTGCCGTCGGGACCGGGGTACCGCACGCAGCCGGGACTGCGGATGTTCACCCAGCTCATCTCGCACGCGCAGGAGCGGATCCGGATCGTCAGCCCGTACTTCGTGCCGGACGAGGCGCTGCTGCACGTGCTCACGTCCGCGTCGTTCCGCGGGGTGTCGGTGGAGGTGTTCGTGCCGGAGCACGCCGACCAGTTCCTCGTGCACCACGCGCAGCGGTCGTACTTCCGGGCGTTGTTGGAGGCCGGGGTGGTGATCCATCGCTTCCGCTCGCCGGCCGTGCTGCACACCAAGACGGTGCTCATCGACGACTACGCGGGCGTCGTGGGCTCGAGCAACATGGACCAGCGGTCGTTCAACCTCAACTTCGAGGTGAGCATGCTGGTGCTCGGCGGGGAGGCGGTGTCGGAGCTCAACGACGTCGTGGACGACTACCTCCAGGAGTGCACGACCCTGGGGTTGGAGGCCTGGATGAGTCGGCCGTGGGCGGGTCGGTACGTGGACAACGTCGCCCGACTGACCTCGGCTCTGCAGTAGCACGATCCCGCAGTAGTACGCTCACCCGTGCGCGGGTCGACGGGCCCGCCGTGTGACGAGAGGCCTAGTCGTGATGTCCCAGCCCAGTGGTCCCGGAGCCCGGACCTGGCGCCTCGGCGCCGCCGTCACCGCCGCCGTGGTGGCGGCCGTCTCCGTGCCCGCCGTGGCACTGGCCCAGGAGGATCCCGCCCCGGGGGCGGGGTCGACGCTGCCCGAGACGGGCGTGTCGAGCGTGGACCAGCTGATCGGCCAGCTGCCGGACGAGATCGTCATCGGCGGCGGGGGCCTGGGCTCGGAGGCCCTGCGGGACACGGGCAGCGCCCCGGTGGTCGACGGCGCGCAGTCGGTCGGCGAGGTCGTGGGTTCGGTGGCGCCGCTCGAGGCCGTGGGCGTGGCGGGCGGGTCGGCGGCGGCGTCGGTCGCGTCGTCGGGCAGCCTGCCGGGATCGGTGTACGTCAACCCCACCGGGTCGGTCGGCTCGGGCACGATCGGGTTGGGGTCGATCGCGATCCCCGAGTACATCTTCCCCGTTCTGAGCCTGCAGTTCGCGGGCGGATACTTCGCCGCGCTGGACGAGCGTCAGGACGCGGGCGAGCTCTACCCGCACGAGTTGGACTTCTGGCACGGCCTGGTCGAGGGGTCGGCCGAGGGTGGTGCGCTGCTCACGGACGCGGCGGCCGCGGCGGGCACCGAGCTGCCCGGCGGGCTGGCGGGGAGCATCGAGGCGGTGCAGATCGCCGCGCTGCAGGACCCGTACGAGGACAACGAGCGGCGCCGCGCCGAGGCGCAGGCGGCCGCGGAGGCGGAGGCCGCCGGGGAGAGGCAGGAGGGCGAGGACGCGTCCGGTGCCGCGGACGGTGCTCCCGGGGGCGACGACGACGAGCTCCCCGCCACCCCGGCCGGCGCGAACGGGCCCGCGGCTGAGGCGGGGGTCGGAGCCGGTGCCGGGGGCCGCACCCTGGACGCCGCCGCCGCTCCGTCGCCCGCTCACGCCGCGGCGGGGGACACCACCTCCGGCCCGGCCGGGCAGTCGGCTCCCGCCGCGTTGGCGGTGACCGGCGTGCGGACGGCCACGGTGGCGGGTCTGGCGGCCGGGACCGTTCTGCTGGGCGTGCTGCTGCTGGCCGCGTCCCGCCGGCGGGCGTAGGGCGCACCTCGTCGTCGTCGCCCCCCGGTGGGCCTCCCCGCGCGGCGGCGGTCGACATCGCGGCGCCGGTGCGCGGCGGTGGGCATCTGGGCGCCGGCGCGCGCGGCGGTATCCGGCGGCGCGGCGGGACTCAGGCGGCGGTCATCTGCGCGCACCGCTCCCACAGCGCGGCGGCGACGCCCGTGTCGTGCGAGGCGCGCGTGGACCGCACGGTCGTCGGGTACCCGGTGAGCTCGCCGGGGCCGTCCGGGCCGATGTACGCGCCACCCGGCACCGACTCCACCGTCGCGGCGTAGAGCTGCGGCAACGCGCCCCGCTCGGCGGGCTGCACGAGGTACGGGATCTTCTCCACGCCCCTCATCACCACGTCCTGCACGCGGCTACCGCTGCGGTACTGCAGGTTGGTCGCCGAGTAGCCCGGGTGCGCGGCCACCGCCCGCAGCGACGACCCCGCCGCCTCCAGCCGACGCTGCTGCTCGTACGCCAACATCACGCAGGCCAGCTTGGAGGCGGCGTACGCGGTCATGGGGGAGTAGCGGCGGCGGGTCCAGTCCAGATCGTCCGGGTCGACCGAGCCGAAGCGGTGCATGATCGACCCCAGCCACACGACCCGGTCCGTCAACGCCGGCGCGAGCAGCTCCGTCAGCGCGAAGTGACCGAGCACGTTGACGCCGAACTGCATCTCGTGGCCCTGCGCGGTGTGCGAGCGCGGGATGTTCATGAGCCCCGCGTTGTTGAGCAGCACATCCGGCGCCCGGCCCCCCAGGACCTCGCCCGCCGCTCGCACCGAGGCGAGATCGGCCAGGTCCAGCTCGACGACCTCGGCCCGCTCCGGATGCGCGAGACCGGCGCGGGCGTCCTCCGCGCGCGAGGTGTCGCGGCAGGCCATGAGGACCCGCGCGCCGGCCTCGGTCAGCGCGCGGGTCGACTGCAGGCCCAGCCCGGAGTTCGCCCCGGTGATGACGAACGTCCGGCCGGTCTGGTCGGGGATGTCGGCGGCGGTCCATCGGCTCATGCGGGCCAGGGTACGGCCGCCGGGCGCCCGTCGGGGGCGGCAGCTCACTCCCACGTCGCGGTGTCGGGGTCCACGCCGCTCGCGCGCGCCACCGCCTCGACGGCCGCGACGAGCCAGTCCGTCAGCCCGGGCTCGAGGGCCTCGTACGTCGCCGCGAACCGCTCGTCCTGCCGGTACATGCGGGCCAGCAGCACCTGCATCGAGTGCGAGCAGTCGTAGAACCGCCCGATCGACGCCCGGTGACGCTCGACGAGCGCGGCCGCCTCCGCCGACGCCGGGTCCACCCCGGCCCTCGCCGCCGCGGCCAGGTCCGCGTTGAGCTCGTCCGTCTCCGCCTTGACCCGTCTCCACTCCTCCTTGCCCATGCGGGCCGTGCGTTGCTGCGACTGCTCCCACTGCGGGCTGTCGCCCCAGCGCTGCTCGGCCTCGTCCTGCCACTCCTCGTTCCAGTCGGTACCGAAGATCTCGGCCCGGTCTTCCGGGGTCAACGGTGCGTTCACCTCGATCGCCTCCTTCAGGCGGTCCACTGCGGAGACCATCTCCTGCAGGTGCGAGATGCGGCCGACCAGCAGCTCACGCTGGCGGGTCAGGTGGGCGGCCGCGTCGACATCGGGGTCGTCCAGCAGCTCACCGATCCGGGCGAGGGGGAAGCCCAGCTCGCGGTAGACCAGGACCCGGTGCAGGCGCGCGATGTCGTCGTCGTCATACACGCGGTATCCCGACCACGTCCGCCCGCTCGCCGGCGCCAGCCCGATCCGGTCCCAGTGGTGCAGGGTCCGGATGCTCACGCCGACCAGCTCGGCGGCCGCGCCCACGGTGAGGCCCCCGGTCGCCGCGCCGCTCGGTTCCTCCGTCGTCATCGCTCCAGCATCTCTCACATCCGCCAGCGTGGGGCCTGACGCCGCGTCAGGGTCAAGCCCGCGCGGACTCCCGGCACCCGCGCCCGTAAGCCCTGACGCGTCGCCTTACCCGCCGGTAACATCGCCGGCATGAGCCGACCCGCGCCCCACGTGTACGACCGCCTCCGCGACCTCGTCGCGATCCCCGAGTTCCGCGCCGACCCGTCGAGTCGCCCGTCGTCGACCATCCACGAGGTCTTCACCGGCGAACCGCTCGCCGAGATCCCCGCCGGCACCGCCGAGGACGTGGACGCCGCGATCAGCCGCGCCCGCGCCGCCCAGGCCGCCTGGGCCGAGCGCGACGTCGCCGACCGCGTCGCCGTGCTGGAGCGCTTCGCCGCCGAGGTCATGCGCAACCGGGCCCAGCTCATGGACATCGTCCAGGCCGAGACCGGCAAGAGCCGCGCCTCCGCGCAGGAGGAGGTGCTCGACTGCCTCATCACCGCCCGCCACTACGCCCGCACCGCCCCCGGCCTGCTCGCGCCGAAGCGAGTCCAGGGCATGCTGCCCGGGCTCACCAAGGCCGTCGTCCGTCGCCAGCCCAAGGGTGTTGTGGGCGTGATCGCCCCGTGGAACTACCCGCTCAACCTCGCCGCCACCGACGCCCTCGCCGCGCTGGCCGCCGGCAACGCCGTGGTGATCAAGCCCGCCTCGATCACCCCGTTCTGCGCGCTCGCCGCCGCCGACATGTTCTACCGCGCGGGCCTGCCGCGCGAGCTGTTCCAGGTGGTGCCCGGCTCGGGCGGGACCGTCGGCGGCGCGATCGTCGCAGGCGTCGACTACCTCATGTTCACCGGCTCCACCGCCACCGGCCGCGTCCTCGGCCGCCAGTGCGGCGAGCGGCTCATCGGGTTCTCCGCCGAACTCGGCGGCAAGAACGCCATGATCGTCACCGCCGGAGCCGACCTCGACCGCGTCGCCGAGGTCGCCACCCGCGCCTTCTTCTCCAACTCCGGCCAGCTCTGCATCTCGGTGGAGCGCGTCTACGTCGAACGGGCCGTCGCCGCGGAGCTGACCGAGAAGCTCACCGCGCGCGTCAAGGCCATGAGCGTCGGCCCGGGCTACGACTTCGAGGCCGAGATGGGCAGCCTCATCTCGCGCGACCAACTCGACACGGTGACCGCGCACGTCGACGACGCCGTGGCCAAGGGAGCGCGCGTCCTCGCCGGCGGCCGGCCCCGGCCCGACCTGGGCCCGCTGTTCTACGAGCCCACCCTGCTGGCCGACGTGCCCTCCGACGCGACCTGCTTCGGCGAGGAGACCTTCGGCCCCGTCGTGTCGATCTACCCGGTCGACTCCGTCGAGGAGGCGATCGCCGAGGCCAACAACACCGAGTACGGGCTCAACTCCTCGGTGTTCGCCGCCACGGATGCGGAGGGCGAGGCGATCGCGGCGCGTCTGCGCACCGGCACCGTCAACGTCGGGGAGGGCTACGTGGCGGGCTGGGGCTCGGTCGCCGGCCCGATGGGCGGTATGGGCGCGTCCGGCGTCGGCCGCCGCCACGGCGACGAGGGCCTGCTCAAGTACACCGAGGCGCAGACCATCGCCACGCAGCGGCTGGTGCACATGGGCGGGCCCTCGTTCCTGCCGCGTAAGCGCTGGCAGCAGCTGCTCGCGCCGGCGACCAACGCGATGCGCTTCCTGCCGGGGCGGTAGGCCGGGGCTCGCGGGGCGGTCGCGGGGGCTCGCCGGTCGCGGGGCTCGCCGGTCGCGGGGCTGCGGCTGCGGGGTGGCCGCGAGGCTGCGGCGCGGCGGCGAGGCTGCTGTCGGACTGCCGCGGGGCTGCGGCGCGGCGGCTGCGCGTGCATCCTGCCAGCGCACCCGGGCGGGGTCGTGCTGGCTTAGTGCGCGTTTCGGTCCTCGAGGCGGGTGAGCCGGGCCGAATGAGCATCCCGCCAGCGCATCTGGGCTGGGTCGTGCTGGCATGGTGCACGGTTCGGGTCTCGGGGTGGGTGTGCCGGGCCCCGAGTGTGCATCCCGCCAGCGTGACTGCCTCCAGTCACGCTGCCTCCTTGCCCTGCGCTGGGAGAATGCCCGTCTAGGCAGGGGTTGCGCTGGCTGGATGGACCAACTTGCCAGCGTAAGACGAAGGGGCAGCGTATCCCGGCCGGGTCACGCTGCCCCTGTGTACGCCTGCGGCCCGAAGCGGCGAACCCGCCTTGGGCCCGAAGCCGTGAACCCGCCTTGGGCCCGAGACGGCGAACCCGGCCTCTGGCCTGGGGCGGCCGACCCGCCCCGGGCCGATCGTCAGCTGCCGCCGCCGCGACGCAGCAGCACGAACGCCCCGCCGATGAGCAGAACGGCCAGGCCTCCGATCACCCAGATCACCGGGTTGATGCCGGAACTCTCGCCGGAGGTCTCGTCGGCGACGTCGGCCTCGGTGGCGTCCGCGGACTCGCTGCCCGCTTCGGCCCCGCCCACCTCGGCCCCGGGTGCCGCGGTTCCGGCAGGAGTGGTGCCCGCAGGAGCGGTACCGTCCTCGCCGCCGGCGGCGCCGCCCGCGTCACCGGCCACGGTGAACACAGACGACCCGCTCACCACGTGCCCGTCGGCGGAGGTCACGCGGTAGCCGACGGTGTAGGCGCCGGGCGCGAGATCATCGACGCGGGCCGTCACGGTGTCGCCCTCGACCACCGGCTCGCCGGTCACTCGGTTGGTCCGGTCGTCCCCGGCGGTGACGGCGACGGAGGCGAAGTTCTGGTTGACCTCCTCGTTGAAGGTCAGCACGATCTCCTCGGGTGACGCGTCGAGCTGCGAGCCGTCCTGCGGGTCCACGGAGAGCAGCACCGAGTGCGCCGCCGCGACGGGAGCGAGCAGCACGGCGGGTGCGGTCGCGCCGCCGAGCAGAGCCGCCGCGACCGCGACCGAGCCCAGGCGCCGCCGCAGCGGCGATCGCACGGACCCCGACTCCGCCGGACGCCCCGACCCCGCCGCCTGCCCGGGCCCCGCGGCGATGCTGTCGGACTGGGTCACGCCTTGACCCCCAGGCGGGCGAGGACGTCCTTGTTCACGCGGTCGAGCTCGCCGGAGATCGCCGAGTGGATCTCGCGCCGCTGCGCGGTGGGCGTGGTCTCCGCGGTCTCGACCGCCGTGCGCAGGTCGGTCAGGCGGGTTCGGGTGGAGGCGACGAAGTCCTTGATCTCCCGCTCGCCACCGCGGCTCGTCTCGAGCTGGCCGAGGGTCTGCTCGAGGCGGACGATGCGCACACCGAGGGCCGCGCCGGGGCCGGTGGCGTTGATGCCGGCGGCCTTGAGGTCGACCCCGCCGGCCTCCGCGGTCTTGTCACTGCCCTGCGCGTTGGACAGGACCTTGTAGACGAGCGGCAGGAGTACCGGGGTGGCGACCTTGGCCATGTTGAGCCAGCGCTGCACGTCGTCCTTGTTCAACTTGGTGCCCTTGAGCTTGTCGAGCTCCATCGCCGCGAGCTCGTACTCGTGCTTCCGGCCGGCGGAGTCGATCTTCTCGGCGAGCTTGCGGTCCTTGGCCACCATCTTGGCCTCGCGCTTGAGGGTCTTGCGCTCCTGCTTGGCGTGGACCTTCTCGGACTTGCGCTCCTGCTTGGCCGCCTTGCGGTCGAGCTTGTTCTGCTTCTCGGCGCGCTTCTCCTCGCGCCTGGCCCTGCGGTCGGCGTTCTTGCCCTCGAGCTTGGCGCGCTTCTTCGCCTCCGCCAGCTCCACGCGGTGGGCCTCCTTGGCCTGCTTGCGGGTCTCCTTGGCCGCGAGCTTGGCCTCGGTCATGGCGGTGGACTTGAGCGCCGCGGCATGGGCGCGGAGTTCGGCACGCTTGTCGCGGTAGGTCGTCAGCTTGCCCATGGGCGTCGATCCTTCTCTCGTCGCGATCATCAGATCCCCAGCCTAGGCGAATCGGCGCACACTGAGGACCGGACCGTCGCCCGGCGGGCGGCTGGGCCATGATGGACGGCGATGGAGGACGCCGAGCGCACCGCGGGTCGGGTCCCCGACGCGGCGCTCGTGGGGCCCGCGTCGGGGGCCAGATGTCTGCACCGTCTGGCCCGTGAGCGTGACGCCTCGCCGGGGTGGTGGCTGGCGGCCCCGCTCGACGAGGGCGTGCGGCTGCGGGCGATGGCGGCGGCCGATCGCCGGGCCGGTCTGCGCGAGCGTGCGTTGGCGGGTGCGCGCCCCGACGCCGCGGTGGTGGACGTGGTGGGGGACCACTGGACGGATCTGCCGGGGGACGTACCGGGGGACGACGACGAGAAGGCGACCCTTCGTGCCCTGGCCGACGGGGCGACTCTGGTGTGGGGCGCCGCTCTTCCCGCCGATCGGTCCAGTGGCCGGGCGGGCCTGCGCTGCACGGTGGCGGCCGTGCCGGGTGGTGGGTACGCCCCGGTCCTGGTGGTCAACCACAAGGTGGTCGACCCGCGGAGGGGCAAGGGCTCGTCGACGGCGACGGTGACGCGGTTGCTCGACTGGGCTCCGGCGCCGGATCCGACGTTGCGGGTGCGGCGGCATCCGGCAGACCTCGATCGTCTGGTCCACGCCTGGCGACTGCTCGAGGCCGTCGGCCACGCGGCGTCGTCGCCGGTCGGTGCGGTGCTGGGGCTCGGCTCGGCGCGGGCGGTGGTGCACGACCTCTCGGCCGTGCTCGAGTCGGCCGACCGTACCCACGCCACGCGGCTGGCGGTGGTGCGCGGCGAACTGGACACCGCCCCCAGCCGGATCGGCGAGTGCCGCACCTGTCCCTGGTGGGAGGGATGGGATGACCGGGGCGGCCCGGTCGAGGGCTGCCGGGAGCGGTTGGTCGTGGCCGATGACGTCAGTCTCGTGGTCGGCGGGGGACAGGTGGGGCCCCTGCGTGCGCGGGGCATCCGCACCGTCGCGGAGCTGGCGGATGCCGGGCCGGATCGGCCGACGGGGTGGAACGGGGAACCGTATTCCGACGCGGTCCTGCGCGCGCGGGCGCACCGGGACGGGGAGGTCGTCGTCCCCAAGGTGGCGCTCCCCTCGATCCCGCGGGCGGACGTCGAGGTCGACGTGGATCTCGAGAGCCACCTCGACGACGGCGCCTACCTCTGGGGCACGCTGCTGACCGTGCGCGACTCGCGGCCGCTCGGGACCGAGGGTTACCGCCCGTTCGTGACGTGGGCCCGGCTGCCCGACGTCGACGAGGGGCGGGCGTTCGCGGAATTCTGGCGCTGGCTCACCGGGATACGGGACCGGGCCGCGGGGCAGGGCCGGTCGTTCCGCGCCTACTGCTATTCACGGGCCGCGGAGAACGGTTGGCTCCTCTCGTCGGCGGCCCGGTTCGGTCCGGAGGGCACCCTCGCCGTCGTCAAGGGGGTCCCGACCGTCACCGAGGTGCGGCGCTTCATCTCCTCCCCGCTGTGGGTGGACGTGCACGAGGCGGTGGCCACCCAGTTCGTCTCCACGTCGGGGCTGGGTCTCAAGGTGGTGGCCCCGGTCGCGGGGTTCACCTGGCGCGACCCGGAGGCCGGCGGCGAGGCGTCGCTCGGGTGGTACCGCGACGCGCAGGCGGCCCGCGGTGTCGAGCGCGACGCCGGGCGGGCGCGGATCCTCGAGTACAACGAGGACGACGTCCGCGCCACTCGTGCTGTGCGCGAATGGATCACGCGGTTCTCCTGAGCGGGTCCGGGTGACCGTCGTGCTCGTTCCGGCCGGCCGGTCGCCCCTCGCGCGCGCGTCAGCATCTCATACGCGGACCTAACTAAGATTTAACTGAGTTGACGCCGTACATCGCCTGAGGGCGAGGATAGGGTGAGGCGAGGTCCGCACCTCAATCCTGTTGTCGTAACAGTGATCTGGACGGGCCTGCCAGCCCCGCCCTGGGTGGCCCGGCCACGAGCCTCCGCGCCTGGGAACCCGCTTCCACACGAGGAGACGAACAGATGACGTTCACCATCCGCAAGGCCACCGCCCTCGCCGCCGTGGCCGCCCTGGCCCTCTCGGGCGCCACGGGCGTCGCCAATGCGCAGGGTCTTCTCGACTCGGGCAGCCTCGGCCTGGTCTCCGACTCCCTCGAGGGCGGGTCGGTGCAGATCACCCCGCCTTCCAACGCCACGGGTGAGGGATCCCTCGACACCTCGGGCTCGACGCTGCTCGGCGAGCCGTCCACCGGCTCCCTGGCCCCGCTGGCGGGCTCGGTCGCGCCCCTCGTCACCGGTTCGGTCGACCTCGTCACCCCGGCCGAGGGCGCGGGCTCCGTGGACACCTCGGGTTCGGCCCTGCTCGGTGAGCCCACCACCGGCTCGCTCGCGCCGCTCTACGCCCCCGTCGCGGGCTCGCTCGGCATCGGCGAGGGCGCGACGACCATCATCCAGGACCCGGCCGGCCTCGGCTCCGTCGTCCTGGGCCTCGGTTCGGTCGCCGCGGTCAGCGCGGGCATCGCCTTCGCGCCGCAGATCCAGCAGGCGCTGCTCGACGCGGGCATCGTGCTCCCGCCGCTGCCGGGCCTGCCCGCGCCCGCCCCGGCGCCCGCTCCGGCTCCGGCCCCGGCCCCCGGCCCGGGGATCGACAACGGCCGCGGCTGACGCCGGCCACCCGCCCCCGGTCCGTCCCCGCCGCGACGGGTCCGCGCGAGCCCCGCATCACCCCGGTAGTCCCGGGTGGTGCGGGGCTCGTCGCGTCGTGGGAGAGCCTGCCGTCCCCCCGCGAGGTGAGTCCTAGCGCGGCGCCATGCGCAGCGCGCCGTCCATGCGGAAGCTCTCGCCGTTGAGGTAGTCCTGCTCGACGATCGCGTTGGCGAGCGCCGCGTAGTCCGACGGGCGGCCCAGGCGCGAGGGGAACGGGATCGCGGCCTCGAGGGACTTCTGGAACTCCTCGGTCAGGCCCTTGAGCATCGGGGTCTCGATGGTGCCCGGGGCGATCGTGTTGACCCGGATGCCGAACTGGGCGAGGTCGCGCGCGGCACAGATGCCCATCGAGTACACGCCACCCTTCGAGGCGGCGTAGGCGATCTGACCGACCTGGCCCTCGTAGGCGGCCACGGAGGCGGTGTTGATGATGACGCCACGCTGGCCGTCCTCGTCGACGGTGTCCTGGGTGGACATGGCCTCGGCGGCCAGGCGCAGCACGTTGAAGGTGCCCACGAGGTTCACGGAGATGCAGGTCTCGAACAGGTCGAGCGCGTGGACGCCCTTCTTGGAGACGATCCGGGCGGCCGGGGCGATGCCGGCGCAGTTGACCACGACGCGCAGCGGGGCGGCCTCGGTGGCGCGGGCGATGGCGGCCTTGACGTCCTCCTCGCTGGTGACGTCGGCGGCGATGAGGGTGATGCCCTCGTCGATGCCCTGCTCGACGGCCTTGTCGATCGACTGCTGGAGGTCGAGGCCGAACACGACCGCGCCCTTCTCGGCGAAGGAACGCGCGGTGGCGTTGCCCAGGCCGGAGGCGGCACCGGTGACGATGACGGAAGCACCCTTGATGTCCACGGGCGGTGTCCTTTCACTAGGAACTGCAACGAATGTCGGTTCCAGTGTCCCAGACCTTCCGTCAGTTCACGGTGAAGGCCCGACTCTCCCCCCGCACAGGGAACAGGCGGCCGTCGATGCCGCGCCCGGAGGCGGTGTACACGACCCGGTACTCGCCCGCCGGG
Source organism: Dietzia sp. CH92 (assembly GCF_032248695.1). Lineage (NCBI taxonomy): Bacteria > Bacillati > Actinomycetota > Actinomycetes > Mycobacteriales > Dietziaceae > Dietzia > Dietzia sp. CH92. The sequence goes on along the minus strand of NZ_JAVHXC010000004.1, from coordinate 319,423 downwards.
GTTCCGGGCGGGATGTCCCACGTGACGACGGCGTTGGTGACCGTGAGCAGGCCTTCGAACACGATCATCGTGGACCAGTCGCCGTCGTCGTGGACCCGGACCCACCGCCCGCCGTCGCGGCGCTCGATCGCCAGATAGGTGTCGCCGCGGCGCAGGTCGGAGTTGGGGTGCGTGCCGCAGAACCGCACCAGGACGCGCTGGCCGGCCCGGTAGGCGGGCTGCGGCTGGTCCAGGACGTCGCCGAAGTTCCGCAGCGGCGCCGGGGTGTCGACGAGCGGGTTGCCCAGCGGGGAGACGGGGATCTGTCCGGTGAGGTCCCGCTCGGAGGTGCCGGGGTCGAGCGGGGTGCCGGCCCGCATCGACCGGGCGAGGTCGGCGGCGATCTGCTGGATCGCGGGCAGGGTCCACGGACCGAAGATCGTGGCGCCGCCCTCGTAGTTCTGGGCCGAGTACTCCTCGGGCGTGGTGACGTAGTGGCCGTACGCGTTCGAGTAGCCCTGGACGGTCACGTGGTCCTCGGGCACGCCCAGTTCGGCGGCGAGCGTGCGGCGCAGCCGCAGCCCGGAGACGACCGTCGGTTCGAATCCGAGGGCGAACAGGTAGTGCGTGCCGAGGCGGACCAGGTGGAACGGGTAGACGCGCTGGACGGCGTGGGGCACGAGGCCGACGGGCAGGAGGACGTCCTTCGGGGCGTGTGCCTCGCGCAGCCAGGCCGGGATCACCACGTCGGTGAGGGCCTTGACCGCCGGGTTGCCGCCGCGGTCGCCCTCGGCGAACGGCAGCTCGTCCCCGCCGCCGCCGTCCTCCTGGCTGCCCGAGGCGAACGAGGCGCCCAGGGCGGCGACGGCGGTGCGGTGGGTGCGTCCGTCGCCGGTGAACTCGGGGCGGACGTCGACCGCGGACATGTCGACCCAGACGTGGCGGACGTCGATCCCTCCGCCGAGGGGCCGGACGCCCCTGTCCACCTGCTCGCGGGCGGCGGCGAACTGGCGCTCGCCGTTGATGCGGGTGTTGAGCCACTCGTCGGGCGTCGGGCCGCGGCCGGGGGACAGGTCGAGGTTGGGGCTGACGTCTCCGGGGTTGGTCTGCGCGAACGCCGTGACGAGCCGCGGGGGCCCGCCGGCGAGGTAGTCCTGACCGGCGACCTCCCGCTCCCAGTGCCAGGCGGCGTAGCCCTTGTTGTCGGAGGAGGCGATGCGGTTGTGCGAGGTCATGGACGTGGCGTGGGTGGCGAACCAGTTGAGCACGCCCACCAGCTGGCCGCCGCGGGTGATCTGCAGCGACTGCGACCGCGGGTCGATGCCCTCGGGGAAGTGGGCGCGTTCCTCCGGGGCGTCGCGCTCGAACGAGCCGCGTGAGCGCTGGACGCCGGCGTCGTGGAGGACCCCGGTGGTCACGCCGACCTCCGAGGGGGCGAGGTCGTGGTGGGCCATGCGGACGGCGTCGACGATGCCGGCGACGTTGGCCTCGAAGGTCACCGGACGGAAGCCGAGCATCGACAGGTCGACCATCGGGTGGCCGGACGTGCCGCCGGGTGCGACGTGGGTGTGCGTGGCGGTGATGACGACGTTGCCCTCGTGGTAGGTGTCGCCGAACTCGGCCGCCAGGCGCCGGAGGACCTCCTGCTGGATCGACTGGAAGATCAGGCCGATCTCGGCGGTGACGTGGAGAAACCGGGGCGACGACGGCGAGTCGGCAAAGACGAAGGCGCGGGCCCTCTGCCGCAGGTGCAGCCCAACGGAGAGCTGCTCGGTGTCCGCGTACCCGTTCATGCCCGCGCCCAGCGGCTCTCCGGTCATGTCGCCGATGCCGCGGCCGACGTACAGGGCCGTGGACTGCGCGGTGGCCACCGCGGGCAGTGTCGACTGCAGGACCGCGATCCCGCCGAGGGCGGCGGCGCCGCCGAGGACGGCGCGGCGACTCACCGCGGTACGGCTGGGGGCGGGGCGGTCGTCGCACATGGGCGTCTCCGGGGTGGGGTGTGGGGTCGGATGCGGGTGGTGACAGGCATCACCGCCTGATCGGAACGGTACCAAGTGGACGCTCGTCCCGGCGGCGGGAACATGTCTTGACAAGAATAGTTGTCAAGAGGACGATCGGGGCATGCTCGAGGTGGACGTGATCGGGGACGCGGCGGCGGCGGAGGTGGCGCTGGACCCGCTGCGGCGACGGATCCTCGCGGCGCTGGCCGAGCCCGGGTCCGCGTCGAGCCTGGCCACCCGGCTCGAGTTGCCGCGGCAGAAGGTGAACTATCACCTCCGGATCCTGGAGCGCCACGGGCTGGTCGAGGAGGTCGAGCAGCGCCGCCGGGGCAATTTCACCGAGCGGATCCTGCAGGCACGCTCGGCCTCGTTCGTCATCTCGCCGGACGCGATGGGGCGGATGCAGCCGGACCCGGGTAGCGCGCCGGACCGGCTCTCGGCACGCTGGTTGCTCGCGCTCGCCTCCCGGCTGGTCCGGGACGTGGGCGTGTTGCTCACCGGGGCACGGCGGGCGGGGCGCCCGGTCGCCACCTTCGCGATGGACGGCCACATCCGGTTCGCCTCCGCCGCGGATCGTGCCGCCTTCGCCGAGGAGTTGTCCGAGGTCGTGGCGGACCTGGTGGCCAGACACCACACCGCCGCGCGGCCGGACACGGCGGGGACGGGCAAGCTCCACCGCCTCGTGATCGCCCTGCACCCCGCGGTGCCCGCCTCGGCTGACCCGCACCCCGACCACGCCCGCCCGGACGATCCGCGCCCGGTCCACGCCCACCCGGACGATCCGCGCCCGGGCCACGCCCACCCGGACGATCCGCGCCCGGGCCATTCCTGACCGGACCATCACTGGAGGAGCCCCGCCATGTCGAAGAACTTCGAGATCCGCAAGACCGTGGTGCTCGAGGCCACCCCGGAGCAGGTGTGGCGCGCTGTCGCCACCCCGGAGGGGCAGGCGGGCTGGTCTCCCGACCCCTACCAGCCCATGGAGGGGATGCACGTCGAGGCCACCGAGAACGAACGCCTGGCGGTGCGGACGCCGGAGGCCGCCAACGGCGCCTTCCACGCGTTCGAGTACCTGATCTCCGCCGGGGACCGCGGCACCACGGTCCTCACCTTCGTCCACAGCGGCTACCTCGGTGACGACTGGGACGCCGAGTTCGACTTCGGGGAGATGACGGGGCACGGCTGGGACATGTACCTGCACACCCTGGCCCAGTACCTCGAGCACTTCGCTGATCGGCCCGCCCACTTCGTCACCGCGCAGGGGCCGGCGAGCTCGGCCGGCCCGGGGGCCTGGGAGACCCTGGTGGGGGCGCTGGGGGTGACGGGCCCGCTCACGCTCGGCCAGCGCGTGCGCCTGACCCCGGAGGGGCTGCCGCCGCTCGACGGGGTGGTCGACTTCGCCTACCCCGAGTTCGTCAATTTCCTCGCGGTACGGACCGAGGACGGCCTCTACCGTTTCCACGACAATTCGCCGATGGGGATGCCCCAGGCGGTCGGCCACTACATCTTCACCGAGATCGACCGCGACGCGACGGAGCGGGCCTGGCAGGACTGGTTGGCCCGCGTCTTCGCCTGAGTCCCGCGCCGGTGGGGGATCGCCCCGCGACACGACGGCGCCCGGGGGCGACGGCCGCCGTACAGTGCGGCGGTATCGCTCCCGGGCGCAGGATCCGCTATCGGCTCAGCCGAGCCGCGGGGTCGCGGAGAGTCGTGCTCAGCCCTTGGCGGCGGCGTAGCGCTCGGCCACGTCCTTCCAGTTCACGACGTTCCAGAAGGCGTTGACGTAGTCGGCCTTGACGTTCTTGTACTGGAGGTAGAAGGCGTGCTCCCACATGTCCAGCATGAGCAGCGGGGTGATGTTCACCGAGATGTTGCCCTGCTGGTCGGTCAGCTGCTGGATGACCATGCGCTGGCCGATGTGGTCCCAGCCGAGGATGGACCAGCCCGAGCCCTGCAGGGTGAGGGCGACGGCGTTGAAGTGCGCCTGGAACTTGTCGAACGAGCCGAACTCGGCGTCGATCGCGGCGGCGAGCTCACCCTCGGGGCGGTCGCCACCCTCCGGCGAGAGGTTCTTCCAGAAGATGGAGTGGTTGGTGTGGCCACCGAGGTGGAAGGCCAGGTTCTTGCTCAGCAGCGGGGCCTTGCCGGAGATGCTGCCGTCCTCGCGGGCCGCGGCGAGCTGCTCGAGGGCGTCGTTCGCGCCCTTGACGTAGGTGGCGTGGTGCTTGGAGTGGTGGAGCTCCATGATCTCGCCGGAGATGTGCGGCTCGAGAGCGCCGTAGTCGTAGTCGAGATCGGGAAGAACGTACTCGGCCATAGTGGAGTGTCCTTTCAGTTGGGTGACGGGCAGCACGCGGGGCTGGCCCGTGGCGCCCGTCACGGCGTCCGCTTCCACCATAGTGATCTGCGGGCGGGCGCGCCGTGCGCCGCCTCGGTGGGCGCGCGAGTCCTCGGCCGGCCTGCCATGATCGGGACCGTGGATCACTCCGATACGGACCCCGGGCGCACCATCTCCGTCTCGGCGGTCGTCCTCAACCGCCCCGACGGCTCCGTGGTGACGGTCCGCAAGGCCGGAACGGACCGGTTCATGCTGCCGGGTGGCAAATGGGAGTCGGGGGAGTCGCCGTTGGAGTGCGCGGTGCGCGAGGTCGACGAGGAGCTCGGGGTGATCCTCGCGGCGGACGCGTTGGTCCCGCTCGGCCGGTTCGCCACCGCCACCGCCAACGAGCCGGGATTCGTGCTGGTCTCCGAGGTCTTCGCGGCCCGGGTGGACGGCGATCCGGTGCCCCGTGCCGAGATCGCCGAGGCGCGCTGGGTGACGGCCGACGACCTGAGTGCCATCGCGCGACTACCCGAGGACGACTGCGCGCCGTGGGCGCCACTCCTGGTGCGGGTCGCGCGCGAGTGCGTCGGGACCCCGTCCCCGGAGTGACTGGCGGGGCTCTGTCTGCCGGCGGGGACGAGCCCCCCGCCGGGGTAGATCAGAGGACGAGTAGCGCGATCAGCACCACCAGGAGGACCGCGGCGACCGCGACGGGTGCCGTGAGACTGCGGCGGCGGACGTGATCGCTGCAGCCGGTCCCCTCGAACGGCTGCGACGTCGTGGCGTCGGTGTCGAAGATGGCGCGGAGGCGTTGGGCTACGGGCTGTGTGGCGGTCACGTCGAGATCCCCCTCGGTCGAACTGGCGACCACTGTAACGCCGACTATGGGATCGGTCACATCACGACCGGGTCTCGATCGGCCGACGTGGTTACCCTGGGGTCATGGGCTGGCTACAGGACGCGATCAGACTCTCCGCGATGCGACGGGCGACCGAGGTCGTCGACGCCGACTCGGCGCTGCCGGGTCGGGAGGAACCGATGGCCGTGGCGCCGGCGAACATCGTCACGGGCAACCCCATGACGCCGCCGTTCCCGGAGGGGCACGAGTCGATCGTGCTGGGTCTGGGGTGCTTCTGGGGTGCGGAGAAGGTGCTCTGGCAGCTCGACGGCGTGTGGACCACGGCGGCCGTCTACGCGGGTGGTTGGACGCCCAATCCGACGTACGAGGAGACCTGCACGGGCGCCACCGGCCACACCGAGGCGGTACTGGTGGTCTTCGATCCCCGGGTGTTGTCCGTGGAGGTCCTGTTGAAGGAGTTCTTCGAGTGGCATGACCCGACGCAGGGGATGCGCCAGGGCAACGACATGGGCACTCAGTACCGCTCGGCGATCTACACGACCACCTCCGGGCAGCTGGAGGCGGCGCGCCGCATCGCGGAGGGCTACCAGGCGGAGCTCGACGCCGCGGGCCACGGGCCGGTGACCACCGAGATCGGGATGCTCGAGGAGGTCCGCTGCGGGACGTACTACTACGCTGAGGACTACCACCAGCAGTATCTGGTCAAGAACCCCGGCGGGTACGACTGCCACGTGCGCAGTGGGGTCGCCTGCCCCATCTGATCCCGGCCGCCGGCTGATCCCCGGCGATGGATGATCCCCGGCGATGGTTGATCCAGGACACCGGGCCCCGGGCACCGGGCGGAGCGGGTCGCGCGGGCCGGGTCCGCCCGCGGGATGTGAGAGGCCCCGCACACGCGGGAAGGCAGTGCGCACACGAGAGGGCCCCGCGGGAGAATTCTCCTGCGGGGCCCTCTACGTACAGTCTGCGGGCGTCAGATCACTCTGACGTCACACATCACAGCGGGGTGATGTTCTCCGCCTGCAGGCCCTTGGCGCCCTGCGCGACGTCGAAGGAGACCTGCTGGTTCTCCTCGAGCGAGCGGTAGCCCGAGCCCTGGATGGCGGAGAAGTGGGCGAAGACGTCGGCGGAGCCGTCGTCGGGGGCGATGAAGCCGAAGCCCTTGTCGGCGTTGAACCACTTCACGGTACCGGTAGCCATAGTGATGCCTTTCGAGAGTTGGTGCTCCGCTTGTCGGAGTACCAGGTGCTGCAGCAGAGAGCGTGCTGTGTGTTTCCCTGCGGTGCCGCACTTCCCTCTCGCAAGGGCCGTGGATCTACAGAAATACAACGAACGATTTCAACTACTGGGGACGACCATACACACGGCGGCGCGGTCCGTCACCCCTTCTGTGACGGCGGATACATCCGCCGCAGGTGGAACGCCGTCGGTCATCAGTCTCCGGCGGCCAGGAGGACGTCCGCCAACACCCTCGCGTGGTTGCGCTCGGTGTCGCGTGAGGCGTATGCGAGCACCACGTCCCCGTCCGCGGCCCGGGTGGCCAGACGCCGGACCGCCGCGACCGCGGGCGGGCGGGACAGCTCGGCCCGGTACCGCTCGACGAAAGCGTCGAATCCCACGTCGCCGCCGTGGAACTCCCGGCGTAACCCGTCCGACGGCGCCACGTCCCTGCACCATTCATCGTGACGGAACGCGTCCTTACGCACTCCCCGCGGCCACAGCCGGTCCACGAGGACCACGTAGGCGTCCCCCGGATCGGCACGGCCCGAGACGAGATCGTGGACGCGCAGGCAGCTCACGGACATGACCCCAGCCTGTGCCACACGGCGGGCCCGCGCCACCCCGGTTGTGCCAGCATGGTCGGCATGACCACACCGCGGCGGCAGGGGCAGTGGCGCTGGGTCGCGCACCCGCCGTGGCGACCCCCGCTGCCGACCCCGCGGCCGCCGCTGCCCAGGTACCGCACCGGGCCAGCGTGGGGACCGCGGACGCCCGCGTACCCGGCCACCCCGCGATGGGGCCTGCCCCCGGTCGTAATCCCGCACCCCGGCGGGCCGCACGCCGGGCACCCCGGGTCCGACGCCGGGTCGCGGCCCCGCCGCCTGGCGGCCGTCGCCCCCGGCATCCTGCGCTCGGCCGGCGCCTGGTTCGCCGCCACCGCCGTCGCCCACGCACTGCGCTACGCCACCCTGGCCTGGTACGCCGACCGGCTCACCCCGTGGTGGCTCGAAGCCGTCACGACCGCGTTCGTCTGGGTCACCGGGATCGTCGCCCTCGCCGTGGGGGCAGTCGCCGCGATCACCGCCACCGCCTGGCTCGTCGACACCCGGCGACGGGCCTTCGCACCGGTTCCGGACCCGCGGTCACGGGCGGGCCTGTGGGCGGGGGCGCTCGTCGTCGTCGTCAACTTCTTCCGCCTCCCCGTCTACCTGGAGGAACTGCGTCGGGCGTCGGACCGCGCCCCGTCCCGCTCCGACCTCCGACGCTGGTGGCTGGCGTGGGGCGTCAACGGCGCGGCCCTCGCCCTGGCCCTCTGGCGCCGCAGCGGCGACGGCGCGCAGGCCGCCGCCGACGCGGTCCTGCTCACCGCCCTGGCCGCCCTCGCCGCGTGGTGGGCAGCGCGCGAGACCCGGGCCGTCATGCGGAGTTTCACCGACCCTTCCCCGCGGTTCACCCGCCGGTTCCTCCCGGCGGGGATCGTGGAGGCGTCCGCGATCCGGAAGGAGTGAGACGTGACGGTCCCCGCGACCACCCACCTGCCCTCACCCGTCTCCACCCGCAGCGGCGTCGTCGCCCACCGGGGCGCCTCCGCCGACTACCCCGAACTCACCCACGTCGCCTACCAGCAGGCCCTCGACCAGGGCGCCGAGGCGCTCGAGGTGGACATCCGGCTCACCGCCGACGGCGTGCCCGTCCTGCTCCACGACCCGCGCACCACCCGCGTCGCCGACCGTGACCTGTGGGTCCACTCCAGCACCATCGACCAGCTCTCCCGCCTCGACGTGGGCTCCTGGCACCCGGTGCACCGCAGGCCCGAACCCGTCATGACCCTCCGCAGCTTCCTCGTCATGGCCGAGGCGTACCCGCACGTCAGGCTGTTCCTCGAGACCAAGCACCCCGTGCCGACCGGCGGCCGCGTCGAGACCGCCCTGCGTGACGAGCTGGCCTACTTCGGGCTGGACCGGGCCGCGTCGTTCGCCGAATCGCGCGCCGTGATGATGAGTTTCTCCGTCGCCGCCGTCCGCCGGTTCCGGCAGTTGGCTTCGGACGTGCCGACCGTGCAGCTGCGCGAGCGGCGCAACGTCTTCAAGTCCTGGCCCGCCGAGGGGTTCGGCGCCCAGCTGATGGGGCCGAGCATCAGCGCGTTGCGCGCCCGGCCGTGGCTGGTCGAGTACTGGCGGTCGCGCGGCATGGGCACGTACTGCTGGACCGTTGACGACCCCGCCGACCTGCTGCTGTGCCGCGATCTCGGCGTGGACTGGGTCGGCACCAACGTCCCGGCGCGGGCGCTCACGGTTCTCGACGGCTCCGCCCCGCCGACCGAGGGGCCCGCGGATGGTGGAGCGGTGGCTGGTTCGGGTGGGTCCGCTGGGGGTGCTCGGGCTGCTCGGGCCGGGGCCGGCGGCGCCGCGGCCGGTTCCGCCGAGGCCGGGTCGGGAGAGTCCTTTCGGCGCGTGCCGGGCGATCCGGCAGCGTAAGCGGCCCGACTCGCGCTGGCTGGGCGGCTTGGGCTGGCCGGATGGTCCTTTACGCCAGCGCAACCCTTTCGGAACCGTGCACGGAGCCAGCGCGGGTCAGAGAGGCAGCGCATCTGAGGGCGGTCGCGCTGGCGGGTTGTACGGCGGGTCCTCGGTCAGGGGCTCGGAGGGCGGTCAGCCAGCATGAGTGGCCGGACTCGCGCTGGCTCTCTGCTCGATTCGCCAGTGCTCACGGCCCGGTGGGCATCTCGGCAGCGCGAGTGGCGGTACATGCGCTGGCTGGGCGGCTTGGGCTGGCCGGATGGTCCTTTCCGCTAGCGCAACTCCCTCGGGACCGTGCACGGAGCCAGCGCGGGTCAGAGAGGCAGCGCATCTGAGGGCGGTCGCGCTGGCGGGTTGAACGGCGGCTCAACGCTCAGGCGCTCGGAGGGCGGTCAGCCAGCATGAGTGGCCGGACTCGCGCTGGCTCTCTGCTCGATTCGCCAGTGCTCACGGCCCGGTGGGCATCTCGGCAGCGCTAGGGGCGGGACATGCGCTGGCTGGGCGGCTTGGGCTGGCCGGATGGTCCTTTCCGCTAGCGCAACTCCCTCGGGACCGTGCACGGAGCCAGCGCGGGTCAGAGAGGCAGCGCATCCGAGGGCGGTCGCGCTGGCGCCATGCACGGCGTCGCTCTCCGAACTCGTGCCGGGGGTCGAGGGCCGGATGCCGGGGGCCGCTGCCGCCCGGGCCCGCCCGGCCTCGGCCTACCCATCCGCCCTACCCATCCGGCCAACCCGGCCCGGGCCAACCCGGCCCCGCCCAACCCGCCGCAGCCCGAGCCCCACCCAGCCCACCCAGCCCGACCCCCACCCGCCAGCGCGGCAGACCGACTCGCCGGTCCGGCGGGCACCTGACGAAGTCGCACCGTATCGTGGTGCCCGTGGGTAGACGGAATAGGCACAACGAGCCCAAGGCCGGCGGCAACCGCCAGGCCAAGATCGCCGCACGCGCGGCCGAGCGGGAGGAACTGAGCGTCGAGCCGCGGCCGTTCGCCGGGTTCGCCGGTGAGTGCGACATGGTGGCGATGCGCGAGTTCGTGCCGTCGGCCACCGCGAAGCTCACCACTGTCGCGGGCGACCGCGAGGTGACCCTGGCGACGGTCCTGCCGGGCGCGATCGCGGGCTTGGTCCGCGACCCCGAGCTCGGCGGCGAGGCGATGGTCGGCCTGCAGGTGCAGGTCCACGGCCCCGACCCGGCCGCTGATCTCGCGTTCGCGGTGGACTGGGCGGGACGCGCCGGCGGCGGGGAGACCCTGACGTCGTCGCACCCCACCGAGTCCACGCCGGCGCTGGAGGACGTCGTGGTCAAGGACGCCCCGCTCGAGATCGTCGTGCACGACGACTTCTCGTGGTGGGTGGCCGAGGGTGTGCAGGTCGCGCCCGAGATCGAGCAGGCCGTGCGCAACGCCAACGAGGTCATGATGCCCTCGGCGCGGGTCGAGGCGGACGGCATCGAGGCGGCGTGGTGGGTCGACGCCGGCGAGAAGGCGCACATCCGCTGGGTCCGCCCGGAGGACGAGGACGCGCTGTTCGAGGCGCTCGCCCGGGTCCACGCGTCCGGCGGGCTGCACCTCGGCGAGGGCTCGCGGTTCGCCGGGTCGTTCCGTACGCACGGGTTGCTCGTGCCGGTGTTCGACCTGGACCGCGAGATGCACCACCAGGAGTGGGCGCCGGGGCTGCAGGAGCTCGACGCGCGACTGCGTGAGGCGCTGGCGAACGACACGCCGCTCACCTCGGACGAGCGGTCGTCGCGCGACGGACTGCGTGCCCGGCAGGTGACCCTCCGCTAGACCCCGCGTGCCCGCGCCCTGACGCACGGACCCCCGGCGGGGCGCCGAGCGTTCTAGGATCCTCCCCGATGGCGACCGAGGTCGCCGGTGTCGCTGTGTCGACCCGGGATGATGCGAGGGGGTGTGGGCGCGTGGCGGACGGACCGACCAGGGGCGACGACGACGAGACGTCCCGTCTCCCCGAGGTGACGGTCCCGCCGTGGCTGCGGACCGGACCTGTCCCGGGCTCCCCGTCGCCGGGTGCGTCCGCGGTCGACCGGGCGGCGGATGTGGCGGGCGGTGCCGGCTCGTCGCGGGCCGACGCCCGGGCCGAGGAGCCACCGCGGGAGGCGCGGCCGACGCGGATCCGGCTCGATGCCGGTGCCGCCGCCGGTTCTGTCGCGGGCCCCGGTCCGGCGACCGCTCGAACCGATCCCGCGTCCGTCGGACGCACTTCGCCCGCGCCAACCGATCCCGCGTCCGTCGGACGCACATCGCCCCCGCTCACCGGCCCGTCGGAGCCCGCGGCCGGGGGCCGCCGTGGCGATGACGCCCCGGTCGACGACCTGTCGACGCTGCCGCTGGTCAGCGTCCCGACGCAGGCTCGTCGCCCGGTGGAGCAGCCGCCGCCCGCCCCCACGGTCCTCGACCGGCGTCCGGTGCGGATCGCGCTGCTCGCGGCCGCCGGGGTGGCGGTGTTGGGCGGGTCCGCGGTGCTCGGGTTCGTCGTGGCCCGCGGGGCGGTGGCCCCGGCGGAGGGGCTGGCGACCGGGTGCGAGGAGGTCTCCGAGCCCGGGCGGGTGGTCGGCGCCGGCCCCGGGTCGCTCGACACGCCGGCCGGGGCGGTGCTCGCGTTCGACCACGCGTACTACGTGGAGCGGTCGGCCCGGAAGGCGTTCGAGGCGGTGTCGCCGTCCAGTCGGATGACCGAGGAGCAGTTGCGCGTGGAGGGTGTCGAGCGGGTTCCCGAGGGCACCACACACTGTGTCGAGGCGCGGGAGTTGTCGCCGACGCTGCTGGAGGTGGACCTCACCGAGTACCCGCCGGACGCGGATCCCGTGCTGATCCGCCAGCGGGTGCGGCTCGCCCAGAACCCCGACGGCACGTGGGGGATCGTCTCCATCACGCCCGCGGGCTGAGCGGGTCGCGGCCACGGGCGCGTGGGTGAGCGCCCGAGGGCTGAGCGGGGCCCGCGCGCGCGGGCCCCGGCAGGTCAGGACCCGCCGTCGAGGTACTCCGGGCCGGGCGTCTGCCCGGCGGCGACCGCGTCGAAGAACCCGGTCGTCGTGGGCCCCCACGTCAGGTAGGAGCCCACCGAGCCGGAGGCCATGCCGTCGTGGGGCGCGGTGACGGTGAGCGGGTCGTCGCTGAGCCGCCACATGACCCTGGCGAGCGTCCAGATGTGGTCGCCGGTGTCCACGGTCACGGCCTCGGCGCCGGACTCCAGCAGGGGCACCGCGGTGAACGGGTTGAGCAGGTTCCCCGGCGAGAGGGTCTTGCTCATGAGCGCGCCGAGGAACTGTCGCTGGTTGCGCACGCGCTGCAGGTCCTGCTCGGCGAACCCGTAGCGGGTACGGACGAACCCGAGGGCCTGCGGCCCGGCGAGGGTCTGGCAGCCCGCCGCCAGGTCGAGGCCCGCGAGCGGGTCGATGATCGGCTCCTCGATGCAGATGTCCACCCCGCCGACCGCGTCGACGATCCCGGCGAAGCCGCCGAAACCGATCTCCGCGTAGTGGTCGATCCGGACCCCCGTCTGCTGCTCCAGGGTCTGCGTCAGCAGCGCGGGCCCGCCGAAGGTGTAGGCGGCGTTGAGCTTGTTCTGGCCGTACCCGGGGATGTCCACGAGCAGGTCGCGGGGAAGGGAGACGAGCATCGTCCGGTCGCCGCCGCGCGGCGTGTAGACGAGCATCATCGTGTCGGTGCGCTTGCCGCCCGCGTCGGATTCGGACCCGGTCGACAACTGCGCCTGCTGTTCGGGCGTCAGCCCCTCGCGGGAATCGGTCCCCACGAGCAGGGTCACGGTGCCGGGGGTGTTGCCGCCGCGCCCCGGGTAGTCCGTCAGCGCGTCGATCCGCTGCAGCTTGGAGTCCGCCCACAGGGCGGTCACCACGCCGAGCGTGAGCACGAGGACCAGCACCAGCCCGAGGATGCGCACCGGCCCGATCCGGCGCCACAGGGGCGCCCGGCCGGAGCGTCGGCCGCGCCGCGCGGCCGACGCGGCCCCCGCGGACCGGCGCGGGGGCCGCGTGCGGCGCCGGTCGGTGGCCTGACGGTAGGGGTCGCGGCCCGCCCGGGCCGAGCGCCGCGGGTCACGGGGGTCGCGCCCCGCACGGGGATCGCGGCCGTCGCGCGGATCGCGGGGATCCCGCCGGGCACGAGGGTCCTCGCGCAGGTAGCGGGCACGTTCCTCGGGCGTCAGCGGCTGGGGTTCCTGACGCGGCTGGTAGCCGGTGCGACCGGCGGGGCGTTCGCGTCCGGCGTCGGCGGCGCCGGGGGCGGGATCCCGCCGGGCGCGGGGATCGCGGGGCGCGGCCTGCTCGCCGCGGCCCGACGGGTCCCGACGGGCACCGCCGTCGCGACGGGCGGCCGGGTCACGACGCGCCGCCGGATCCCGCCGGGCCCCGGGATCGCGGCCGGCCGGGCCCGGGCGGGCCGCCGGGTCGCGCGGCGCGCCGGGGTCGGCGTAGCCGCGCCGCTCACGGGCGCGTCGCCGGAGCTCGGCGGCCTCCTCGGGCGTGAGGTGCCGGCGCCTGGGGTCGTCGGTCATGGGATCGGACTCTACTTGCCCGCCGGCGCGGTCGGCTGGTCCCGTCGGGCCGGCGGGACCGGAGTCACAGCCACGACACGTGTGGCGCCAACAGCGCGTACCCGAGGAACGCCACCACGTCGAGCAGCGTGTGCGCCAGTACCAGCGGCCACAGCCGGCGGGTCCGCATCCACCACAGCGCGAACACCACGCCCATCGCGAGATTGCCCACTCCGCCGCCGAACCCCTGGTAGAGGTGGTACGACCCGCGCAGCAGGGCGCTCGCGACCAGCGCGAGCCACGGCGGCACCCCGAGCTGCCGGAGGCGCACGAGCAGGTACCCCACCACGAGGATCTCCTCGGCCGCGCCGTTGCCGGCCGCGGAGAGCACCAGCACGAGCGGCCGCCACCACGTCTCGCCCAGCCCCGACGCGGCGACCTGCAGGTTCGCGCCGGCGGCGACCGCGCCGAGGTACAGCGCCAGGCCGGGCACGCCGATCACCGCGGTCAGTGCGAGCGCCCACGCCACCTGCCGCCCGGGCCGCTCACGCACGAGCCCGACCGCCCGCGCGGGGATCCCGGAATGGGCGAGCAGGACGAGCGGCAGCAGTGCCCACGCGAGCAGCCGCAGCACGCCCAGCGCCTGGTACGCCAGGTCGAGCCAGGAGTGCTCGGAGCGGGAGACGTTGAGCGCGGCCGTCTGGTCGGCGAGGTCGGCGGGGGCGAGCAGGGCGGAGACCAGGTCGAGGACCGCGTAGGCGCCGGACAGGCCGAAGGTGACGAGGAGGACGACGACGAGCTCGGCCACCAACAGCCGGCGGACGCGCGGATCGGTCACCGGGTCGAACCGGGCGGCGAACCGGGCCAACGCGACGCGGGGCGAGAGTGCGCTCCGGATGAGCCCGCCGGCGGGGGCGGGGAGCGGTGACCCGCTCATCCGGCCGGCCGGACGCCGTCGACGATGTCGTCCATCCACTTGACGCCGGGCGCGGACTGCTGCGAGGTGGTCACGTACGCCACCCACCAGCGGCGGCCCTCCTCACCGAACACCGCCGTGTAGACGAGTCCGCCGGAGTCGAGGTCGGCGAATTCGTCGGGTACCACCACGTAGGAGACGGCCGCGCCGGTCCCGAGGTCGTTGTCGACGCGGGTGACCCGCCGCTCGTCGCGGATCCCGGACACGCCCAGCACGTAGAGCTGGATGGTCTCGGCGAGGGCCGTCGCCGCCCCCTGGTCGTCGGAGATCGCGGCGGCCGCGATCCCCGGCTCGAGGGCGCCGGCGAGGATGCGCGTGTCCAGCGCCCGCCCGGTGCCGACCGGCACCAGCTGCACCGACCCGATCTCGGCGTCGCTGACCACGCGCCACCCCACGGGCACGGCCAGCTCCAGGCCCGACTCCTCGTCGACGTGGTGCTCACCGTGGAGCGTGGAGTCCCTGGGCAGGACCGACGCGGGTGTGGTGGCCACCGCGACGATCAGCAGCAACGCCAGCAGTCCGAGCGCCACGTGCACCGTGCGGGGGCCGCGCTTCTCCTCCGGGGTGAGGTGGGAGGCGTCCGGGGCGTCGTCCGGGGCGGGGGCGTAGTCGGCCGCGTACTCGGGCACGGGGGCGTCGTCGGTACCCATCGGTCGCCAGGGTAGCAACGCGCAGGGTGTACACCTGAGTGCATGACGGTGTCGCTCGAACTGCTGAGCCGCGGCCCCTCGCGGCCCGATCTCCTGGACGACCTCGTGGCCGACGACGCCACGGTCGCGGCCGCGCTCGCGCGCTGGTCGGCCCCCGCCCCGGTCCCGGTGGCGCCCGCCGGTGACGCCGGCCTGCCCGATCTCGAGGAGGTCGCCGGGGTGCTCGCGGCGGGCACCCCCGCGATCGTCGACGTGGCACCCGGCCTGACCGGCCCCGGCCCCGCCGCCGACCACCTCGCGGACCTGCTCGCCGTGGCCGCCCACTCCGGGGTCGGGTTCGGGTCCGGCCTGGTGCCCCGCTGCGCCGACGCCCACCAGGTCTGGTCGCTGCTCGCCGGCGCCGTGGCCGCGATGACCGGGGCCGACGTGCGCGCCGCGATCGCCGAACCGGACCCGGCCCGCATCCTGGGCCTGTCGCGATCGGCCCGGGAGGCCATCCGCGACGTCATCACCTGCACCATCGTCCCCGACGGGCGGGTCGACGCCGTCTCCGCGGACCTCGCGTCCGCGGATCCCGGCCGCCGCTGACTAGGCTCGTCGTCGTGGTCACCGTCGCCTACCTCGGCCCGCCCGGCACCTTCACCGATGCCGCCCTGCACCGACTCCGCGCCGACGCGCGGACCTCCGCCCTGCTCGCCGACCTCGAGGCCGTGCCCGCCGGCACCCCCGAGGACGCGCTGGCCATGGTCCGCACCGGCGCCGCCGACTACGCCTGCGTGCCGTTCGAGAACTCCGTCGACGGCACCGTCAACCCCACCAGCGACGCGCTCGCCGTGGGGGAGCGGCTCCAGATCTTCGCCGAGACCGAACTCGACGTGGTGTTCTCCATCCTCGTGCGGCCCGGCACCGACGCCGCCGACGTGCGCGTCCTGCGCACCCACCCCGTCGCCGCCGCGCAGGTCCGCCGCTGGGTCGGCGTCCACCTCCCGCAGGCTCACATCGAGACCACGTCCTCCACCGCCGCCGGCGCCGAGGAGGTCGCCGCCGGGGCCGCCGACGCCACCGCAGCCCCCGCCCGGGCCGGCGAGATCAACGGGCTCGTCCCGCTCGCCGAGAACGTCGCCGACGTGGGCGGTGCCCGCACCCGGTTCGTCCTCGTCGGCCGGCCCGCCCCGCCGCCGCCGCGCACCGGCAGCGACCGCACGTGCGTGGTGTTCGGCCTGCCGCACCAGCCCAACTCGCTGGTCCAGGCGCTGACCGAGCTGTCGATCCGCGACATCGACCTCACCCGCATCGGGTCCCGCCCGACCCGCGTCGAGCGGTTCACCTACCTGTTCCACGTCGACCTCGTCGGCCACATCGACGACCCCGCGGTCTCCGAGGCGCTCGTCGCGCTCCGCCACCGCACCGCCGACCTGCGGTTCCTCGGATCGTGGCCCGTCGCCGACGGGGGCGAGGCCGGCGCGCCCCCGCCCGACCGCGCCGAGGCGCTGCGCTGGATCGACGGACTGCGGCGCGGGGAGGGGGCCGGGTGAGCGCCCGCCTCCACCTCGTCCGGCACGGGCAGACCCCCTCCAACGTCGCCGGTGCCCTCGACACCGCCCTGCCCGGCGCCCCGCTCACCGACCTCGGCCGCGACCAGGCCCGGCTCGTCGGCGAGGAGCTCGCCGCCTCCGGCATCCGCCCGACGGTCGTCCTCAGCTCGGAGGCCGCCCGCGCCCGCGAGACCGCCGGACTCATCGCCCGAGAGATGGGCCTGCCCACCCAGGCCGTGCCCGGCGTCCACGAGGTCCAGGCCGGGGACTACGAGATGCGGACCGGGTCCGAGGCGCTCCTCGCCTACAACCGGGTGGTGCGCGACTGGCTCGAGAACGGTGACCTCGACTCCCGGCTCCCGGGCGGCGAGAGCGCCCACGACGTGCGCCGACGGGCCATGCCGATCATCTCCGACCTGCGCGAGTCCTACCTCGACAACGCTGTCGACGTGGTGCTCGTCGTGCACGGCACGCTCATGCGGATGATCGGCGTGTTCGCCGGGGCCGCGCCCTCGCAGTGGGCCCTGGACAACCGGATCCCCAACTGCGGCGTCATCGAACTGGTCCCTGACGGCGGCGGCTGGTCGTGCGAGCGGTGGGGCGATCACCTGGGGCGGCCGGAGTTCTGACGGCGGGGTCGCCGGTCGCGGCGGGTGCGCTGCCGGCTCGCCCGGCGGTTGCGGGCGGCGGCTGCTGGCGACGGATGCGCTGCCGGCTCGCCCGGCGGCGGCGGCCGGCGGATGCGCTTTTGAGAAAGCCAGCGGGCGAGCGGCCTGGCTCTCGGCGGCCCGGGGCTGCCGGGCGATTCGGCAGCGTAAGTGTGCTGACTCGCGCTGGCTCGGTGGCTTACGCGTCCGTGGTGGTCCATTTCGGCAGCGCAACCCTCGCGAAACCGTGCATACAGCCAGCGCGGGTCAGCGGGGCAGCGCATGTGCGGGCAGTAGCGCTGGGGCTGTGTACGCCCGCGCCGGTTTCGTACTCGGAGCCAGCGCATCTGGCGGCGGGCGTGCTGCGGCTGTGCCCGCTCGTGCCCGTTTCGTACCGGGAGCCAGCGCATCTGGGGGCAGTGGCGCTGGGGCTGTGTACGCCCGTGCCCGTTTCGTACCGGGAGCCAGCGCATCTGGGGGCGGTCGTGCTGGGGCCGTGTACGCCCGCGCCGCGCCGACCACGCCGCCGCGGCCGACCACGCGCGCGCCGCCGCCGACCACGCCCGGCGGCGGAGCCGCTCAGCCCCAGCCGAGCGCGTGCAGGGTCTCCTCGCCGATCCCGAAGTGGTGGGCGATCTCGTGGATCACCGTCACCGCCACCTCGTGGACCAATTCCTCCTCGGTCGAGCAGAAGTCGCACAACGCGCCGCGGTAGATCGTGATGGTGTCGGGCAGGAAGCCGGAGTAGGTGGTGTCGCGTTCGGTCAGCGCCACGCCTTCGTACAACCCCAGCAGATCGGGCTCGTCCGGGTTCCGGTCGGCGATGAGGACCACGACGTTGTCCATCGCCTCGAACAGGGTGTCGGGCACCGAGTCCAGTGCGTCGTCCACCAACTCCTCGAACCGCGCCTCGTCGACGCGGATGCTCACGGCGCCCCGCCGGGGACCGGCACCGCGACCGTGCCCTGGCCGGTGTCGGTGGTCGCGCCGGTGTCACCACCGGGCTGCTGGCCTGGCGGCGGGATCTCGGTGGTGGTGGGCGCGACCGGTGTGGCCCCGTCGATGAGCACGCCCTGGCGGGCCGAACCCCGCAGCACCGCGAACGGCCCCGGCTCGGCGGACTTCATGAGCCCGCAGTTGACGGTGCGGCTGCCCGTCCGCCACGAGACCTCGGAGATGGGGTTGACCAGCGTCGAGATGAGGGTGGTGCGACGCAGGGCCTCGGGGTCGCCGAGGTAGGCGATCCCCGCCTCGCGGCAGGCGTCCGCGGTGAGCTCGGACTGCTGGCGTGGTTCCGGGGGAACCGGTCCCTCGGGGAACGTGCCGGTCACGTCGACGTCCGCGACGATCTCGATCGAGTGGTCGTCCGAGCACGGCACCGGTGCCCCCGGCAACCCCTGGTCGGTGAACCCCAGGCAGGTGCCCGGGTCCCAGCGGCGGTGCTGGTCGGCCTCTGCGAAGGCGCCCGTGGACAGGGCGGAGCGGCCGTCGAGTTCGGCGGCCGCGACCCCGCACAGGACGCTGCGGTCGCCCTTGGCCCATCCCTCCTCGGACGGTGGCACCACCAGCCCGGTGAAGCGACCCTGCGGGTCGACCTCGCGGCCGTCCGCGTACCGGGTGACCAGCGGGAGGCACCGATCCGTGCCCACCGGTGCCAGGTCGGCGCTGTCCGGTAGCGGGGAGCCCTCTCCGAAACCGGGGACCTCGGCGAGGTCGATGCGCCCGGCCACCTCGAAGCGGTGGGGCTGGGCGCAGTCGACCGTGTCGAACGAGGCCACCCGGTCGGCGGCGTCGATGGACCAGGTCAGGCACGTTCCCGGAGCGGCGTTCGCGTACGCGGGCCCCGACAGGGTGCGCGGGTCGACCTGCGGGACGACCGCGGCGATACGGCCGGCGCTGGACGAGTTCGGATCATTGATCGCCGACGCCATGAGTGCGCCCGTCACCGCCCCGCCGGACAGGACGGCGAGGAGCGAGGCCATGACCGCGCCCCGCGTGCGGAGCAGGGACCGACCACGGCGTGACGATCGGGTGGGAGTGGTCATCGTCATCCATGATGCCGCAATCGCGCGGTCCCGATAGGATTCAGAGCATGAGCGGACAGAACCACGACGAGCGGCCCGGCGCGGACGGTGACGTGCGCTCGCCGCGGGAGGGTGTGGACCCGGAGGTCCTCGAGTTCGCACAGATGCTGTTCCAGCTGGCCCGGGACGGCGAGACGGAGCGGCTCGCGGCGTACGTCGACGCCGGGGTGAGCCCCGACCTGACGAACGAGCGGGGCGACGCACTGCTCATGCTGGCGGCCTACAACGGCCACCCGGACACAGTCCGCGCACTGCTCGAGCGCGGCGCGGAGGTCGACCGCGCGAACGACCGGGGGCAGACCCCGCTGGCGGGCGCGGTGTTCAAGGGCTACGGCGAGGTCGTGCGCGTCCTGTTCGAGGCGGGCGCGGACCCGTACGGTGGCACGCCGACCGCGGTCGACACCGCGCGCATGTTCGAGAAGGACGCCTTCCTGGAGCTGTTCGGGGTCTGAGTCGGCCGCAGCGCCCGGCCCCGACTGTCAACAGAGCCCCGCCGCGACTGGCCGACGGAGCGATTGGCGCGGGCCGCTAGGCTGAGGCGCGTGATCGATCTCAAGCTGCTCCGCGAGAACCCCGACCTCGTCCGCGCCTCCCAGCGCACCCGCGGCGAGGATCCGTCGCTGGTCGACCAGCTGCTGGCCGCCGACGAGACCCGACGTTCCTCCATCGCGGCGGCGGACTCCGCACGCGCCGACCAGAAGGCGCACGGCAAGAAGGTCGGCAAGGCGTCGCCCGAGGACCGGCCCGCGCTGCTCGAGGCCGCGGGTGCGCTCAAGCAGGCGGTCAAGGACGCCGAGGAGGCCGAAAAGGCCGCGGCGGCCGAGGTCGACCGCCTCCAGCGGCTGCTGTCCAACGTCGTCGAGGAGGGCACACCCGCCGGCGGCGAGGACGACTTCGTGGAACTCGAGCGGATCGGCGAGATCCCCACCTTCGACTTCGAGCCGAAGGACCACCTCGAACTGGGCGAGAGCCTCGGCCTGCTCGACATGGAGCGCGGGGCCAAGGTTTCCGGCGCCCGCTTCTACTTCCTCACCGGCTACGGCGCGCTGCTCCAGCTGGGCATGCTGCAGCTCGCCGCGCAGAAGGCCACCGCCAACGGCTTCACCATGATGATCCCGCCCGTGCTCGTGCGGCCCGAGATCATGCAGGGCACCGGCTTCCTCGGCGCCCACGCCGACGAGGTCTACCGACTCGAGGCCGACGACCTGTACCTGGTCGGCACCTCCGAGGTCGCCCTGGCCGGCTACCACCAGGGCGAGATCCTCGACCTGTCGCAGGGGCCGAAGCGGTACTGCGGCTGGTCCTCGTGCTTCCGCCGCGAGGCCGGCAGTCACGGCAAGGACACCCGCGGCATCATCCGGGTCCACCAGTTCGACAAGGTCGAGATGTTCTCCTGGTGCAAGCCCGAGGAGGCGCACGAGGAGCACAAGCGGCTGCTCGGCTTCGAGAAGGAGATGCTGCAGGCCATGGGGCTGCCGTTCCGCGTCATCGACATCGCCGGCGGCGACCTGGGGTCCTCCGCCGCCCGCAAGTACGACTGCGAGGCGTGGGTGCCCACCCAGGGCACGTACCGCGAGCTCACCTCGACGTCCAACTGCACGACGTTCCAGGCCCGCCGGCTCGGCGTGCGCTACCGCGACGACGAGGGCCGGACGCAGACCGCCGCCACCCTCAACGGCACCCTGGCCACCACGCGGTGGCTGGTGGCGATCCTCGAGAACCACCAGCAGGCCGACGGCTCCGTGGTGGTTCCGGAGGCGCTGCGCCCGTTCGTGGGGCGCGAGGTCCTCGAGCCGATCC
Organism: Dietzia sp. CH92; assembly: GCF_032248695.1. Lineage (NCBI taxonomy): Bacteria > Bacillati > Actinomycetota > Actinomycetes > Mycobacteriales > Dietziaceae > Dietzia > Dietzia sp. CH92. The sequence continues at coordinate 298,316 of NZ_JAVHXC010000004.1, read as the reverse complement.
GCTGACGTCCCGGCCGGGTGGCACGTGCCGCCCGGCCGCGCCCGGGCCTGCTGGGGTCCCGGCCGGGCGGGCGCGCTCAGATCCCGAACGCCGGCGCGTAGCGCACCAGGCCGGACGGGACGGGCGACGCCGGGTCGAGCCGCAGCACCATCAGCGCCTCGTCCGGGACCTCCACGGACAGGCGGATCCCGTGGGGTGACGCCCGTTCGAAGCCGAACCGCGGGTAGTAGGTGGGGTGTCCGAGGACGACGACGAGGTGTTCGGACGCCGCGCGGGCCGCGTCCAGGGCGGCGGCGGTGACGGCCGTTCCGACCCCCGTCCCCTGGAGCCCCGGCGGGACCGAACACGGCGCCAGGCACAGCGCGGGGGTCCGCCCGACGTGGCAGCGGGTGAGCAGGGCGTGCCCGACGATCGTGCCGGTCCCGGAGCGGCTGGCTTCGTCGTCGTCGTCGTTCTCGTCGTCGCGGACGGCGACCCAGCTCAGCCCGTCGATCCAGGCGCCCGGATCCGCCCGGAGCGCGTCGACCAGGACCGACTCCTCGGCGGTGGGGAACGCGGCGCGGACGACGGCGCGGATGCCGTCCGCATCGCCGGGGCGTTCGGGGCGGACGGTCACCGGGCCCGGCGTGGCCGCGCCGGTCATCACGCCGACCCGGGCCGGAACAGCATCATCACGCCGCTCGCGCTGGCACACGTGCGGCCGTCGGTGTCGAGGACCTTCGCCTGCACCACGCACGTCGACCGGCCGGCGTGTTCGACCTCCGCGTGGATCGTCGCGGGGGTCTTCTCCAGCCGGAGGGCGCGGATGTAGCGGACGGTGAGATCGAGCGTGCTGTAGCCCGTGCCCTCCTCGACGACCGTCGCGGTCGCGTACCCGAGCGCCGCATCCACCCAGCCGGAGACGATCCCGCCGTGGACGGTGCCGCCGTTGTTGAGCGCCCAGTCCGCCGGTTCGGCCGTCATCGTCACCGCGCCCGCCTCGGCGCCGGTCAGGCGGACGCCCAGGGAGTACGCGCCGGGGGAGAGGTGCCGCCGCCCGTCGATGATCTCCCGCAGGGCGTCGAGGCCGGCGTGCGGAGACCGCGCGGTGGCGTCCGGGAGCGCGGGCCAGGAGTAGTGACGACTGCGCGTCGCCGGATCGACCGAATCGAAGGGGGCGTCATGGTCCACCCCGCCGAACCTACCGGCGGTCCCGGACACCCGCCGCCGCGGGCCGCTACCCTGGGGCGCGTGGAGCTGCTCTATACAGGGATCATCGGGTTCGCCCGGACGATGTTCAAGGTCCAGGGACTGGACATCACCGTGCGCGGGGAACACCATTTCCCGGCGGTGGGCGGAGCGGTGGTGGTGGTCAACCACACCGGGTACTTCGACTTCGTCTACGCGGGCCTGCCCGCCCGTGTGCACAAGCGGTTCATCCGATACATGGCCAAGCACGAGGTGTTCGAGCACCCCGTCGCCGGGCCCATCATGCGCGAGCTCAAGCACATCCCCGTCGACCGCACGGCCGGCAAGGCGTCGTTCGACGAGGCCGTCGCCCGCCTCGAGGCCGGCGAGCTGGTGGGCGTGTTCCCCGAGGCGACCATCAGCCGCAGCTTCGAGATCAAGGAGTTCAAGTCCGGTGCCGTGCGGATGGCCCTCGCGGCCGACGTCCCGATCATCACCGTGACGGTGTGGGGATCCCAGCGCGTGTGGACCAAGGGGCTGCCCAAGAAGCTCCTGCGGCCGAAGATGCCCATCATGATGGAGGTCGGCGAGCCCATGAGGGCGTACGAGCCGATCGACGAGTGCACCCAGGAGGTCCGCTCCCGGATGCAGGCGGCCCTCGGGCGGCTCCAGGACGAGTACGCCGAGCGCTACGGCCCCTACCCGGCCGGCGCCAACTGGGTGCCGGCCCGCCTCGGCGGCTCGGCCCCCACGCTCGAGGAGGCGACCGCCCTCGACGAGGCCGAGCACGCCGAGCGACTGCGTCGCCGCGCCGAGAAGGCGGCCGCCGAGGGCACGTCGGTGGCCGATGTCGAGTCACCGAAGGGACCGGCGGGCCCGGACGCTCCGTGACCCGGTCGCGGCCGATCCTCGTCGCCACGGACGTCGACGGGACCCTGATCGGATCGGATGACCTCGTCCCCGCCGCCAACCGGGCCGTGGTCGAGGACCTGGTCGCCGACGGCGCGACCTTCGTCCTGGCCACCGGCCGGCCCCCGCGTTGGCTCGCGCAGGTGGTCGACCAGTTGCCCGTCGCGCCCCTGGCGGTGTGCGCGAACGGCGCCGTCATCATGGACACCGACAGCGGGGAGTTCCTCGAGACCACCCTGCTCGAGCCTGACGCCCTCGCGGCGATCGACGAGGTCCTGCGGGAGCGGTTGCCGGGCAGCGGGATCGCGGCCGAACGCCTCGGCACCGACGCCGCCGATGCCGACTTCGTGGCCAGCCCGGACTACGAACACGCCTGGATCCACCCCGCCCACCTCGAGGTGGGGCACGCCGAGGTGCTCTCGGAGCCCGTGCTCAAACTGCTCGCCCGCGTCCCCGGCATGCCCAGCGCCGACATGATGGCCGCGCTGCGTGGGGCGGTCGACCACCTGGCCGACGTCACCTACTCCACGACCGACGGGCTGATCGAGTTCGCGGCCCGCGGCGTGACCAAGGCGAGCGGCCTCGAGCGGATCGCGGCCTCCACCGCCGCCGCGGGGGCGACCCCGACCGCGGCCGTGCCCGTGACGGTGGCGTTCGGGGACATGCCCAATGACCTCGAGATGCTGCGCTGGGCCGATCTCGGCGTGGCGATGGGCAACGCCATCCCCGCGGTCCACGCCGCCGCCGACGAGGTCACCCTCACCAACGACGAGGCCGGCCTCGCGCACGTCCTGCGTCGGTGGTGGACCTGATCCGGGAGTCACCCGGGCGGTCCGACCCCGCGCGGAAATAGGTCGCGGACCGGTCCCCACCACTTCCCCGGTGTGTCCCCGCCCCGGTGGGGGAGGGGCACACCTGGTGGGAGCCGGTCCGCAAGTCTGGAGTGCCCGTGCGTGGGCCTCCCGCCGCGTGTGTGTGGCGGGAGGCCCACGGCCAGGTCAGGGGTTGGGCTCGACGCCGAGCTGCCCGGTCCGCGGGTCGTAGACGAGCGTCCCGCCGACGAACCGCTGGGCGATCGTGCCGTCCGCGCGCTCGGCCTCCGAGGAGACCGGCAGGCCCAGCGGGCCGTGCTCGAAGCCCTGCGCGGCCCACGCGTCACCGATCACGCCCCACACGGGGTGGGTGCCGGTCTCGGGGGAGGAGTACAGCGCGCCGTTCTCGTGCTTGACCAGGGAGACGTTCCCGAAGCGCTGGACCCCGGAGAGGGCCTTGCCGAGCTGGGCTCCGAGTTGCTGGCCCAGTCCCCGGAAGTCGCCGCCGGCCAGGTCCTCCACCGATCCGAGGTCCACGCCGACCGCGTCGCCCACCGAGCCGGCGTCGACCGGCAGGTCCGCGAGGGTCTTGCCGCCGAGCAGGGCGCGGGTCAGGGCCGCGGGGTCGAGGCGCCCGCCGCTGAGCACGGTGCGTAGCGCGGAGACGACGGCGTCCTGGATGCCGGACGGGCTGATCGCGGGCAGGCCCGCGCTGCCGGTACCGCCACCGCCACCGGTGCCGCCACCGCCGCCGGTGCCGCCACCGCCGCCGGTGCCGCCACCGCCGCCGGTGCCCGGGTTGGACGGGGCCGTGGTCCCGCCGCCGCCACCGCTCTTGGCGTAGGACGCGGCGATGTCGCGGATCTGGCCCATCTTGGCGTACCCGGCGTTGCCCGGGCAGCTGGTGAGACCGACGTCGCGGTGGGCGAAGATGTTGGGCAGGCGCACGGCGGTGCCGTACGAGTACTTGGTGTACGAGGTGCCCTCGGAGTAGTGGGTGTCGGAACCCTTGGGGTCGACGCCGGCCACGGACAGGCGCCAGCCGAGGATCTCGCCGACCTTGCGGATGGTCGCGTCGGACGGGGAGACGGTCGAGTAGTCGCCCATCATCGAGATGCCCCAGGTGTTGCCGTTGAAGCCACCGGCGTGGGCGCCCTGGACGTTGCGGTTCAGGCCGCCCGCGCGGCCCTCGAACGCCTGCCCGTACTTGTCGACCAGCACGTTGTAGCCCACGTCGCACCAGCCGAGCGTGCGGGCGTGGTACGTGTAGATGCCGCGCATGACGCCGGCCGAGCCCTCGCGGGTGTAGTTGTTGCTGCCGGCGGTGTGGTGGACGACCGCCGCGGCGAGCGACGGGTCGTAGGACGCGCTGCGGCAGCGGATCGACTCGTCGGCGCCCCAGCCGGCCCGCGTGATGATGGACGGCTGCTTGGCCGCGATGTCGCCGCTCGCGCCGGTGCCGCCGGAGGCGGTGACGTCGGCGAACGCCTCGGGGTCCGGGGTCGGCGTGGCGTCGGGGGTGAGCAGGACGGCCTTGACCGACGAGGGGTCGAGGTCGGTGGTCTCGGCGACGGGCTTGATGTCGGCGTAGCGGGTTGGCGCGGGCGGGGTGCCGTCCGACGCCGGCCGGGACGGCGCGGAGGTCGGGTCCGCGGGGGCGTCCGCGGTCGGCGCCGCGGACGGCGTGGGGGCCGGGTCGGCGGTGCGCGCGGCGGCCACGTCCTCGTCGGCGGGGGCCCCGGCCTCGTCGGCGGCGGTGACGGCATCATCGGCGCGCGGGGCGTCGGCGGGCCGGGTGTCGGTGGGCGCGGGCTCGTCCGGGGTCACCTCGGGCGCGCCGGCCAGGGAGGTGTCGTCGAGGTCGATGCCGGACAGCGAGATCTGGACGGCGGTGGTGTCGAGCCCCAGGTAGACGGGCTCGGTGCCGCCGGTGCCGGTGACGCTCTCGCCCTTGCCGTCGGTCGACTCGGCCTCGTACCACGGGCCCCACGAGCCGTCGGGGTTCTTGGCGCGGAGCTGCGCGACGGCGGCCGGGTTGTGGCCCTTCCAGGTGACGCCGACCATGGAGAACGGCGTGTCCGAGGTGACCTCGCGGACGGGCGCGGCGCCGGACGCGATGTCGGCGTCGACCCCGCTCGCGGCGGGCGCGTCGGCCAGGGGGACCTCGACCTCACCGGTCGGCAGGCCGCCACCGGCGGTGGCGGTGATGTCGTCGCCGGACTGGACGACCCGGTCCGCCCCGTACACGGCGAGGGGCGTGACGACGGACGCCGCGACCGCCACCGCCAGGGCGAGGGTCCGGCGTCGACCGCTGAAGTGCAGAGGGCGGCGTCGTGTTCTCAAGGGCTTCTCCAGATCAGATGTCTGTGTGTCACGCGGCTGCGCACGCTGCGGGGCACTACTGCCCGGAGGTCACGCCGAGGCGAGACCACTGGGACGTATGTGACGAACGGTGTCAATGTTAGCCAAGAAGCGCCTGAAACCAAGTGGTAAAAGTGTGAAAGTTGGGACTACAGGGATGTAGTTTCGAACCGACGTACGACGACGAGAACGCCCGACCTGCGCCGTGGGCCCCCGCGGGTCGCGCGCGAAGTCGTCCTCCTCGTCGTCGTCGGCGTGCCCTGAACCCACCCCCGACCCGCCGGATACCCTTGAACCCGGACCCGCGCCGACCGGCGCGCGGTCAGGTGGGCGGCCGCGGCGCACGAGACGGCGCCGCACCGCCCCCACGGACTACGGGAAGGCTCGAAGGTTATGGCAGGCGAACGACAGTGGGGCACCTATGACCTCATCGTGGTGGGGTCGGGTTTCTACGGTCTGACCGTCGCCGAGCGGGCGGCGAGCGAGCTCGGCAAGCGCGTGCTGGTGCTCGAGCGGCGCCACCACATCGGCGGCAACGCCTACTCCGAGCCCGAGCCCGAGACCGGCATCGAGATCCACAAGTACGGCGCCCACCTGTTCCACACCTCCAACGAGCGCGTGTGGGAGTACGTCAACCGGTTCACGTCCTTCACCGGCTACCAGCACCGCGTCTTCTGCATGCACAAGGGCACCGCCTACCAGTTCCCCATGGGCCTGGGCCTGATCTGCCAGTTCTTCGGCCGCTACTACTCGCCCGACGAGGCCCGCGCGCTCATCGCCGAGCAGGCCTCCGAGTTCTCGTCCGAGGAGGCGGCCAACTTCGAGGAGAAGGCGATCTCCCTCATCGGCCGGCCGCTGTACGAGGCGTTCATCAAGGACTACACCGCCAAGCAGTGGCAGACCGACCCCAAGAACCTGCCCGCCGGCAACATCACGCGCCTGCCCGTCCGGTACACGTTCGACAACCGCTACTTCAACGACACCTACGAGGGCCTGCCCGTCGACGGTTACACCGCGTGGCTGGAGAACATGGCCGCCGACGAGCGGATCGACGTCGTCCTGGACACCGACTGGTTCGACGTCCGCGAGGCCGTGCGCGCCGCGAGCCCCGACGCCCCGGTCGTCTACACCGGGCCGCTGGACCGCTACTTCGACTACGCGGACGGCGAGCTGGGCTGGCGCACCCTGGACTTCGAGACCGAGGTCCTGCCCACCGGCGACTTCCAGGGCACCCCGGTGATGAACTACAACGACGCGGAGTACGACTACACCCGCATCCACGAGTTCCGCCACTTCCACCCCGAGCGCAAGAACTACCCCACGGACAAGACCGTGATCATGCGCGAGTACAGCCGCTTCGCCGAGCGCGACGACGAGCCGTACTACCCGATCAACGAGTCGACGGACCGCGAGAAGCTGGCCGCCTACCGCGATCGCGCCAAGGCCGAGACCGCGGCCAACAAGGTGCTGTTCGGCGGCCGCCTGGGCACCTACCAGTACCTGGACATGCACATGGCCATCGCCTCCGCGCTGACGATGTTCGACAACACGCTGGCCCCGCACCTGCGCGACGGCGCCCCGCTCGCCGACGGCTGACCCACCACGCGGAATCCGCTACTCCCCGGCGGGATCCGCTACTCCCACCGGGGTAGCGGATCCGTCGTCGGGGTAGCGGATCCTGGCGCGTCGGTGCCCGACGGGGCGGCGGCGCCCGACGGTGCGGCGGCGCCCAGCCCGTGGACGACCGCGTCCCGCTGCGCGGCGTGCACGATCGTCGGCTTGGCCTCGCCCAGGTGCACCAGCACGGGCGTGACCGACGTCCAGAACCGGCTCAGCGAGCTCAGGCCCTCGTTCTCCGCCCGGGCCTGGGCCCGCTCGGCCCGCGTGTCCTCCTCACGCGTCGGGTGCAGGGCGGCGCGCTTGCCCTCGATCCGGTCGTCCTTGCGCTGCGAGATGACGTAACCCAGCGCGAACGCCACGCTCCGCGGCATCCGCCCGGACAGGAGCACGTGCGCCTCCGGGTAGTCGTCGAGCACCTGCTCCACCGCCCCGGACAGCTCCTCCACCAGCCGCGCGAACGCCCGCCGGTCCACCTGCCGGCCGCTCGCGCCCGGGTACCACCGCCCGGCGGGGAGCGTCCACGGCCGGAGGGTGGCGCCGCCCGCGGCGGCGGGCGAGGCATCCCCGTCGGTGCCGGTGGTGGGACCCACGACGACGACGAGGTCCGCCGCCTCCCGCAGTGGATGACCCGCGTCCACCTCGGCGACCGGACCGCCCCCCTCCAGCTGGAGCGACAACCAGACCCGCCGCACGGACGTCCGGTCCGCCGGCACCGCGGTCGCCGACCCGGCGGGCAGGGTCACCATCGCCAGTTCCGCCCCCGCCTGTCCGCGGCGGGACCGCCACCGGCGCTCGGCCCACTCGTCGTCGCCGTCGTCGAAGTACACCGTGCGCACGCCGGTGTCCCCGCCCGGCAGGCGCCGTTTCCGCGCCTCCACGGGCAGTTCGGCCAGGTGGGTGCGCTCGCGCAGGAGCGTGTCGTAGCCGACCGCGAGTGCCGCCGGGAACGCGAGGTTGGGCGCGAGGAGGAAGCCGGTCGCGTCATCGTCGTCGTTCATCGCCCGCTCGAGCTCGTCCGAGATGTGGTCGACCTCGCGGCGCAGGTCTACTACCGTGTTGGCGGTACCGAACCAGCCCGTCGCCGAGCGGAACCCCAGGCTGCGGGCGTTGGCCACGTCCACGGCGGCGCGCATCCGGTCCGCGCTCTCGGCCGGCAGCAGGCGCAGGTAATACAGGGTGCCGTTGTGGGCCATGAGCCATGCCCGCAGCGCCATCGCCGCCACCAGCACCACCAGGGTGCCGAGGAACCAGCCCAGCCGGGACGGCGAGGTGCAGTTCTCAGACCACAGGTCGGACACCGCGCCGACGGTGCACGACGCGTCGCGGGAGATGAGATCCTCCGCGACGAGGCCGCCGAACGCGGTGGTCAGTGCGACCGTGATGGCGATGAGCGTTTCCAGGGCGAACACGGGCATGAGCGTATCGGTCGCCTCGGACACCGGCCGCGAAGTGGCGACGGGGACTGCGGAGCGCGCCTACGCTTCTGACATGACCCGCACGATCCTCCGGACCCCTCCCCGCACGGTGCCCGCCTCCGCCATCGCCACCGTCGTGGGCTCCGCCGCCGGCCGGGCCGCGGTCCTGATCGGCGTCGTCGCCGCGCTGTCGCTGCTGCTCCTCGGGTCGGTTACGCCGGCCCGAGCCCAGGCGCCCGCTCCCGCGCCGGCCGCCCCCGCCGAGACACAGGCCCCGCCCGCGCCGCCCGCACCGGCCGAGGCGCCTTCGGTCGCCGAGGTCGCGGTGGGCGTCACCGACCGCGCCGGCGTGCTCTCGCCGGGCGACCAGGAGCTGCTCCGCACCGAGACCGCGCGCATCGCGTTCCCGCCGCAGGTCACGCGCGTCGAGTATCTCGTCTTTGACGACGACGGCGACAACCTCAACGACACGACCGAGCGCTTCGCGCAGGCCGAGCGACCCGACCTCGTCTCGGAGGACAGGGAGAAGTGGGCGCCGGGCACCCTCATCGTCGCCAATGACACCGAGGCGCGCGACGTGGGGATCTACTGCGGCGACGACGTGTGCGCGGCGCTCGACGTCTTCGAGGGACGCCACCTCGACGGCGCGCTGGAGGCGATGAAGGACCCGATGCGCCGCGAGAACCACGCGGTGGGGCTGCTCGCGGGGGCGCGGGCGGCCGCGGATCCCACCGTCCTGGCGCCGGAGTCGGAGGGCGTGCCGGGCTGGCTGCCGTGGGCTCTCGGTGGTGCGGGTGTCGTGGGCGCCGGTGCGATCGGGGCCGGGGTGGCGGCGACCCGCAAGAAGAAGGCGACGACGGCGAGGGAGCGCTACGACCGGGTCTCCCGCGAGTACGGACGGATCGCGCAGGAACTCACCGGGTTGGACATCCGCGCCCACTCTCTGCGATCCCCGTTGGCCGATGACGAGCTGCGGTCGCAATGGGCCGATGTCCGGGACCGGTTCCTCGCGCTGAACACCGTGATGGGCCGGATCGGCGACCTGCGGCCCGACTCGACCGACGCGGAGTTCCGGGCCAGGGCCGCCGACATCGAACTCGCGCACACGACCGTCGACCAGATGGAGACGGCGGAGAAGAACATCGAGCAGCTCTTCCGGATGGAACAGGGTGACGCCGACGTGCGCCGACGGCAGCTCGGCGAACTGCACGAGGACATGACCGCCGCCGCGCTGGGGACCGAGGACGATCGGCTGGCCGCGCAGGCCCGGGCCCTGGACGCGCGGGCCGACGAGTTGGCGCGGGATACCCAGGCGGCCGACTTCATGGACCGCTACGCCCGTCTGGTGGTGGACTACCGGATCGTCGTGGAGGCGATCCAAGCCCGCGAGATGTCGGACGTCGAGGCAGCCGAGGACGCGGGCGACCGCCATGCGCCCCGGCTCTACGAACGGGACTGGCGGGCCGGCTACGGCTACAACGGCTTCGTCCCGTATTACGTGGTGTCGAGCTGGCACGCGCACGACGTGCAGGCGGCCCAGTCGGCGAGCTCGACCACCACGAGCTACTCGAACGCGTCGTTCTCGGGCGGCGGCGGGTCGAGCGGGTACTGACCTCGGCGGGCGGCCGGGCGCGGCTGCCCGGGACCGCCCCCGCCGGGACTTCCCTTGCCGCCGCTGGGTGACCCCGGGCCCGGCCTCTGGCCCGCCGCTACGCCGCCTCCGCTCCGCCGCGGACGGGACTGGCAGGGAGGCAGCGCACCTGCCCCGACCTGTGCTGCCCCTACGGCTCGCGCTGGCAGATTGCCCGGTTACCGCCCGCTTACGCTGGCCGAGTGGACCACTTCGCCAGCGTGAGCCGGTGAGGCAGCGTATCCGGCGGGACTCACGCTGGCTGAGTGCACGCCGCCGCGGGCCGGCCGACGCTGCGGGCCGGCCACGGAGGGCCCGCCGCGGGCCGGCCGCCGACCCGCCGCCGCGGGACGGCCTGCCGACGCCGGGTGCCGCCACCGGCCGGGGTCAGCCCTCGACGATCTCCACCGACTCGATGGTGTGCGTGGTCTGCGGCCGGCCCTGCGAGCTGCCGTCGGCCTCGATCGCCGACACGGCCTCCATGCCCTCGGTGACGGTGCCGAAGAGGCTGTAGTCCGGCGGGAGCGAGACGCCGGCGTCGCCCGTGACGATGAAGAACTGCGACCCGTTGGTGTCCGGGCCGGCGTTGGCCATGGCCATCGAGCCGATCTCGTACTCGCCCTCGGCGGGCAGTTCGTCGGCGAACTCGTAACCCGGCCCGCCGCTGCCGGTTCCCTGCGGGTCGCCGCCCTGGATCATGAAACCGGGGATCACGCGGTGGAAGGAGATGCCGTCGTAGTAGTTGTGGCGCGCGAGGAACACGAAGTTGTTGACCGTCTCCGGCGCCTTCTCCTCGAGCAGATCCACGGTGACGGTGCCGGCGTCGGTGGTGATCACTGCCGAGTAGTCGACCCCGGGCGTCAGGCACATCGGCGGGGCCGAATCGAAGGAGGTCGTGCGCTCGTCCGTGCCCTCGGCGGGCGGGCACTCGACCTCGCCGCCGGATCCACGGCCCTCGGACTGCGCCGCGCTCGTGGTGCCGCCGGCCGCCTGCTCGTCGGTCGAGGCGCCGTCGGAACCACACCCGGCGAGCGCGAGGGGCGTGGCGAGGGCGAGCACTCCGAGGGCGGTGCGGACGGCCGGGCGGCGGCGTGGCGAAGCGGTGAGGTGCATGGGACGAGACTAGGTGGTGAGCCCGTCCGGGTGGGTGCCCGCATACGCGTCCGGGTGGGCGGCGCACGGGCGCGTGGGTGGGGCCCCGCGCGTGGTGGGCGGGGTGCGTCGGCCCCGGCGGGTACGATCGACCCGGCTTTCGTCCCGTACCCCCGCCTCCCGGCGGCGGGTCCGCGGGCGCGGAGGTGCGCAGGATACTGCGGAGTGGACGAGGGCGGCCCCGGCCGTCGGGACGGGGACACGCACACATGGAACATCACGGCCACCACGAGTTGGTCGACGAGGTCGAGCGATCGGTCGCCGCGCTCGCCGATCCACGTGGCCGGGAGTGCCTCCAGCGGATCATCCTGCCGCGGGCCGGCGAGCCTCTCGACGTGCGCTCGCTCTACCTCGACGAGGCGCCCACCAATTCCCGCCGCGCGCACTCGTCCACCCGGACGTCGCTCGCCGTCGGAGCGGACTCCGAGGTCTCGTTCGCCACCTACTTCAACGCGTTCGCGGCGGCCTACTGGCGCCGGTGGACGGTGCTGGACGAGGTCGTCCTGCGGTTGACCGTCCGCGGCGCGGGCCGCGTCGATCTCTACCGCTCGAAGATCGACGGGTCGCGCATCGCGATCACCGGCGACGTCGTCGGTGAGCCGGGCGAGGCGGGGAAGGTCACCACGGTCGAGTTCGTGTGCGACCTGGGGCCGTTCGAGGACGGCGGCTGGATCTGGTTCGACCTCACCTCCGACACGGACGTCGAACTGCTCGCGGGTGGTTGGTACTCCGCGATCGAGGCGCCGGCCACGCGTCCCGACGCGAGCCCGGACGGTCGACCCGACCCGGCGGTGCAGGTGCCCAACGACCGGCGGGTGACCGTCGGGATCCCCACCTTCAACAGGCCCGGTGACGCGGTGGCCGCACTGCGTGCGCTGACCTCGGACCCCGAGGTCGACGCGGTGATCGACGCGGTCCTCATGCCGGATCAGGGCGACAGGAAGGTCCGGGACGAGCCCGGCTTCGCGGAGGCTGCGGAGTTCCTCGGCGACCGGCTGCACATGTTCGACCAGCCGAATCTGGGCGGGTCGGGCGGGTACAGCCGCATCATGTACGAGGCGCGCAGGCTCACCGACTCGCCGTACATCCTGTACATGGACGACGACATCGAGATCGAACCCGACTCGATCCTGCGTGCGCTCGCGTTCGGACGGTTCGCCACCGTCCCGATGCTCGTGGGTGGGCAGATGCTCAACCTGCAGGAGCGCAGCCACCTGCACACGATGGGTGAGGTCGTGGGCGCCCACGACTTCATGTGGACCGCCGCCCCGCACGCGGACTACGACTACGACTTCTCCACGTACCAGCTCACCGACCGCGACAACCCCAAGCCGCTGCACCGTCGGATCGACGTGGACTACAACGGCTGGTGGATGTGCCTCATCCCGCGGGTCGTCGCGGAGAAGATCGGCCAACCGCTGCCGCTGTTCATCAAGTGGGACGACGCGGAGTACGGGCTGCGCGCCCGACGCGCCGGCCATCCGACGGTCACCATGCCGGGTGTGGCGATCTGGCACATGGCGTGGTCCGACAAGGACGACGCGATCGACTGGCAGGCCTACTTCCACCTGCGCAACCGCCTCGTGGTGGCCTCGCTGTACCACGACGGGGACCACAAGGGGATCATGCAGTCCAGCCTCAAGGCGCTGGTCAAGCACCTCGTGTGTCTCGAGTACTCGACGGTGGCCATCCAGATCGAGGCCATCCGCGACTTCCTGCGCGGGCCCGAGGCGCTCTACGACCTGCTCCCGACCGCGTTGCCCAAGGTCCGGGCGATGCGGGCGGAGTTCCCCGACGCGGTGGTCATCCCGTCGGCGGTGGATCTGCCCGCGCCGTCGGGCGGGCCCGCCGGCATCCATGCCGAGCCCCGCGGCCCGGTGCGCAAGGCAGTCGCCCTCGCGCGGGGTCTCGCGCACACCCTGAGCAAGGACGACAAGCGTCACCACGAGGTGCCGCAGGCCAACTTCCCACCGATCGAGGCGCGCTGGTACTCGCTGAGCCGGGTGGACGGCGCCACCGTCACCACCGCGGACGGCCGCGGGGTGGTCTACCGCAAGCGCGACCGCGAACTGGCCACGGCGCTGTTCAAGGAGTCGGCGGCCCTGCACCGTGAACTGTTCCGGCGGTTCCCCGAGATGCGACGCCGCTACCGTGACGCCCACACCGAACTCGTGACCAAGGAGGCCTGGAGCCGTGTCTTCGATGACTGATCCGGTGGTGCCGGTCGAGATCCCCGTCCCCACCGGCGAGGTCCGGCTCCTGGCGGCGGTGCAGAAGCGCCTGCTCGCGGTGCCGGGGTCGCGGCAGACGGCCGTGACGCTGTCGCACGTCGGCGAGCACGCGCTGGGATGGATGGGGATCGCCGCGGCCGGCATGGTCGTCGACCCCGCCCGCCGCGGCCGGTGGGCGATGGTCGGTGTCGGCAGCTTCGGCGCGCACGCCACCTCGGTCGTGGTCAAGCGGATCGTGCGCCGGCGTCGACCGGACCACCCGTCGGTGGCGGTGGGGGTGGGCACCCCCTCCAAGCTGAGCTTCCCGTCCTCGCACGCCACCTCGACCACGGCGTTCGCCCTGCTCGCGGGCTCGGTGACCGGGGTGCCGGTCGCGCCGGCCCTCGTGCCGGCGATGCTGGCCTCCAGGTTGGTGCTGGGAGTCCACTACCCTTCGGATGTGCTCGCCGGTGCCGCCGTCGGTGCGGGGTGCGCTGCCCTCACCCGCGCGGTCTGGCCCTGGGATGCGGTCCAGCAGGTCCTGCCCGGGGCACTGCGCGACGGCGCGGCGGGTCCGCGCGCCACCGAGATCCCCGAGGAGAGACGATGACCGACAAGACCGGAGTGCCGGCCGCCCGGGGTGCGGGGGACCATCGGGACCATCATCTGCTGGGGGCCGAACCGCACACGGCGAACGAGATCGACGATGTCGCGGAGGCGCAGGAGGAGGCCAAGGGCGCCCCTCCCAAGAACCTGGTCGACGGGATGATCAAGGCCCTCCGGCCGCGGCAGTGGGTCAAGAACGTCCTCGTCGTCGCCGCGCCCGCGGCGGCCGGCACGCAGACGCTCACGGACGGCAGCGTGCTGTTCTCCGTCTTCATCGCGTTCGTGGCGTTCTGCATGGCCGCCTCGAGCGTGTACCTCATCAACGACGCGATGGACGTCGAGGCCGACCGGGCCCACCCGACCAAGCGGTTCCGCCCCATCGCGGCGGGCGTGCTGCCCGTGGGGCTGGCGTACGCGATGGCGGTCGTGCTCATCGTCACCGCGCTGCTCATCTCGGTGCTGTTCGCGCACCCGGCCCTGGCGATCGTCGTGGCCGTGTACATCGTGCTGCAGCTCATGTACTGCTTCGGGCTCAAGCATCAGCCGGTGCTGGACATCGCGTTCGTCTCGTCCGGCTTCCTGCTGCGTGCGGTGGCCGGCGGCGCGGCGGCCGAGGTCGCGATCTCGCAGTGGTTCCTGCTCGTCATGGCGTTCGGGTCGCTGTTCATGGCCGCGGGCAAGCGGTACGCGGAGCTCAGCCTGCACCTGAAGACCGGCGCGAAGATCCGCAAGGCGCTGGAGAGCTACACGCCCACCTACCTGCGCTTCGTGTGGACGCTGTCCGCCACGGTGCTCGTGCTGTGTTACGCCCTGTGGGCGTACGACCGGGGTTCGGATCCCACCCAGCCGGCCGGTGCGGCGATCTGGCTGCAGATCTCGATCGTGCCGTTCACCATCGCGGTGCTGCGCTACGCGGTCGACGTCGACGCCGCGCAGGCCGGCGAGCCGGAGGACATCGCGCTGGGCGACCGCGTCCTGCAGGTCCTCGCGGCTCTGTGGGTCCTGACCGTGGTGATCGGGGTCTACGTCGTCCCGTCGCTGGCCTGATCCGGCGGGACCACGATGTCGGACGTGACGGCGGCGCCCCGCGCCGGGCGGGGCGTGGGGCGTGGTGCCCGGCGCGCTGAGCAGGCCTTCTGGGCCGGGCTCGCGGTGGTGGTGGCGATCTTCCTCGCCGGCGCGTGGCAGCGACGGTGGATCGCCGACGACGGTCTCATCGTGCTGCGCACGGTCCGCAACCTCGTCGCCGGCAACGGTCCGGTGTTCAACGCGGGGGAGCGGGTGGAGTCCAACACCTCCACCCTGTGGACCTATCTCATCTACTTCACCCACGAGGTCGTCGGCTACCGCCTGGAGCTGGTGGCGCTGGGGCTGGCGCTCACGCTGAGCATGGTTGCTGTGGCGTGCGCGATGCTCGGTGCCCGCGTCATGTACCGCGGGACGCGTCGTGCGCCGGCCGGCGGGCCGGTGCTGCTCCTGCCGTTCGGTGTCCTCGTCTACGTGATGCTGCCGCCGGCGCGCGACTTCGCCAGTTCGGGTCTCGAGACGGGGCTGGTGATCTGCTGGATCGGCGTGATGTGGCTGGGGATGCAACTCTGGGCACGCGCGCCGCACCGGGAGGGCCCGTTCGGTCTGCCCGCGCCGGCCACCGCCGTGCTCGCGTTCGTCGCGGGGCTGGGCCCGTTGGTGCGGCCCGAGATGGCGTTGGCGGCCGCGGTCTTCCTCGCGTTGATGGCGGCGGCCCGGCAGTCGTGGCGG
This sequence comes from Dietzia sp. CH92, assembly GCF_032248695.1. Lineage (NCBI taxonomy): Bacteria > Bacillati > Actinomycetota > Actinomycetes > Mycobacteriales > Dietziaceae > Dietzia > Dietzia sp. CH92. Next base: position 282,676 of record NZ_JAVHXC010000004.1, on the reverse strand, counting down.
CATCTGGGGTGGCTCGTGGTGATCGCGGGCACCGCGCCGGTGGTGTACCAGCTGTGGCGGATGTCGTTCTACGCGCTGCCCTACCCGCTCACCGCCGTGGCCAAGGACGCGGGCGGGTCGAAGTGGGACAAGGGCGCCGAGTACCTGTGGGACCTGCTCGCGCCGTACGTGTTGGTGTTGCCGCTGGCCGCCGTGCTCGTCGCCGGTGTCGTGGCGCTGTGGGCCCGCACGGCCCCGCGCCGCGCGGCCGGACCGGCCTCGTCCGGACATCCGCTACTCCGACTCGGGATCCGCTCCTCTCACAGGGGTAGCGGATCCGGAGGGACGGTAGCGGATTCCGTGCAGAGAGGGGCGGACGAGGATTCCGTTCCGGGAGGGGTGGTAGCGGGTTCCGCGCGGGGAGGCGACGACGACGACGAGGTGGGCCGGCTGCTGCGCCTGCGGGGCGCGGTCCGCTCCACCCGGGTGGTGACGATCGCGTTCCTCGTGGTGGCCGTGGTGATGCTGCTGTACGTCACCCGCGTCGGCGGTGACTTCATGCACGGCCGGGTGCTGCTGCCGTCCCTGTTCCTGTTCCTCCTGCCCGTCTCGGTGGTGCCCCTGCCCGTCGGGCCCGCACGCGGGTCCGCGGACGCGTCCGTGCGCCGGGTGGCGGTTCCCGTCACCGCCGCGGCATGGCTCGTCGTCGTCGGATGGGCGGTGACCGTCCAGGTCACCGAGGACCCCTTCCGCGAGGAACCGGAGACCATCACGGCGGCCGGGATCGTCGACGAGCGCCAGTTCTACATCCAACGCACCGGCCACCGGCATCCGCTGCTCGCGGACGACTACCTCGACTTCCCGCGGATGCGCGCGCTCGTCCGCGACGTCTCCCGCAACGAGACGGGGGCGGTGTTCCTGCCCGTCCCGGGGTTCCAGGACCGCTGGGACGTCCTCTCCTACGACCGGCCGATGCCGGGGCTCGCGCCGTTCGAACTGCCCGAGGAGCCCGTCAAGACCGTCGTGTTCCTCAACCTGGGCATGACGAGCATGAACCTGCCCCTCGACGTGGGCGTGTACGACACGGTCGGGTTGGCCTCGCCGCTCGCCGCGCACACGGACCGGATGGAGGACGGGCGGATCGGGCACGACAAGTTCCTGCCGTACGACTGGGTGCTGGCGCAGACGCGGGTGATCGAGGACCCGGTCAACTTCCCCCGGTGGATCGACGTCAACTGGGTCAACCAGGCCGAGGTGGCGCTGCAGTGCCCGGCGACGCAGGCGCTGATCGAGTCGTACTCCGCCCCGTTGACCCCCGAGCGGCGGTGGTCGAACCTGGTGAACGCATTCTCATTCGCCGAGTATCGGATCAACAGAATCCCTGCGTACGAGGTGCAGAGGTGCGGCTTACCGATGCCTGAGGAGGTGGAGAAGTACCAGGGCACTCGGTAGGGTGGCGCTCGCTGTTGTCTCGAAACGGTAACAGTCAGGGGTCGAATCGGTCCCCGACCTGTAACACCTGTCCCATAGTGCGCGACAGTATCGATGACCTCGATGTCGCAGTTCCGGTCCTTCCCTGGTGGGGCCGGTCCGATGAACGTCACCGATGCCCCACGGGGCACCAGGAACGAACAAAGGAACCAACGAATGTCCCACTCCACCCTCCGGCGCCGGTTCGCCGCCGGGCTCACCGCTCTGGCGACGGCCGCAGGGCTCCTCGTCGGCGCCCCGGCACTGGCCGGCGCCCAGGCGACCGAGCAGGGTTCCTCCGCCAGCCTCGGCTCGGCGGGCTCGTCGGCCCCGCCGCCGGCCGCCCCCGCCTTCCGGCCCGCCGGCGGCAACGAGAACCCGGTCGGTTTCCGTAACCAGCTGCGGCCGGGCTGTGAGTGGGATCCGGTCGCGTCCTGGGTCCAGCTCTGCCACGTGTGGTCCCCGGCGATGAACCGGCACATCAAGGTGCAGGTGCAGCCCGCGCGTTTCGGCGGCAACGCCGGTCTCTACCTCCTCGACGGGCTGCGTGCGCGCGACGACTGGAACGCGTGGACCCACGACGCCCAGGCGCAGCGCATCTTCCTGCAGGACAACATCACGCTGGTCATGCCCGTCGGCGGCCAGGTGTCCTTCTACTCGGACTGGCAGCGGCCCATCAACCTCGGTGGCAACCTGCTCGAGTACAAGTACGAGACGTTCCTGACCCGCGAGCTGCCGAACTACCTCGCGGACCACTTCGGGGTGCGGCGCGACAACAACGCGATCGCCGGCCTGTCGATGGGTGGCTCCGCCGCCGCGACGCTCGCGGCCAACCACCCGAACCAGTTCAAGCAGGTGTCGGTCTTCTCCGGCTACATGAACCCCACCGCCCCGGGCATGTACACCATGATCCCGCTGGCGATGTTCGACCAGTGCAGGTGTGACCCGTTCGCCATGTGGGGCCTGCCCGGCGCGCCGGCGTGGGGTCGCAACGACCCGCTGCTCAACGCCGACAAGCTGCGCGACATCCCGATGTACGTCACGGCCGGCTCCGCGATCCCGGGCCAGTACGACCAGCCCTCCAGCCTGCAGGCCGTGTTCAACACGTTCAACGGCATCATCCTCGAGGGGCTGTCCCGCGGCTCGACCCTGGCGTTCCAGAACACGATGAACGCGGCTCCGAACAAGGCCGTCTTCGAGTACCGCACCACCGGCATCCACGGCTGGGGCTACTGGAACGACGACCTCGTCGCGGCGCGGTCCACGCAGATCCTGGACGTGATGGACGCCCACGCCTGGGCCGGGTACTGAGCCGTACCGGTGCCCGAGACAACGAAATAGGACGGATTCGCCCCTTCACAGCGAGTCCTCACCCGTCACACCGGGGCCCCGCGCGTAGATTCTGTGCGGGGCCCCGGTCGCATCTGACCGCCGGGTTCGGCCGCGGGAGGGGAACCCGCGGGCGTGCCGCGGACCCGGGCCCCGGATACGGGTGACGCGTGCCGGGTGCGACGCGCGCCCACCAGACGATCCGGCGAGACGACGCGGCAAGAAAGAGAACAACACATGGCGACCCCCAGCGCACACGCGAGCCCCCGTTCCCGGTGGGCCTCCCTTCTCGCGGCACCCCTCGTGGCGTCGGTGGTGGGCTCCGGACTCGTCCTGCCGCCCGTCGCCGCGGCGCAGGAGACGCCGACCCGCCCGTCGCCGTCGCAGTCCGGCCCGACGCAGTCGGCAACCGCGACCCCCGCCCCGGACGCCGCCACCGCGCCCGACGCCCCGAGCCTGCGCGTGCCCTCGGCGCCGCCGTCCGGCGTGCGCCTGGACAAGGTCGAGTGGAAGTCGGCCAACCGCGTCGCCCTGTGGGTCCAGTCGCCGGCCATGGAGCAGGCCGTGCAGGTCCAGCTGATGCTGCCGGCCCGGTGGAACGCGGAACCGGAGCGTCGCTACCCGTCGCTGTTGCTGCTCGACGGGCTGCGCGCCCGCGATGACGCCAGCGGCTGGACGCTGGAGACCAAGATCTCGCAGTTCTTCGACGCGAAGAACGCGATCGTGATCCTGCCCGTCGGCGGCGAGTCGAGCTTCTACACCGACTGGGTCTCGGACGCCAAGGGCGACGCCTACCAGTGGGAGACGTTCCTCATGCAGGAACTGCCGCCGCTGCTCGCGCGCGACTGGCGCGTCGGCGAGAAGCACGGTGTGGCCGGGCTGTCGATGGGCGGCACCGCCGCGATGATGCTCGCCCAGCGCTACCCCGAGCACTTCCAGTTCGCCGCCAGCTACTCCGGCTTCCTCGACACCACCAGCTTCGGCATGCCCGAGGCCATCAAGGTGGCCATGCAGGACGCCGGTGGCTACCCGGCGGAGAACATGTGGGGCCCGCTGGGCTCCGAGCGGTGGCAGGAGCAGGATCCCAAGCTGCACACGGAGAAGATGCGCGGGCAGAGCGTCTACGTCTCCGCGGGTAGCGGCAACACCGGGCCGTGGGACCAGCCGTCCGGCCTGCCGGACATCCCCACCAACTTCCCCGGCTACGGCCTCGAGCTGCTGTCGCGGATGACCACGCAGACCTTCGTCAACAAGGCCCGCGCCGCCGGCGTCGAGGTCACCGCCAACTTCCGCCCGTCGGGCACCCACACGTGGCCGTACTGGCAGTTCGAGATGACGCAGGCGTGGCCGCAGTTCGCCACCGCGGTGGGCATCGAGAACGTGGAGCAGCCGTGCGCGGCCGAGGGCGAGATCGCGCGCGTGGCCGAGCGGCAGCCCGGGCTCGGGCCGTGTCTGACGGGCGAGTACGACGTCCGTGGCGGCAAGGCCACCGACTTCCGCTTCGGCCGCGTCTTCTGGTCGCAGCAGACCGGCGCCCACTCGGTGCTCGGCGCGATCGGCGCGGCCTACCAGGCCGAGGGCGGGCCGGACGGTGTCCTCGGCCTGCCCACGTCCGGTGAGACCACCACCCCCGACGGGCGCGGCCGGTTCTCCACGTTCCAGAACGGCGTCATCTACTGGTCGCCCACCACGGGTGCCCACGCCGTCCGCGGCGGTATCCGCGCGATGTGGGCCGAGCGCGGCGCCGAGCGCGGCGAGCTCGGCTACCCGACCACCGACGAGATCACCAACCCCAACAAGCCGGGCGTCGTCCAGGGCTTCCAGGGCGGGACGGTGTACTGGTCCGAGGAGACGGGCCCGAAGGTCGTCGAGGGCGACATCCTCAAGGCCTACCGGGAGGCGGGGGCGGAGAACTCCGAGCTCGGCTACCCCGTCACCGACGAGATCGCGCTCGATACCCGGCGGGGCGCGTTCAGCCGGTTCCAGGGCGGCGCGATCTACTGGTCCCCGCGCACCGGCGCCCACGTCGTGCCGCGCGGCCCGGTCTTCGACGCGTGGGGCACGGTCGACTACGAGCGCGGCCGGCTCGGGTACCCGACCGGCCCGCTGCGCAACACCCGCGACGGTCAGGTGATGGAGTTCGAGGGCGGTCGGATCACGGTGTCCGGCGGCCGGGCGGAGATCTCGTGAGGCCCCGCGCACTCGCGCTGGGTGCGGCGCTCCTCGTCGCCGGGGGCGTGCTCACCGCCTGCGGCGGCGGGGACTCGACCGTCTCCGGCGTGCCCGACTCCGAGACGCTCGCCCCGCCCCCGGGTGGCGGCTCCGCCGACTCGTCTCGGGTCCCGGCGACGCAGGACTCCGGCCGCTACACCGAGGCGCCGGCGCCGGTCTCGCCCGACGCGCCGGGGTACACCGCCCCCGCCGTCGGCGCGCGCGAGCGCGGTTATCTCTCCGCCCTCGAGAAGGAGGGGATCGACACCGCGGACCTGTCGGATTCGCTCGTCGCCGCCGGGAACACCATCTGCCGGATCCGCACCACCGGCGGGGCCGCGGACGAGACCACGACGATCGCCGACGCGGTCGCGGGTCAGATCGCGGCGGGCGGCTACTCGGACCGCGAGGTCGACGAGCTGTCGAGGATCGTCGTGGACGCCTCGGCCGGGCAGCTCTGCCCGTAGCCCGGCGGGTGCGTGGCGCCCGCCGACCCGGGTGAGCCCGGCCACCCCGCCCCCGCCCGAGGAACCCGTGCGCACCGCGGGGCGTTGAACCGATCGTCGGCCCCCACAGACGCGTGGGCGGTCGGGAAGGAGTTCGTATCGTGGCACGCGGAACACGTCGCGGGGGAGCCCGCCGTCTCGGATGCTCGGTGGGTGCCCTCGTCCTGGTGGTCCTGCTGGTGCTCGGCATCGGGTGGTGGCTCGGGAACCGCGGGCTGCCGACCGGGCCGGAGGGGCCGCTGCCCGGGCCGGAGGAGCCCGAGCTGACCCAGCCCGCGGACTGCCCGGACGTCGAGATGATCGCCGTCCCGGGGACGTGGGAGAGCAGCCCGACCGACGACCCGTACAACCCGACGTTCCTGCCCAACGCGCTGCTGCGGACGATCACCGACCCGCTGAGCGAGCGGTATCCGGACGACCGGCTCGAGGTGTTCACGGTCCCGTACGTGGCGCAGTTCCGGAACCCGCAGCGGCCCGCCGAGATCACGTACGACCAGAGCCGCGCGGAGGGCACCGAGCGGGCCCGCGCCGAGCTCGTCGCCACGCACGGGCGCTGCCCCTACACCTCGTTCATCCTCCTCGGGTTCTCCCAGGGCGCGGTGATCGCCGGCGACCTTACCAACGAGATCGGCACCGGGAACGGGCCCGTCCCCGCCGAGTCGGTGCGGGGCTCGATCCTCATCGCCGACGGCCGTCGACTGCCGGGCGAGGGCCAGTCCCCGGGGCTGTCGCCGGGCAACGGCCAGGGCATGGAGATCTCCCTGCAGCCGGCCACCGGGCTGACCCAGCTCATCGCGGGCGCCACCATGACCGGGCCGCGGCCGGGTGGCTTCGGCGTACTCGCCGACCGCACCGCACAGATCTGCGACTCGCGCGACCTCATCTGCAACGCCCCGCTCAACATCGTCGACGGCGCCGCCCGGTTCCAGGAGTTCGTCGCCAACAACGCCATCCACGCCATATATGCGACGAACCCCGACGTCATCGCGGGAACCACGGTGCCGGAGTGGACCATCGGGCACGTCGCCGAGCTCGTCGACGCCGCCCCGGAGATCGCCCACGAGTAGTCGCCGACCGCCCGTGCGGGGGCCGACGGGCGACACACCAGGCGAGGGGATGATTCGGAGTTCGGATGTGCCCTGGGGCACGCTGTAGGATCGACCAAGCTTGTCGTCAGTGCACCCGGCATATCCGTGGTCGACGACGTCGACCAACGTAGGACGGATCGGAACGGAGCAACGTGGAGTTCGAGCAGTACCACGACGCCAGTGGGGCGATCGTCATCCCTGATCGCACCACCCTTGTCGACTTCGTCGAAGCCAACGTCTCCGCAGCTCGCCGCGACCCCGCCGAGGACGGGCTGATCTACCGGTACATCGACTATTCGGCCTCCCGTGAGGGGGAGGTGCACGAGTTGTCGTGGACCCGGTTCGGCGATCGGCTCTACGCCATCGCGGCCCGCCTCCAGCAGGTCGCGAAGCCGGGGGACCGGGTGGCGATCCTCGCCCCGCAGGGCCTCGACTACATCGTGTCCTTCTTCGCCGCGATCCACGCCGGCCTCATCGCCGTGCCGCTGTTCGACCCGGACGAGCCCGGTCACCACGACCGACTCCACGCCGTGCTGGGGGACTGCGCGCCCGCTGTCATCCTCACCTCGACCGAGTCCGCGGCCGGCGTCCGCACGCTGTTCAAGTCACTGCCCGCACGTGAGCGTCCGCGCACCGTCGCCGTCGACGCCATCCCCGACGAGCTCGGGTCGGGGTGGACCCGACCGGACCTCGGGGCCGACGACATCGCCTACCTGCAGTACACCTCCGGTTCGACCCGCGTCCCGGCCGGCGTGGAGATCACCCACCGCAACGTCGTCACCAACGTCATGCAGCTGTTCGACGGGCTGGGCCTGACCCGCGCCTCGCGCGGCGTCACCTGGCTGCCGCTGTTCCACGACATGGGCCTGCTCACCGTGATCCTGCCCGCCATGGGCGGGGCCACCATCACCGTGATGAGCCCCCGCGCGTTCGTCCAGCGCCCCGGCCGGTGGGTCTCCCAGCTCGGCGCCCAGGCCGGCGGCGACGGCGTGTTCGCGGCCGCCCCGAACTTCGCGTTCGAGCACGCCGCCCGCCGCGGCCTGCCCAAGGAGGGCGAGACCCTCGACCTGTCGGGCGTCACGAGCCTGATCAACGGCTCGGAGCCGGTCACCCCCGCGTCGATGCGCGCCTTCAACGAGGCGTTCGCCCCCTACGGGCTCGCGCCCACCGTGATCAAGCCGTCCTACGGCATGGCGGAGGCGACCCTGTTCGTCTCGTCGCCTCGGCGCGACGACGAGGCGGTGGTGATCCACGTGGACCGCACCGACCTCAACCGCGGCGTCATGACCGTCCTCGACCCGGGACAGGTCGAGGGCAACGAGGACGCCATCCCGCAGGTCGCCTGCGGCTATGTCGCCCCCAGCCAGTGGGCGGCGATCGTCGAGGCGAACATCGACGAGGCCACCGGGGAGCACGACGGCACGGGCCGCGAGCTGCCGGAGGGCCGCGTCGGTGAGATCTGGCTCCACGGCACCAACGTCGGCCGCGCCTACTGGGGTCGTACCGAGGAGTCCGAGGCCACCTTCGGCAACCGGCTCGTCGAGCGCCTCGAGGAGGGGTCCAAGACCGTCCGCGAGTTCGGCACCGTGCCCGAGGACGCGCGCTGGCTGCGCACCGGGGACTACGGCGCGTACGTCGACGGCCAGCTCTACATCACCGGCCGCGTCAAGGACCTCGTGATCGTCGCCGGGCGTAATCACTACCCGCAGGATCTGGAGAACACCGCCCAGAGCGCCTCCGACGCCCTGCGGCCCGGATTCGTGGCCGCGTTCTCGGTGCCCGCCAACCAGCTGCCCGTCGAGGCGCGTAACGGCGCGGACATCGCCGCCGATGACTCCTCGGAGACGCTCGTCGTGGTGGGCGAGCGTGCGCCCGGCGCGGGCAAGGCCGACCCGGGTCCCATCGCGGACGCGGTCCGGTCGGCGATCTCCGCGCGACACGGCGTCACCGCCCAGGACGTGCTCCTGGTCCCCGCGGGATCCATCCCCCGCACCTCTAGTGGAAAGATCGCTCGCCGCGCCTGCAAGGCGGCGTACGTGGACGGCACACTGCGCGGGGGCCACCAGCAGACCGCCTTCCCGGACCTGCCGACGCAGTAGCGTCCGCCCGGCCGGGCCGGTTCAAGGCACCACGGGTGCCCCGCCGCGACGGGACACACCGGACGACACCTTCAGGAAAGGCGGGCCACGACGATGGCACAGAGCGAGATGACGGTAGTTGAGCTCCGCGAGTGGATGCGGGGCTGGGTCTGCCGGGCCACCGGGCTCGACGTCTCCAAGGTGACCGACGACCGCTCGCTTGAGGAGTACGGTCTGTCCTCCCGCGACGCGGTGTCCCTGTCCGCGGACCTCGAGGACCTCATCGGGCGGCCGCTCGACGCGACCGTCGCCTACCAGCACCCCACCATCGCCTCGCTGGCCGAGTACGTGGTCAACGGGCCGGCGGAGACCGACGAGCCCACCGACCTGCACACGTTCCGCGAGCGCGGCGCCGGCATGGAGTTCGACGTGGCGGTCATCGGGTTCGCCACCCGTTTCCCCGGCGGCGCCGACACCCCCGAGGCGACCTGGGACCTGCTGGCCTCCGGCCGCGACGCCACCTCCCCGCGCCCCGACTCCCGCTGGTCGGAGTGGGCGGGCGACGCCTACGTCCAGCAGGTCCTGTCCGAGGCGCCGGACCGCGGCGGCTGGCTCGACGACACGGAGGTCAAGGACTTCGACGCCGAGTTCTTCGGCATGAGCCCCCGCGAGGCCGAGATGGTCGACCCGCAGCAGCGGCTCGCGCTCGAGCTGACGTGGGAGGCCCTGGAGAACGCGCACATCCCGGCCAGTGACCTCAAGGGCCGCGAGGTCGGCGTGTTCATGGGCTCCTCGTCCAGCGACTACCAGGTCCTGCTCACCTCGGACTCGGCCGCGGCCTCGCCGTACGCCGTCACCGGCGCGTCGAACTCGATCATCTCCAACCGGATCTCGTACACGTTCGACTTCCGCGGACCGTCCATGACGCTGGACACCGCCTGCTCGACGTCGCTGGTGGCGATCCACGAGGCCGTCAACTCGCTGCGACTGCACGAGTCGGACCTCGTGGTGGCCGGCGGCGTCAACATGATGCTCGCCCCCGCCGCCACGATGGGCTTCGCCAAGACCGGCGCCGCCCTCAGCCCCGACGGTCGCATCAAGGCGTTCTCCTCCGACGCCAACGGCATCTGCCGCGCGGAGGGCGGGGGCGTGTTCATCCTCAAGCGCCTGTCGGAGGCCGAGCGGGACGGGGACCAGATCCTCGCCGTCATCAAGGGCTCCGCGGTGAACTCCGACGGCCGCTCCAACGGCATGACCGCACCCAACCCCGACGCCCAGGTCTCCGTCCTGCGTCAGGCGTACGCCGACGCCGGAGTGGACCCGCGCGAGGTCGACTACATCGAGGCGCACGGGACGGGCACGATCCTCGGTGACCCCATCGAGGCCACCGCGCTGGGTCAGGTCCTCGGCCGCGGCCGCGACGCCGACCGCCCCACCCTGCTCGGCTCGGCCAAGACCAACTTCGGGCACATGGAGTCCGCCGCCGGTGCCGCGGGCCTGGCCAAGATCGTGCTCGGCATGCAGCACGACGCCGTCCCGCCCACCATCAACTACGCGGGCCCCAACCCGTACATCGACTTCGACGCCGCGCGGCTGTCCGTGGTCACCGAGACCACCCCGTGGCCGCGGTACAGCGGGCGCGCCCTCGCCGGCATCTCCGGGTTCGGGTTCGGCGGTACCAACGCCCACGTCGTGGTGGCCGAGTACAAGCCGCAGCCGGTCGGGCTCGTCGTCGACACCCTGTCGGACACCGTCGCCGACGCGGCGGTCGACGCCGGCCCGACCGCGGCGACCACCGACGGCGCAGCCTCCGCCGGCACGGCGACCGAGGACGACGTCGCGCGGTGCGTGGCCGACGCCGTGGCGCGCAACGCCGACGAGCTCGCCACCACCGGCACCTCGGTGCCCGGCGCGCCCGCCACCGTGCTGGTCGTGTCCGCGTCGCTGCCCTCGCGCCGCAAGGCCACCGCCGGGCAGATCGCCGACTGGCTCGAGGCGCAGGACGACTCGATCGACCTCGGCGCCGTCGCCCGCACCCTGGCCACCCGCAACCACGGCCGCTCCCGTGGCGCGGTGGTCGGCCACACGCGCGCCGAACTCGTCGCCGGGCTGCGCGCGCTGGCCGCCGGCGACCCCGGCCCCGGCGTGTTCAGCGCGGACGCCCCCGCCGGCACCGGCGACGTGTGGGTCTTCTCCGGCTTCGGCTCCCAGCACCGCAAGATGGCCAAGGAGCTGTACCTGTCCAACCCGCTGTTCGCCTCGTGCCTGGACGCGGTGGACGAGCTCATCGACTTCGAGGCCGGCTACCGGATCGCCGAGTTGATCCTCGACGACTCGCAGACCTACGAGCTCGAGAACTCGCAGGTCGGCATCTTCGCGATCCAGGTGGCGCTCGTCGACACGCTGCGCGCGCTCGGCGCCAAGCCCGAGGCCGTCATCGGCCACTCGATGGGGGAGGTCGCCGCCGCGTACGCCACCGGCGGGCTGAACCTCGAGGACGCGGTGCGCGTGATCTGCGTGCGCTCGCGCCTCATGGGCGACGCCGAGGGCCAGGTGTCCGAGGAGGAGGCCGGCGCGATGGCGCTGGTCGAGTACTCCGCCGAGGAGATCGCGCAGATCATCGCCGACAACCCGCGGTTCGCCTCCATCGAGCCGGCCGTCTACGCCGCGCCCACCCACACCACGGTCGGCGGCCGCGCCAAGCCCGTCGCCGAGTTCGTGGCCTGGGTCGAGGAGCAGGGCAAGTTCGCGCGCCAGCTGCAGGTCCGCGGCGCCGGGCACACCTCGGACGTGGACATGCTGCTCGGTGAGCTGGCCGCGGAGATCGCCGGCCTCGAGCCGCACGCGCTCACCTCCGGGCTGTTCTCCTCCGTCGACCGTGAGACCTTCTACCGCGCCGGTCACGAGCCGGTCCACGCGGAGGAGTACTGGGTCAAGGGCATGCGGCACTCGGTGTGGTTCACCCACGCCGTGCGCAAGGCCGTCGACGCCGGGTACGTGACGTTCCTCGAGCTGGCGCCCAACCCGGTCGCCGCGATGTCGGTGGCCGCGACGTGTTTCGACGCCGGGCTCATGGAGCCGAACCTCCTGCACGCGCTCAAGCGCAAGGAGTCCGAGGCCGACACGCTGCTGCACGCGATCGCGCAGCTGTACGTCCACGGGCACACCATCGACATGCCGAGCGTCGTGGAGATGATCCACGGCTACGTCACCGGTCCCGGCCGGTACGCGCCCGTGCCGGGCACCGCGTGGAAGCGCCGCACCCTGTGGCCGCAGGTCACCGCGGGTGGCGGCGCGTCCGGAGACGGCCGCATGCCGGGTGCGTACGTCGCGCTGCCGGACGGCCGCCACGCGTGGCAGGTTCGCGCCGAGGTCGTGCCCAGCGTCGACGCGTTGATGTCCGCCGCGGCGGCCGCGGTGATCGAGGGCGCGACCCTCACCGCCGTCGAGCGGCCCGGTGTCCTCCCGGCGTCGGGATCGGTCACCACGACCCTCACCCCGCACCCCGGCGGCGCGTCGCTGCAGGTTCACGCGCGGTCCGGCGAGGAGTCGGCGCCGTTCGTGTTGGTCGCGCAGGGCGCGGTGGCCGGTGGCGCGCCGATCGACCCGTCGTCGGCGCCGGAGATGACGCACTTCGTGTCGTCCGAGTCCGACGCCCCGGTGGTCGGGGACGACGACGGTGACGACGACGACGAGGTCGACACCCGCTGGAGTCCTGACTCGGGCGAGGCGATCGGCGACCGCCTGGCCCGGATCATCGGGTCCTCGATGGGGTACAGCCCCGACGACCTGCCGAGGGAGCTGCCGCTGCTGGACCTGGGCCTGGACTCGCTGATGGCGGTGCGGATCAAGAACCGCGTCGAGCACGAGTTCTCCATCCCGCCCCTCGAGCTGCAGGCGATGCGGGACGCGTCCCTGGACGATGTCGCGGAGATGGTCCGCTTCGCCGTGGAGAACCCGGAGGAGGTCGGCGAGCTGGCCGCCCAGCAGGCGCGCGGCGAGGGCGCCGTGGACGTGGCCGCCCTGCGCGACGGCGGCTCCGCCGACGACGGCGGTCCGGCCGGCTTCGGCGCGGCGGGCGATGCCGCGGTGGCGATCGCGCCCCGCGACGACACCGAGCGCATGGCGTTCGGTGCGTGGGCCGTGGTCACCGGTGCGGCGGCACCCGGCGTGACCGGCGAGCTCCCCCCGCTCGACGACGCCACCCGCGAGGCGCTCGCCCGGCGACTGTCGGACCGCTCCGGCGGCGACATCACCGCGGAGCAGCTGGCCGGGGCGGCGACGATCGCCGAGGTCGCGGATCTGCTGCGTCCGTTCACCGAGGTGGCCGTGGAGGGCAACATCCGCGTGCTGGCCCCGGGGCGGGAGGGGCGCACGCCGCTGTTCCTGTTCCACGCGGCCGGCGGGTCGTCGTTCGTGTACGAACCGCTCGTCGAGCGGCTCGGCGAGGGCACCCCGGTGTACGGCGTCGAGCGCGTCGAGGGCCCCCTGCAGGAGCGGGCCGCGAGCTACCTGGACCGTATCCGCGAGCTCGCCGGGGGGCGCCCGGTCGCCCTCGGCGGCTGGTCGTTCGGCGGGGCGTTGGCCGTCGAGGTGGCGCGTCAGCTGCGGGCGGCGGGCGACGAGGTGTCGCTGGTCGTCCTGTTGGACACCGTGCAGCCGTCGGACCCGATCCCGGACACCCTCGACGAGGCCGAGGCCCGCTGGCGGCGCTATTCCGAGTTCGCCAAGCGGACCTATGGCCTCGACGTGGAGGTGCCGCGCGAGTTCCTCGCCGAGCACGGTGAGGACGGCGTGCTGGACATGCTCATGAACGTGTTGGGTGCCGAGGCCAACGCGATGGGCGGCGGTGTCATCGAGCACCAGCGGGCGAGCTTCGTGGACAACCGCATCCTGCAGAGTGCGGACATGGGCTCGTGGGCCGGCGTCGGCGCCGAGGTGCCGTTCGTGCTGTACCGCGCGGAGCGGATGCACGACGGCGCGATCGAGCTGGAGCCGCGGTACGCGCATATCGACCCGGACGGCGGGTGGGCCCGCGTGGTGACCGATCTGGAGGTCGTGCATCTCGAGGGGGACCACCTCGCGATGGTCGACGAGCCGGTGGTCGGTACGGTCGGTAAGCATCTGGCGCGTCGGCTCACCGAGCTCGACGCGGGTGGACGGAAGGGATCAGACGCATGACGGCCAGGACCACTGCGGAGAAGCTCGCGGAACTGCGGGTCAAGACCGAGCAGGCCTTGGACCCGGGCAGTGAGCGGGCCAAGGCCCGCCGCGACGCCGCCGGGCACACCCCTCCCCGTCAGCGGATCGCCGAGCTGCTCGACGCGGGCAGCTTCGTGGAGATGGGTCAGCTCGCGAAGGCCCCGGGAAGCCCGGACAACCCGTTCGGCGACGGTGTGGTGACCGGCCGCGGCACCATCGACGGTCGTCCCGTGGCCGTGTACGCGCATGACAACACGGTGTTCGGCGGGTCGGTCGGCGAGGGCTTCGGCAAGAAGGTCTGCGCCATCATGGACTTCGCGATCAAGGTCGGGTGCCCGATCATCGGCATCAACGACTCCGGTGGCGCCCGTGTCCAGGACGCGGTGACGTCGCTGGCGTACTACTCGGAGATCTCCCGCCGGCAGTACCCGGCGTCGGGGTACGTCCCGCAGATCTCGATCATGCTGGGCAAGTGTGCGGGCGGGGCCGTCTACGCGCCCGCGACGACCGACTACGTGATCGCCGTGCAGGACCAGGCGTACATGTTCGTCACCGGTCCCGACGTCATCCGTCAGGTCACCGGCGAGGACGTGACGATGGAGGAGCTGGGCTCGGCGCTGCAGCAGGCCAAGAACGGCAACGTCAACCACGTGGCGGTCAGCGAGCACGACGCGTTCATGTACGTGCGTAACCTGCTGAGCTTCCTGCCGTCCTCGGCCGCGGAGAAGCCGCCGGTGATCAACCCGGGTCTCGAGCCGGAGGTCACGGAGTCCGATCTCAGCCTGGACTCGATCATCCCCGACTCGGACAACGCGGCGTACGACATGCACGACGTGCTCATCCGGATGTTCGACGACGGCGAGTTCGTGGAGACCTCCGGGCAGTTCGCGTCGAACATCATCACGGGCTTCGCGCGGGTCGACGGCCAGGCGGTCGGCGTGGTGGCCAACCAGCCCCTGCACCTGTCCGGGGCGCTGGACATCGACGCCTCCGAGAAGGCGACGCGGCACATGATGCTGTGCGATGCCTACTCGATCCCGCTGGTCTACGTGGTGGACACCCCCGGCTACCTGCCGGGTGTGCAGCAGGAGAAGCTGGGCATCATCCACCGTGGCGCCAAGATGGGCTTCGCGGTGGCCGCGACCTCGGTCCCCAAGGTCACGTTCGTCATCCGCAAGGCCTACGGCGGCGCGTACGCGGTGATGGGCTCCAAGAACCTCGGCGGCGATCTGAACTTCGCGTGGCCGACCGCCCGCATCGCGGTGATGGGCGCCGAGGGCGCGGTGGACCTGCTGCAGCGTCGTCAGATCGAGGAGGCGGGCCCGGTGGAGGGCCCGAAGCTCCGCAAGCAGCTGATCGACATGTACAACGAGTTCATCGCGACGCCGTACACGGCCGCCGAGCGGGGATACATCGACGCGGTGATCGAGCCGTCGCAGACCCGCCTGGTGCTGCGCAGTGCGCTGCGCCAGCTGCGGGACAAGATCCGCAACGAGCCGCCGCGCAAGCACCCGATCGCCCCGATGTGACGCGTAGGGCGGGCCCGCCACATGAGGTGGGACCCGCCCGCCGTCCCGGCCCGCCGGCGGCGTCCGCGCCTGTCCCGCCGACGCCCGGCCGAGCCTCTTGCCAGCACACCTGGCGTCAGATGCGCTGCCCCGTCGGCTCGCGCTAGCTCATTGCCAGAATCCAGGGACTTGCGCTGGCGCGGTGGACCACGTTCGCAGCGTAAGGCGGGGACGCAGCACATCTGGGGGCAGTCGCGCTGTGGGTCTGTCACGACGGCGACGCCCGCGCCTGCCCCGCCGACGCCCGGCCCGCCGTTCTGCCCGCCGGTGGCGTCCGCGCGGGTCTTCCGATGCCCGGCCGTGCATCTCGCCAGCACACCTGGCGGCAGATGCGCTGCCCTGTCGACCCGCGCTGGCTCGTTGTCAGATATCGGGGACTTGCGCTGGCGCGGTGGACCACGTTCGCAGCGTAAGGCGGGGATGCAGCGCATCTGAGGGCTGTGGCGCTGCGGGGCTGTCACGCCGGCGGCGTCCGCGGCCCTGCTGATGCTCGGCCGGGCATCTTGCCAGCGCATGTGAGGGCAGTCGCGCTGCGGGGCGGTCACGCCGGCGGCGGCCGTCCCCTGCGGGCCGGGGCGGATCCGGAGCCGGACCCGCGGTTGTCCGTGAGTGGGGGAGGAGCCGCATACGACACGGGGCCCGTCGGCGGCATCTGCCACCGACGGGCCCCGGCGATTCGCGCCGCCCGGCCTGTGCGGACGTCCCGGACTACTCGGGGTCGGTCACCAGGATCGGACCCTCGGGCTGCCACCAGCCCCAGCGGGTCTCGGTACCCGTGGTCACCTCCGCGGGCTCCGGCGGGTTCTCCTGGTAGGTGCCCAGCGGGGTGTAGGCCTCGATCGAACCCCAGTCACGGTTCCAGTCGTGCCGCAGGTAGGACGGGATCGTCCGGGCCCGCTGCGCGGTCTCCACCCAGCCGAGCGGCCCGCCGGCCTCGTACGACATCCACGTGCTGGTGGCGCTCACCGCCAGCGGGCGATCCGGCATGATCCTGAACTCGGGCAGCTCGGCCACACCCGCGTAGTGCGCGAACGGACGCTGGCACGGGAACTGCAGGCTGACCGCCCAGTCCAGCAGGACCGGCGAGTCCGAACCCACCATCTCCTGCACCGTCACGAGCTCGGGAGCACGCGGGGGCGTGATCGCGGCCCACTGCTCGGGGGTGAGGTCGTTGTCGTCGACCCGGACCCGCATCACGTCGGCATCGGCGGGCGCGTCCTGCATGTCCACCCGCAGGTTCCGCCACGTGGGGGCGGGGCCGATGTCGAACGGAACGACGGGCTCGCCGACCGACTCGACGCCGGCCTCACCCGAGCGGCCGAACTCCACGACCACGCTCTGGCCGTACTTGTAGATGCCGTCCGCGTCGAAGCGGCCGATCCGACCCGCCGCCGAGATGACCAGCAGCGGATGCGACTCGCGGTTCTCCGGCAGGCGGTACCAGCCCGTCTCCAGGCTGGCCTCCCGCTGCGGGCCCACCAGGAAGGAACCGAGCACCGGCGTCGTGGCGGGATCGAGCCCGAAGGGCAGTGCGACCGTGGAGGCGTTGACGCCCTCGGCGCCGCGGCCACCGCCGGTGCCCGCGCTCTGCCCGGTCTCCACCGACGGCCCGCCGCCGGGCTCCGAGGTGGTGTTGGCGGCGCCGGGATCGGCGACCACCGCGTCCGCGGACAGGTCCGGAGCGACGCCGTCCGGGGTGAACCCGGTGTTCTCGCCGGCCTCGATGGCCGCGGCGCGATCCTGAGGGTCGATCGTCCCGTCGGGCCGGGGCGTGGCGTCGAGCGGGGTGAGCATGCCCGCGTTCGCGTCGGGCTCCACCAACACCCGATCCGCGAGCATGCAGGGGTTGCCCGCGACCGCGGACAGGTTGCCCGCGGCGATCGTGTACGCCGGGTACTGCTTGTGGATGCCCTTGGCGAACGAGGCGATCGAGAAGACCACCAGCAGACCGGCGACCACCGCGATCGGAGCGGCCGCGAAGGTCCGCATCCGGCGCCGACCCTCGGTGGTCCGGGGCGCCTTGTCACCGGTGTAGTCGCGGCGCAGGTGCTGCCAGCCGGCGTAGGCGAAGGTCAGCACCGCCACGACCAGGAGCACGGTGGCCGCGTCGATGCCGCGGATGCTCGGCGCCTTGTCCCACCACGGGATCCCGTAGCTGGAGACGTACCACCAGCCGTTGGGCCCGGCGAACGCCAGCGCCACCACGACGAGGATCACGCCGAGGAACAGCGTGCGGTTGCGGGCGGTGCGGACGGCGGAGGCGGAGATCGCCAACGCGCCGAGGGCGGCGATCGCGCCGCCGATGCCCGCGTAGACACCGAAGTGGTGGGTCCACTTGGTGGGGGAGAACATCATGAAGAAGGCCGTGCCCACGACCACGCCGACCAGTCGCCAGACGGGGCCGGAGGCGGCGCCGGGGACCTTGCCGCGGCGCAGCAGCGTGCCGACGACCACGGCCAGGCACAGCAGCACCAGCAGGACCGGCAGTCGGCGGGCGAGCGACCCGTCCACCGTCGGGATCATGAGGTAGTAGTAGCGGACGAACTCCTCGAACCAGCTCAGGCTGGGTCCGATCTCGCCGCGAACCCGGATGGCCTCGAGTACGGCGGCGAGGGTCTGCACGCCGAACACGCAGATGAGCACCATCGTCCCGGCCGCGAGAACGGGCGCCACGAGTGCGAGGTGCGACCCGATCACCCGGCCGCGGACCACGACCGTGCGCACGACGGCCCGCAGGCCCATCAGCAGGGCGGCGACCGCCATGAGGCCGGTGGGACCGGTCGCCAGCGAGAACGAGGCGATGATGACGGCGATCGCGAACGGCAGCATCCGTCGGGTGGCGATCGCGCGCTCCACCGAGACCCAGGTCAGCAGGGCGCCCAGGGCGATGATCGGCTCGGGCCGCAGGCCGTTGTTGAACGCCATCCAGAAGGCGAGGAAGACCGCCGCGGCGCTCCACACGACGACCGGGGTGGTGCGGGCGGCCCGGCCCAGGCGGGGCAGGACCTCGCGGCTGATGACCAGCCAGCACAGGATCGCCGCGACGAGGGCGGGCAGGCGCATCCACGGGCTCGCGGTGGACACGTGCGAGAACAGTGTGAGCAGGTCGTAGTAGGGGGAGCCGAACGGCGACTCGGGCACCCCGTACCAGCGGTAGTAGTTGGCCATGTAGCCGGCCGGGTCGGCGGCGCGGGCCATGGACAGGATGTACCCGTCGTCGGAGGTGTTGCCGCCGACGAAGTGCCAGACACCGAGCGTGCCGATCACCGCGATGTCGGGCGGGCGGATCCGGAACCAGCCGCGGGGCAGGAACCGACGTGCGCGGCGGCCGTCGGTCTGGTCCAGCCCGTGCAGCGCCCACAGCGCGACCGCCGTGGCCAGCAGGCCGAGGACGATCGCCGCCCACTTCAGCGCGGTGGGGTCGGTGGTGAACCGGGAGTCGACCTGCACGGTGACGTCGAGCCCCTCGGGCACGGCGGTGTCGGAGGGCAGGTCCGTGTAGACGCCCACCACCATCGGGCGCAGGTCGTCCGCGTCGATGCGGCGGGCGGTGTCGGCGATGCCCTCGAACTCCGCCTCCACGAAGGTGGGCGCGGCGACCACCCTGAGCTGCGTGCAGTCCCCGGCCTCCACGCTCTCGCGGGGCGCGGAGGTGATGACGCGGTTGCGGGAGACCACGTCGACGGTGTCGGCGGAGGCGCGCACGAACAGCGCGCGGTCGCCGGCCTCCTCGCCGCCGGCCGGGGCGGTCGACAGCAGGATCCCGCCGTCCTCCCGGAGCTCGCCGACCAGGGCGCACGGCGCGGTGGCGGTGAAGCGCTGCGGGGAGTGCGCCATGAGCGGCGCGGTCACCGAGTCCACCGAACCGTTCTGCGGCCACTGCACGGTGGAGGTCGTCTGCGACACCGGCAGGAACGGCAGGGACAGGAAGCACAGGGTGCCCACCAGGCCGCTGACGATCGCGATGAGCCGGAGTCTCACGACCCGGGGGTCGGCGGCGATCGAGCCGGAGCCCTGAGCGGGTGCCGGGGGATGAGCCGGGGACGGTTCCGGGGAGGAGTCTGACACGACAGCCGATTCTAGGCGACGATCAGTTCATCGGACCCGGTGTGGTCCAGCCCCAACGCACCTCGCTCCCGCGCTGGAGGTCGGCGGGGCGCGCCTCCGGGTCGAGGGGCTCGAACCGCTGCAGGGAACCCCAGTCGCGGTCCCAGTCGTGATCGAGATAGGTGGGCACCGTGACGGCCTCGACGGTCTGGCGGGTCCACAGGAGGGGCCCGCCGCCGCCGGCGCTCTGCCACCAGTTGGCGGACGAGGAGGATTCGCGGTCGGCGAGGATCCGGTAGCGCGGGATCTCGGCGACGCCGCCGTTGTGGACGAACGGCCGCTGGCACGGGAAGGCCAGGGCCACGACCCAGTCGATGAGCACCGGGTCCGTGTGGCCCACGACCTCGTCCAGGGTCCGCAGACGCGGGTTCCGCGGCGGGGTCACCGCGAGCCACCAGTCGGGGTCGAGGTTGCCGTCCGCGGCCACCACGCGCACGACCTGAGCGTCCTCCGGGATCGAGTCGAGAGGGATGCGCAGGTTCCGCCAGGCGGGAGCGGGGCCGATGTCGATCGGGGTGACGGAGCCCATGATCTCGAAGTCGGTGGGGCCGGTGGCGCCGACCCGGCCGGCACGCCCGTACTCGATGCGCAGGGCCCCGTTGCCGATGCGCCCGGCGGCCGCCATGACCAGCAGCGGGCGGTTGGCGCTGCGGGCGGGCAGCTCGTACCAGGCGGAGGTGAGCTCGGCCGCGACCTGCGGGCCGCGCCGGTACGAGCCCAGGACCGGGGTGGTGTCGGGGTCGAGGCCGAACGGCAACGCGACGGTGGACCCGTTGACGGTGACCGCGCCGCGGCCGCCGGTGGTGCCCGCGTCGACGCCGTCGCCGGGGTCGCGTTCCCCCGTCTCGGACGTCGCGAGCGCGCCGGAGGCCTCCGCGCTCTCGACGGTGATGGAGTCGGGCAGGCCGTTCGGGGCGAAACCGTTGACGACGCCGGCGCCGAGCGAGATCTCCGGCCCGGCGCCGACCGCCCGGAGCAGGCCGTCGTTGGAGTCCTCCTCGACGAGCACGGAGTCGGCCAGGGCGCACGGCTGCCCGGACAGGGCGCGGATGTTGCCGCGACCGACGCTGTAGGCGGGGCTCTGCACGAACACCGCGGTGACGGCGGAGACGAGCTCGAAGATCACCACCGCGAAGGCGACCACGGTCAGCGGGGTGCCACCGATGCCCGCGCTCCGGTCGGTGCGGCGCCGGGCGGCGGGCGTGTCGGCGTGGGTCCGCAGGAACGGCGCCGCTCGCCGGATGCGGCGCCAGAGGGCGGCGCCGGGCTCGGTGGGGACGATGCCGGTGTGGATGAGCCCGGCGACGAGCAGACACACCAGCGCGCCGATGAACGCGACGTACTGGATCTGGACCCCGCCGACCGCGGGGAAGGAATCGGAGAAGGGGATGCCGTAGTCGGAGACGTACCACCAGGTGTTGTTGGTGGCGGTCGACAGGCCGACGATGAAACACAGCGCAGCCCACACCAGCCAGCGACTCCGGCTGAGCGAGACGGTCGAGGAGCGCAGGGCGATGACGGCGAGGACGGCGAGCGCGCCCGCCAGACCGGCGAAGACGCCGAAGTGGTGGGTCCACTTGGTGGGGGTGAACACCAGGAACAGCAGCGATCCTGCCAGGACGCCGAGGAGCCGACGCGAGGGCCCGGCCGCCGCACCGGGGATCTTCCCCCGCCGCAGCATGACCGCGGTGACCAGCACCAGGCACATGAGCATGAGCAGCACGGGGAAGCGGCGGGCGACCCCACCGTCGGCGGAGACCCCGAACAGCGCCTCCCAGCGTTCCTTCTCCCCGTACCAGGGCAGGCTCGGTCCGAGTTCGGTGCGGATGCGGGTCGCCTCGAGGACCGCGGCCATCGTCTGGTCGGCGAACACGGTGTAGAGCAGTGCGAGACCCACGGCGAGAACCGGGCCGAGGATCGCGGCCCAGCCCACCACCTGCGCGCGGCGACGGGCCATGCGCAGGAACTCGCGGGCACCCGCGGCCAGCGCCGCGACGCACATCAGCCCGGTGGGGCCGGCGCCGAGGGAGAACGCGGCCACGCCGATCGCCGCCACGCCCGGCACGAGGCGGCGCGTGGCGATGGACCGCTCGACCAGCGACCACGTGAGGAGGGCACCGAGCGCGATGACCGGCTCGGGGCGCAGCCCGTTGTTGAAGGCCATCCAGAACGCGAGGAACAGGGCGGCGCCGGTCCATCGCGGGCCCCGCCAGGTGCGGGCGAGCCGACCCAGCCGCGGCACGACCTCGCGGCTGATGATGAGCCACGACAGGATGCCGCACAGCAGGGTGGGCAGCCGCATCCACGGGCTGGCCGTGGAGATCTCGGCGAACACCCGCAGGATCTCGTAGTACCAGCCCACCGGCGACTCGGGGGAGCCGAGCCAGCGGTAGTAGTTCGCCATGTACCCGCTCGGCCCGGCCGAACGGGCCATGGTCAGCAGGTAGCCGTCGTCGGAGGTGTTCGCCCCGACGACGTGCCAGAAACCCAGCACACCGATCACGACGCCGTCGACCCCCGACAGCCTCGACCACGAGCGCGGTACGAAGCGGCGGTGCGAGCGTCCGTCGACACCGTCCAGGCGGTGCAGGAACACCACCGAGGCGAGCGTGGCGAGCACCCCGATCACCATCAACACCAGCTTGAGCGCGGTGGGGCTCGAGGAGTAGCGGGAGTCGACGGTCACCTCGACCGTGGCGGACTCCAGGCCGTCCGGCGCGGTCACGGGCGTGAGATCGGTGAACACCCCCGTGACCTGCGGGCGCATCGTGCCCGGGACGGCGGCGCGGACCGCGTCGTCGGCATCGTCGACGTCCCGCTCGAGGCCGGTGAACTCGGCGACGAGGATGCCCGTCTCGGCGCGCACGTGGAGCGTCTCGCACGCCGGATCGCGCAGGGTCGACAACGGAACCGAGAGCAGGGTGATGTTGCGGACCGCCACCTCGATGGCCGGATCCCCCGCGGCGTCCCGGGCGCGCTGCACGACCAGCCCGTCCGAGATCCGACCCGGGGCGCCCTCTGGCAGGGTGGAGAACACGATCGTGTTCTCGGGCACCTGCGCGAGTGGCGCGCACGGCGCGGTGATGGTCAGGTCGAGCGGTCGCCCCGACACGAGCGGGGCGGTGACGGAGGCGTAGTCGGGCCCGGCCGTCCACTGCACCCGCGTGGTGTCCTGGTGCACGGGCAGGAATCCGGCGAGGATCGCCAGGACCGCACCGAGGAAGCCCGTGATGATCGCCCACCGGCGGTCGCGGTCCATGCCAGGGTAGGGGTGCAGACCGAGGGGGCGCCCGGCGTCGGTGTCGCGCACCTCGTCGTCGTCGCCCCTCATCACGGTTCCCGCCCGCTCCGCTGTCACCGGTCGATCACCGCACCACGATCACGGCGAACGGACCCACGTCGTGGACCTCGAAGTGGGGACCCTCGACGGCCTCGCCGGGGATGGTGACGCCGAAGCGACGGACGTTGGGGTCGTTGGGGTACGTGTCCTCAGCCAGGCGCAGGGAGAATCCGTCGCCCGACGGGCGGGTGACGATCGCGTCCGGGCCGCGCCAGGGGGTCCCGCGCATCAGGGCGAACAACTCGTCGCCACTCGTGGCGTCCTGCCAGGCGATCATGGACTCGTTGCGGTCGGCGTACCTGCCCAGCGGATTGGCGTAGTGCGAGGTCACGGCCTGGTAGGCGAGGTACGGGTGGTAGGCGAGGAAGGCGTCGGCCGTGCTCGCGACGACGAGATCGGTGCGCTCGCGGCCGGGGAACGCCTCGGCGATGACGCGATCGACCTCGGCGTAGTGCGATTCGGGGCCGGGCGGGTAGCGGTCGGCGCGCTCGCCGTCGCCGTCCGTGTCGGTGTAGGCCAGTCGGATCTCGTCGTGCAGGTGGTCGGGGATGCCCTGCGCGTGCGCCAGTGTCGCCAACGCGGCCAGGACCCCCACCACGGCAACGGCCCGGCGGCGACGACCGGCGGCCTCCGCGGCGGGCCTGGGCGCGCCCGACTGTCGGCCGGCAGCGCGCACGGCGAGCCCGGCGACCTCGACGATCGCGAACACCCCGGCCACGACGAGCAGGAGGATCAGCACCGGCTCGAGCCGGAAGCCCAGCATCGTGGTGCCCAGGACGGTCACGGCCATGGACGCCAGGCACCACAGGTAGACCGCGACCACCCCCAGGCCCAGCGCCTGCGCGCGGCGCGAGGTCCACGCCCGCGCGACGATCCACACCAGGCCGGCCAGGCACACCCAGCCGGTGAGGCCGCCCGCGGTCATGGGCAGCGGCAGCCGCGCCCCCGCCTCTGGCAGGTAGTGCATCGCGGTGCCCGAATCGGCGGGCTCGCCCCGCGACGCGGCGAGCAGGTAGGGAGCCCACACGAGCAGGGCGATGAGGATCGACCCGACGCCGATCACGGCGAGGCGGGCCGCCGGCAGCCACGTCGGGATCACGCCCCGGCCACGGCGCGCGGCGAGTGCGGCGGCCACGGTCGCGACGAGCGCCATGAGCACCACCGTGCCCGCGGCCAGGCCCGTGTACAGCGTGTACGTGCACGCCGAGGCCCCGAGGAAGAGCGTCGTGGCCACGGTGGCACCACGTCCGGCGTGGCGTGCCGTCGGGTTGACCGCGTGCCACGCCAGGATGAGCACCGGCGGCAGGAACAGCGCCACCACGGCGCCGTACGGCTCCGGGCTGGCGTAGGCGAGGACGATCGACGTGGAGACCAGTCCCACCGCGGCGCCGAGGTCGGTGCGCAGCAACCGCGTCCACAGCACTGTGACCAGCGCGGCCGCGATCGCCAGCGACAGGATCGACCACGGTTTGAACGCGGCCCAGCCGTCGAGGCCGGTGAGGTTGGCGAACCGCCCGCCCAGCCAGAACCAGCCCGACGGGTAGAACGACGGCAGGTCGGCGTAGGCCATGTCGGGCAGGCCGAGCGACGTCGACGAACGCCCCAGGAACTGGGTCCGGAACTCCTGGTCCACGCTCACGCCGTGCAGGTACAGCCGCGAGGCCCCGAGCGGGATGCCGAGCGTGGCCGCCACGAGCAGGGCCGAACCGGTGGGGGCGGCGAGTTTGCCCACCCGGACCAACGCCGGGCGACCCCCCGGACGCTCACCGGCGCGGGCCGCGAGGATCCCCGCGGCCACCAACGCCACCGCCGCGGTCTGCCCGACGACGGTCAGCGCCCGCAGGACGTTGGAGTTGCCGTAGGCGGGGAAGGAGACGAGGGAGAAACCGATCAGGACGACGGCGGTGACGGCTGCGGCGAGCAGCGTCGCCGCCGCGGCCAGACCGGGTCCGCGGAGCGCCGGCGGCATGCTCAGAAGGGAAGCTTGCGGAAGATGGGGCGGGGGACGTGCGTGAGCACGGCCATGACACCGCCGAACGCGGCCGGGGCGAAGACCGCTCCCTTGCCGGCGCCCGCGTTCTTCACCGCGATGCGGGCGACCTCCTCCTTGTTGATCGTGAGCGGCGCCTCCTTGACGTGCGCCGACATCCGGGTGCGGACCTGGCCGGGTCGGATGACCAGGACGTCCACCCCGTGCTCGTCGAGGGCGTACCCGAGCCCGGTGTAGAAGGAGTCCAGGCCGGCCTTGGTGGAGCCGTAGACGAAGTTGGAGCGCCGGGCCCGCAGGCCGGCGGCGGAGCTCATGGCGATGATGCGGCCGAAGCCCTGGGCCTTCATCCGCTCGGCGAGCAGGACGCCCACCGAGACCGCGCCGGTGTAGTTGATCTGCGCGATCTGGACGGCCTTGCGCTGGTCGGACCACAGTTCCTCGTTCTCCCCGAGGAGGCCGAACGCGACGATCGCCACGTCGACGTCCCCGCCGGCGAAGATCTGCTCGAACGCGGCCGGGTGCGTGTCGGTCGCGGCGGCGTCGAAGTCCACCACCTCGACGGCGGTCGCGCCGGCGGCCGTCATCTCCGCCCGCGCGTCGTCCACGCCGGGGTCGCCGGGCAGGCAGGCGAGGATCACGCGCATCGGGCCCTGCTGCAGGTACTCGGCGCAGATGGCCAGGCCGATCTCGGAGGTTCCACCGAGCAGGAGCAGGGTCTGGGGGACGCCGACGGCATTGATCATGCGCAGGAGTCTACCGACGGGCCCCGACACCGCCGGGGGCGCTCACCCGCTCAGAGCAGTTCGAGCCGCCGGCCCATGTCGGAGGCGAACACCCCGTGGGGGTCGATCCCGCGGCGGGTGGCGATCCACGAGTCGATCTCCGGGTACATCGCGTGGAACCGCTCGGCCGGGACGCGGGAGTCCTTCGCGGTGTAGAGCCGCCCGCCCATCGACATGACCTTGGCGTCGAGGTGGTTGACGAAGCTGTTGAGCCGGTCGTTGATGGGGAAGTCCACGCACACGTTCCAGCCCTCCATGGGGAAGGACAGCGGCGCCTGGTTGCCGGGGCCGAACAGCTTGAACACGTTGAGGAACGAGTAGTGCCCGGACCGCTGGATGTCGCCGATGATCTCCTTGAAACCCTCGACCGCGCCGGGCGGGACGATGAACTGGTACTGCAGGAACCCCTTGGATCCGTAGGCCCGGTTCCACTCCGAGAACAGGTCGAGCATGTGGTAGAACGCGGGCAACGTCTTGATCTGGTTCCGCGACGTCCCGCCGAGCCGGTAGTAGACCTCGCCGATGGGGCCGAAGGTGTACTTGTTGGCCAGCCCGTTGGGGAACACGTCGGGGAACGTGATGAGCGGCTTGGCGTCCATCGCCAGCGGGTTCTTCGCCAGCTTGGGCGCGTACTCCTCGAGCTGGGCCAGCGTGGCCAGCGACCCGCGCGAGACCGCGGCCCGGCCGAGCTTGGGGGGCGCGCTGATCGCGTCGAACCACGCGGACGAGTAGGTGTACTTCGACTCCGACCCGTCGGTGTGCAGGGCGATGGTCTCGTCCAGCGAGCCGGTCTGGTCGGAATCCGCCAGGAAGTAGGCGGTCTCGGTGCGGGTCATGGCGATCCACACCTTGAGGATGATGCCGGTCAGTCCGTTGCCACCGACGGTCGCCCAGAACAGGGTGCCGTCCGGGTCGTCGGCCGTGCCGCTCGGCTCGAGCGTGAGGACGCGGCCGTCCGCGACCAACAGCTCCATGCGCGTGACGTGGTTGCCGAACGAGCCGGCCGAGTGGTGGTTCTTGCCGTGGATGTCGTGGCCGATCGCGCCGCCGACCGTGACCTGCCGGGTGCCGGGCAGGACCGGCACCCACAGGCCGAACGGCAGCGCGGCGCGCATGAGCTGATCCAGGTTCACGCCCGCGTCGACCACGGCCAGCGCCTTCTCGGCGTTGAGTTCGTGGATGCGGTTGAAGCGGCTCATGTCCAACACGAGTCCGCCGGAGTTCTGGGCGCTGTCGCCGTACGAGCGGCCGAGCCCGCGGGCGACCACCCCGCGCTGCAGGTGCGCGGGGGACGAGGCGTTCGAGTCGTTGACCGCGGCGACGGCGGCCGAGATCTCGTCGACCGAGCGCGGGGTGAGCACGTGGCTCATCGCCGGGGCGGTGCGGCCCCAGCCGGTGAGGCGCTTGAGTTCGGTGTCCAGGGAGGACTGGGCCGGGGTGATGTTCTGCGCGGTGCTCACACGGTCGAGGTTACCGCTCGTCGGCCCCGGAGCCCTCGCGCGACGGCCCCGCCGCGCATCCACGGCGTCCCGCGCGACACTCGCGCGACGGCCCCGCCGGGCATCCGCGGCGGCCCCGAGACGGCCCGGCCGGGCACCCGAATCTCCCCGCGTGTCACTGGCGCCACTCGCTCCGCCGCCGGTGTGCACCCAGCCAGCGCGCCCGCGTCGACTTACGCTGCGTCTTCGACTTACGCGCCCGGGGTGGTCCCTTCCGCCAGCGCAACCCGGCCGAATCCGGCGAACAGCCAGCGTAGGGCGGCGGGGCAGCGCATCCGGGGCCGGTCGCGCTGGCGGTCTGCTCGGCCGGGCGTGACCGCGGAGGTCTCCGGACCCCGCTACTCGGAGCGGCAGCCGGAGGTGAACGGGACGCCGCGGGCGCGGTCGTCGACCCAGTCCAGAGCCGGGCCCACCGCGGTGTAGGCGGCGAGGATGTGCTCACCGGGGACGGGCGTGTACTCGACGTCGGCGCCCGCCGCGCACCACTCGTCCGCCAACCGCCGGGCGGTCCACTCGGGCACGAACGGGTCACCCGGTCCCTGTGAGGAGCCCGGGCCGGGGCCGATCGGTGCGGCGGCGTCGCCGTGCCAGACCTGGACCGGCCCGGTCGGTACCTCCTGCGGGTCGGCGCCGTGGGCGGGATCGGGGGCGCCGAGGCGGTTGCGGGCCATGACCGCCGCGACGGTGGGGTCGGTGCGCGGGTCGATGTCGGTGAGCGTCGACAGCGGTGCCGGGATCAGACCGCCGGCGGTGTTGGCGGCCGCGCAGGCGTCGCGCAGGTGGTGGGCGATGACGTCGCCGGTGTCGTTGAGCAGGGGGTACAGCTCGGGGTACTCGCGGGCCAGGCCGAGGACGGCGGCGCGGTAGAGCCCGGAGGCGATGGTGCCGTCCATGGTGTCGAAGAGGTCGGAGTAGTCGGCGGGCACGCCACCCACGGAGGAGCCGACGAGTATGCCGGTCAGCTCGGGGGCGTAGACGGGTTGCAGCTGGGCGGCCCAGCCGGTGGCGATGCCGCCGCCGGAGTAGCCGATCTGCACGACCCGCGAGTCGGCGAACAGGGCGTCGGTCTCGCCGGGCGGGACGAAGGCGCGGGCGGCGCGGATGCCGTCGAGGACCGCGCGACCGTTGGCGCGGCCCGCGGCGTACGCGGCCTTGGGGCCCTGGAAGTCGGTCACCACGAGGCCGTAGCCACGGTCGGCGAGGATCTGCAGGAACGGTGGGAGTTCGAGGTTGAACCGGTGCGGCAGCGTGTGGGACGGCATGCACGTCAGGCCCAGCGAGTCGATGGTGACGTTGAACGACACGAGCGGTCGCGGATCGGGCCCGGCCCACGGCGTGGCCGGCTCGATGAGGGTCGACACGATCTGCTGGGGGCGGTCGTGGGAGTCGGTGCTCTGGACCAGGACCTGCCAGCCGCGCCCGAAGTTGCGGACGTTGTGCGGCGGGATCGTCACGTCCCGCGTGGCGAGGATCGTCCCCGGGGCGGTGGCGGGGTCCAGGGCCGGAGGCGAGGAGTACCAGGGGTCCGGGGAGGGGCTGGGCAGATAGCGCTCGGGCGTCCGCTCGTGCTCGGGCACGGGCCGGAGCGCGGCCAGCGGGTCGGGGACCGCGCCCGTGGATGCCGGCACTCCCGCGGGCGTCGACGCGCCCGTGGACGTCACCGCACCCGCCGCAGCCGCCGCCGGGCTCGCACCCGCACCCGCATCCGGGCTCGCGGCCGCCGCCGCGCCGGTGTGGACGGCGGAGAGGGCGCACGTCAGCGCCAGGACTGCCGCCGCGACCGTGCGACCGGGACGGAGGGGACGCCGCGACCTCATGCGCGTACCGTATCGCGCGCCGCGGGCCGGGCCCCGCCGGAGGGCGGCGCGTCAACCCCGACGATGCCCCGCGCGCGGCATTGTCGGGCCGTAGGCTTCCCCCGTGGGGTCGACGATGATCGAGATCGGGCCCGCCCTGGCGGTGGCCGTCCTGCTGTTCGTGGTGATCGGCGCGACGGCGGCATGGCTGGGGGAGACGGGCCAGACTCGCGAGATCCCGTGGACGGCGATCCGCGCGGCCCTGCAGCTCGTGGCGCTCTCGTTGGTGATCGGTTACGTGGCCGACCGGCTGTGGTTGGTGGCGGCGTTCGCGGTGGTGATGGCGTCGGTCGCCTCGTGGGCGGCGGCGCGCAGGGTGACCGCCCCGCGCCGCGCCCGAGCCCCGCGCGGTGCCAAAGCCCGACGCGGTGCCGGAGCCCGACGCGGTGCCGGAGCCTCGCGGAGCGCCGGAGTCCGACGCGGGCTCGGCGCCGGCGCGCGGGACGCCCTGTGGTGTGCGGTCCCGGTCGCGCTGCCGCCGGTGATCCTCACCTGCGGCCTGTTCGCGGCCGGGGTCGTCCGACCCAACGGGCTGTCGATCATCCCGGTGGTGGGGATCCTCCTGGGCAACGCGATGGCTGTGGCGGGTCTGGCGGGCCGGCGCGCGCACGACGAGCTCGACACCCGCCACGGGGAGGTGGAGGCCGCGTTGGCCCTCGGGTTCACCGCTCCCACCGCGCGGATGATGGTGTGCCGTGAGGCCGCCGCGACGTCCCTGCAGCCGTCGCTGGACCAGACCCGCACCATCGGGTTGGTCACCATCCCCGGGGCGTTCGTCGGGATGGTGCTCGGTGGCGCACGGCCGTGGGAGGCCGGCGTCATGCAGCTGTTCGTCTCGACCGGGATCCTGGCGTGCGGGGCGGTCGCGCTGGTCGTGACCACACGGCTCGTCGCCGCCGGTCGGCTGTAGGGGCGGACCGACGGCGACGAGCCGGTGTCGGGCGGGTCAGGCGGAACCGCGGGTGGCGGGCGGGTCAGGCGGAACCGCGGGTGGCGGGCGTGGACAGGACGACCCGGCCGGTGGGCGTGTACGACGGCGACGCCGGGCGCCGGTTGGGCGTGCGCAGCGGCGACGACGGCGGGATCGCCCGTCCGGTGGGCGTGTAGGAGAACGCGGTCGGCGCGTGGGTGCCGGCGGGATTGCGGTACTGCGACATGGGACTCACTCCTGGTCGTGGGAGGACGGCGTGCCCGACGCGTCGCCGGAGTCCGGCGACGACGGCGGGGCCGTGCGGGTGCGTGAGAGGGGAGCGAGGACGGCTCACCCGGGAGATGGCGCGGGCCTGGTGACGTGGGCGCCGGGAAGAGATGGGGTGGGCCGTGAGCGGATCGCTCCGGTGGGTCCGAACGCGGTCGGCGGAGGTGTCGCCTGACAGTTCGACCAGAAGCGGGCTGGTGTGCCCGCGGTGAGGAAAAGGATGACACGCCGGTCGGCGCCGCACAACCCCGTGTGTGGATGTCCACGCCCCGGGGCCGCGGCCTACCCTGTGCTGGTGAGTTCTTCCCCGAGAGACGCCGACGCCGTTCCCGACGACTCCGTGCTGGACTCCCTGCGCGGAGCGGTCGATCCCCTGGAGTCGCGGCACGAGTCCGCCCCCGGCGGCGGCACCGACCTGAAGACGCAGGTCGTGCGGTTCTTCCTCACCGGCGTGCTCTCGGCGGTCGTCGACTACGGCCTGCTGCAGCTGCTCATGCTCGCCGGGCTGGGGTACGGGCCGGCCAAGGCGCTCTCGTTCGTGGCGGGCACGCTCACCGCGTACGGCATCAACCGCCGGTGGACGTTCCAGGCCGAGCCGTCGCGGGCCCGCTTCATCGCCACCATGTGCCTGTACGCGCTGATGTTCGGCGTGCAGTGGGGCCTGTTCATGGTGCTGGTGCCGTTCTTCCACGGCCTGGACTGGAGCACGTTCTGGGCCACGACCATCGGGTACGTCATCGCGCAGGGCGTCGCGACGGTCACCAACTTCATCGTCCAGCGGACCGTGATCTTCCGGGTCCGCTGAGCGGCATGGCCGTCGCGCTCCTGCTCGTCGCCGCGCTGGCGCTGCTGGTCGTCCCGGGTGCCCTGATCTGCCTGGTCGCCGGCGCGCGGTGGCGCGACGCCCTCGCGGCGGGCCCCGCCCTGACCACGGCCGTGGTGGCCGTGGGCTGCGCGGTGACGGCTGCCGTCGACGTGCGGTGGGGCCTCGCCGCGGCCGGGGTGACGGCGCTCGTGGGGCTGCTCTGCGCCGCCGCGCTCGGGATCGCGGCCCGGGTCACCGACCGTGGTACGTGGCGGCGTGGCGAGGGGGAGTACGACGACGACGAGGTGGGCGACCGCGGGCCGGGCCCGGGGGTGGCCGACCTCGTCGTCGTCGCCCTGGCCGCGGTCCCGGCGCTCCAGGTCCTCGTCGCCACCCGCGGCCTCGTGGCCGTCCCCCAGGGCTGGGACGCCCTGTTCCACGGCGGCGCCACGCGGTTCATCGCGGAGACTGGGCTGGCCGGCCTCACCGACCTCGCACCGGTGAGCCAGCCCGCCAACCCGCACTTCTTCTACCCGGACACCTACCACGCGCTGGCGGCCCTGCAGGTGGGCCTCGGCGGCGGGTTGCCGCAGGCCCTCAACGCGGTCTCGGCGGTCACCGGGGTGGTGTTCGTGCTGGGTGTGGCGGTGCTGGCCGGTCGGCTGTGCGGTGGCTCGCGGCTCGCGGCGGTGGGCGCGGCGGTCGTGGCGGGCGCGGCGTGGACGTTCCCGTACCTGGCGCTGGGCCGCGGTCCGGTGCTGCCGTTCGCGCTGGGCGTGTCGGTGATCCCGGGGCTGGTGTTGCTGGGCGAGCAGCTCGCCGCCCGCCGGCCGCGGATGCTCGCGCACGCGGTGCTGCTGGGGGCGGGCGTGGCGGGGGCGTGGTCGGTGCACCCGTCGGTGGCGCTGGCGGCGGCGATCCCGCTGGCCGCCCAGGCGGTCGCGGGGCTGGTGGCCGCCCCGGGCGCGCGCCCGCGACTCGCGGTCCTCGGTGGCGTCGCGCTGGCGGCGGTGGCGGCGGCGCCGTACGTGCTGTGGTCGGTGACGATGGTGTCGTCGGGGACCACGGAGTCGCTGGCCGGGTTCTCGTGGCCGCGCGAGGTGGGCGTGCCGCGCGCGGTGGCCGCAGTGCTCGACCTCGGGCCCACCGCGCCGGCCTCGATCGGGATGGCGGTCGCGGTGCTCGTCGGGCTGGCGGTGGCGGTCGCCGATCCGCGCCGCCGGCGGCCGCTCGCCGCGCCCGCCGCCGCGCTCGTGGTCTACGGCGCGCTGTACGTGCTGGCCGCGGCGGTGGACGGCGACTGGGTGCGGATGTTCACCGGCTTCTGGTGGGACGACTTCTACCGCTTCGCCTCCCTGCTGGTGTGGCCGTCGGCGGTGCTGGCCGGCGCGGGCGTGCGGGCCCTCGTCCCGCGCGGCTCGGCCCGCCGCCCGGCGGCGCGCGCGGGCGTCGTGGTGGTGACGGTGCTGGGTCTACTCGCGGTGTCGGGGCACGCGGTCCTGGCCCGTGACCTGCGGGTGTGGGGTTACGACGACGGCCCGGCGGTCAACGCCCGCGAGCGCGCGGTGCTCGACGCGCTCGCCGAGCGGCACGAGGGAGGGGTCGTGCTCAACGACCCGTTCGACGGGACGGCGTGGGTGTACGCACTGCACGGGGTGCCGGTGGTCTTCGGCGCGCCGCTGGCCGACGACCCGGTCGCCCAGGTCGGCGCGGATCGCATGACCCTCTATACCTCGGTCAACCGCTACGGCTTCGACCCGTCGGTCACCCACGAGGTGCTGCGCCACGACGTGCGCTGGGTGATCGTCGGCACGGGCGTGGTGGGCGGCCCGGGCCGGCCGGGCGGCTTCATCGGGCTCGACCTCAACCCCCATCTGCGGCTCGTCGAGTCAAACTCCGGGGCCCGGTTGTACGAGGTGCTGCCGGTGCCCGCCGACCACCCGCCGCTGGCGCCGCCGCCCGGGATCCCCCCGTTCACCCCGCCCGTGCAGCCCCCGAACACCGACTCACCGGTCGTCGACGCGGCCGGTGCGGGGCCGCCGACTAGCCTGGACGGCGCGACCGGGCCCTGACCCGCCCGCCGCGCGGCCCGCCACGGCCGTGTCCACGCACCGACCCCACCAGGAGCGCATCGCCTCATGGACGCCACCACCGAGACCGTCGCGGGCCCGCGCACCGACGCCCCGCAGCCCGAGCGTGACCTGCTGCTCCAGCGCACCCTGTTCTCGGGCCCGCGCCGCTGGGTCAACGACGACCTGTACTCGCGCATCGTGCGCGGCGTCGTGCGCCGCACCCGCACCGAGCTGCACCTGGACGCCGGCGCGATCGTCGACACCAACACCTACTTCGGCCGGTTCGAGGCCTCGTACTGGCAGCGGTGGACCTCGGTCACCGAGCTCACCGTGCGGGTGTCGGTGGAGTCGGCCGGGCAGGTCGACGTGCTGGTCCGCGCGTCCGACATCGGCTCCCACGTGCGGACGGTGGACGTGGTCCACCACCACGGCGACGGGATGGCGGTGCTGCACGTGCCGGTGGACACGTTCACCGACGGTGGCGCGATGTGGTTGGAGCTGCACGCGGTCGACGCGCCGGCGAGCGTGTCGGAGGTGGAGTGGAGTACGACGACGACGAGGCCGGCCCGCCGCGCCGCGGTGGCGATCTGCACGTTCAACAGGGCGGATGACTGCGCGGCCACGGTGGAGTCGCTGGCCTCCGATCCCCTCGTCGCGGACCTCGTCGACGACCTCTACGTGACGGATCAGGGCACCGATCTGGTGGAGACCCGCGAGGCGTTCGGGCGGGCGGCGGAGGAGTTCGGTGACCGGCTCCACTACCTGCGCCAGCCCAACCTCGGCGGCGCCGGCGGGTTCAGTCGCGGCCTGTTCGAGGCGACCGCGCCGGGGTCGGCGGGGCCGGTGGACGTGCTGCTCATGGACGACGACGTGCGGGTGGAGCCGGAGACGGTGCTGCGCCTGTTCGCGTTCGCGGCGGTGACGCGCGAGCCGATGCTCGTGGGCGCCCAGATGCTGTACCTGTTCAACCCCGACTACCTGTTGGTGTCGGCCGAGCGGACGCAGCTCGACGAGCTCAAGGGCGGCCTGGACGCCGACGAGTTCGCGTTGCGCGACGAGTCGGTGGTGGAGAACCGCCAGGAGCGGCGGATCGACGCGGAGTACAACGCGTGGTGGTCCTGTCTCATCCCCGGGGAGGCGGTCGAGCGGGTCGGGTTGCCGATGCCGTACTTCTTCCAGTGGGACGACATCGAGTACGGCCTGCGGTGCCGACAGGCCGGGATGCCCACGTGCACGCTGCAGGGTGCGGCCGTGTGGCACGCGGATTTCTACTGGAAGGACGGCGACGACTTCGGGCAGTTCTTCTCGCAGCGCAACTCGCTGGTCACCGCCGCGATCCGCCAGGGCATCGACCCCAAGGCCATGGCCAAGAACCTCGGCCGGAGCGTCCTGCGGGCCATGGTGGGGATGCAGTACGGGCTGGCGGCCACGCGGATGCGGGGGATCGAGGCGTTCCTCGACGGGCCCGACGGTTCCCACGGGGTGGGCGACGGCGGGCAGGCCGCGCTCGCCGCGATCCGCGCGGAGCGGTCGGCGTACCCGGAGACCGCGAAGCTCGGGGTCGAGATGTTGCCGGCGGGGATCGGCGTCGAGCGCAAGGTCGGCATCCCGCGTGAGGACCGCGAGGACCAGGTGCTGGCCAAGCGGCTGGTGACGCAGAAGCTGGGCCGGCAGCGCCGCGGGGTGGTGGCGATCCCGTACGAGGACGCCGCCTGGTGGCACGTGTCGCTGTTCGACGAGGCCTACGTGACCGACGCGTCGCAGACCGGGGTGCACCACCGGAAGGTCGACCCGGCCCGGGCCTCGGAGCTGCAGAAGCGCCTGGCGGCGTTGTTGGCGCGGTTCGTCCGTGAGGCGCCGGCGGCGCAGGGGCGCTGGCGTGCGGCGCAGGCCGAGCTCACGACGCGGGAGAACTGGGCGCGGCTCTACGGGGTGTGATCCGGCCGGTCCGACCGCGCTGTGGCGAGGGCGGTGGGCGAGGGCGTCGGCGATCCACAGGGAGCCCTCAGGCAGTTGTAGATGTGACAACCTAAACTGTGAGTCACATCACTTCTCGTCTCGCCGAAGGGTGGTCATCATGTCCACGCCAGCCCCCCACGCTCCCCGTCGCGCGGCGTCTCCCGGCGAGGACCGCGTGCCGTCGCCGATGCCGACCCCGGTGTCGACCACGACCCCGAGATCGGTCGCGGCGCCCGCCCCCGAGCACTCCCGGATCGCCGGGATCCTCCCGCACGTGCGGGTCCGGCTCGGGGGCATCGTCGCCTTCGCCGGCCTCGCGGTCGCACTGCTCAGCCTCTACCTGCCGTGGTTGTCCGGCAGTGGCGCGTCGGTCACCGCGATCGACCTCACCGAGGTCCTCGACCTCCGGGCCATGATGCCGATCAACTTCCTCGGCCTCATCGTGTTGTCCGCGCTCGCGGCGATCACGCTGGCCACGCACCTGGGCTTCTTCGCGCTGCTCAACGCGGCCGTCGCGACCCTCGTCCTGGCCGCCCACTGCGCGTTCGTCTGGGTGCTCATCGGATCGACCGGTTCCACGGACCCGCTGATCGCGGGCCTGCCCGCGGGGACCTCGGTCACCTACGGCCCGTACGTCTCGGCGCTGGGCTTCCTCCTGGTGATCGCCGGGTCGCTCTGGGCCGCGAAGTCGGCCGAGTACCAGTTGCCCGACCGCGCCGAGGGGCACGCCCTGATGAAGGCGATGAAGGAGGCCGTCACGGGGTGACCGCCGCACCCGTCGCGGGCCGATCCACAGGCGCGCGGGATTCCACAGAGGCCCCACCCCTGCCGGGCAAACGGCAGGGGTGGGGCCATGTGTGGGGGCAGAGTGGTCGGCATGAACACCTCCGCCTCGACCGCGCCCGCCACCGGCCCGGCCCCGCGCGCCGACGCGTCGGCGCCCACCGATCTCGCCGCGCTACCGCCGGGGCCCGTGACCAGCGCCGAACTGGCCGCGGCCGTCCCCGACTCCCGGGACCGCGCCCGCTATCGGCGGATCTGGCACGGGATGTATCGCCGCGAGGACCAACCGGATGATCTCCGGCTCCGCAGTGTGGCCCTGGCGCGGACGTGGCCGGAGGGGGTGCTGCGTGGGCGCAGCGCGGCCCTGCTGTGGGGTGACGACTCCGTGCCCGCGGACGCCCCGCCGGAGATCTGGCTGCCGGCGACACGTCGATCCCGGCCGGGGAGGGTGTACCGCTACGGCAGGCTGCCGCGGTGGGCGGTCACGGAGATCGACGGAGTGCGGGTGACCACGCCGCTGCGCACCTGCCGGGACCTCGCCGGGGACCTCGGGTTCGAGGATGCTGTGGTGTCCGTGGAGCGGTTGTGCGCGATGGTGCCCGAGCTGCCCGCCCAGTTGGCGGCCGCGGTCGAGCATCCGGCCGGGCGGGGTGCGCGCGACTTCGCCGCCGTCGCCCGCGCGGCGGACCCGGGCTCGGGATCGGCCGCCCTGACGAGGGCGCGACTGGAACTCCACGCGGCCGGGCTCGACACGTTCCGGCACGGGCACGTCGCACGCCTCGGGCATTTCCGCGTGGAGCTCCCGCTCGCCGACCCCGTGGCCCGGTGTGTGGTCTACACGCCCGACGACGCAGCGGCGCCGGCGGGCCGCGGCCGTGGTGCCGAGAGGGTCCGGGAGCAGTTGGCCCACGCCGGGTGGACGGTCATCGTGGTCCGCGGGCCCGCCGCCCCGGCCGGCTCGAGCGAGGTGGTGGGCGCCCGGGACGCGAGGGACGGGGCCGTGAGCCCCGGGGGTGCGGGTGGGCCCGGCGTGGGCGACCGGGCGGCCTCCGCCCTGCGGGCCCGGTGGCCGTCGTCCGAGGTCCGCTTCCCGCCGGCCGGGGACCCCGCCGCCGACCCGCTCGGGATATGGACCGGCCCGCGGCGGTGAGGCCGCGGGCCGGGATGGTGCAGGTGTGGCGGATCAGCGGGTGTAGTCGGTCGCCTTCTCGTAGCGGCCCTGCTCGTCCCAGACCCGGCGCAGGAGCTGCTCGAGCTCCCACACGTCGCCCTCGGAGCCGAAGTACTTGCGCTCGATCCCGCCGAGCTTGTCCTCGTTCTCGACGATCTTGGCCCAGAGCTTGGCGCGCTCGACCGGGTCGTCGGTGAAGTCCTTGTTGAGGTACTCGTGCGAGTGCCGCTTGAGGTTGCCGAGGACCGTCAGCGCCTTGCCGGCCGGGCTCACCAGCGAGGCGACGATCGTCACCACGAGCACCGCCACGATCACGCCCAGCGAGAGCAGGGTCGGCACCTCGACCACGTCCACGTGCTCACCGCCGTTGATGAACGGCAGGTTGTTCTCGTGCAGGGCGTGCAGCACCAGCTTGACGCCGATGAAGCCCAGGATCGCGGCCAGGCCGTACTTGAGGTACACCAGCCGGTCGAGCAGGCCCTCCAGCAGGAAGTACAGCTGGCGTAGGCCGAGGAGGGAGAACGTGGTGGCGGTGAAGACGATGAAGACGTTCTGGGTGAGACCGAAGATCGCGGGGATCGAGTCCAGCGCGAACATGATGTCCGTGCCGCCGATCGCGACCATGACGATCATCATCGGGGTCATCACGCGCTTGCCGTTCTCGATGGTGAACAGCTTGTCGTGGTCGTAGTGGTCGGTCGCCGGGATGACCTTCTTGGCGAACCGGACCATGATGTTGTCCACCTCGTCGTCGTCATCGTCGTCCTCGGCCAGGAGGCGGCCGGCGGTGATGATGAGGAAGAGGCCGAACACGTAGAACAGCGCGCTGAACTGGTTGAGCAGCGCCGCACCCACGAAGATGAACGCGGTGCGGGCGATGATCGAGAAGACGATGCCGAACAGCAGGGCCTTCTGCTGACCGGCCTTGGGCACCTTGAAACTGGTGAGCAGCAGCAGGAACACGAAGAGGTTGTCCACCGAGAGCGCCTTCTCGGTGAGGTATCCGGCGAAGTACTCGATGCCCATGTCCGTGCCGCCGAAGATCCAGACGGCGAAGCCGAACAGCACGGCCACACCCACGTACAGGGCCGACCAGATCGCCGACTCCTTCATCGTGGGGATGTGCTCCTTGCGCACATGGAAGAAGTAGTCGAACAGCAGCAGGGCGACGATCAGGCCGACCGACAGTGTCCAGGCGAGCGGTGTGGCTCCCAACGTGGGGTCCTTTCGGGGATGGCCGAGTGACCGGGTAATCCTACCCGCGCCGCGCGGGTGGAGCCCCCCGTCGCCGGATCGCCATGGTGTGCCGCGCCTCGACGATCGTCGTCCCGCGCTCGTCGGTGACCAGTGCGGTGTGGACGACGGTGGTGCGGGAGTGGTCGTCGAGCTGCGCGCGGATGGCGTCGGCCTCGGCGCGGGGGACCTCGACGACGCACCGGAGCCGGCCGCGGCCGGGGGTGCGGAAGTCGATCGACGCGCTCCTGGTCCACACCTGGTAGCCGGCGCCGAGCTGACCGGACAGCAGCGCCCCGTAGAGGACGTCGGTCGCGGCGAACAGCGCGCCCCCGAACGCGGTGCCGTTGGTGTTGGCGGTCCACGGCGTCACGTGCATGCTCAGCTCCCCGCGCGTCCAGTCCGGGGCGACGTGGCGGATGCGGATCCCCGATCCCAGCAGGGGTGGGTAGAGCGAGGCCAGGACGGGGAACGCCGTGGGGCTCGAGGTGTAGCGGTGGAGCACGGTCTTGGGCACCGCCCGATCCTAACTTACCGGCGGGTCAGTTTCGCGGAACCTGTAGACAAAGGGTGGGAGTTTGTCTACTTTCGGGGTCACCATCATCGACAGAGGGCGCGGCCCTCGGCGGGGAGGCGTGACATGAGGATCATCGTGGATCCGGACCGTTGCGAGGGGCAGGCCGTGTGCGTGGGGCTCGCGCCGGCGGTGTTCGCCCTGGATGACGACGACGAGGTGGTCCGCCTCCTGGTCGACGACGTCCCCCCGGAGCACGAGAAGCGCGCCCGCAAGGCCGTCGCCAAGTGCCCGATGGCGGCGCTCAGCGAGGGCTGACAGGCCAGGCGGAGGGGTCCCGCCCGGTCAGCGCCAGCGCCTCGTCCCGCGCCGACACCCCGGGCCCGTCGAAACCCGGCACCGCGGGGTCGAACAGCTCGGGGGCCGGGTTGTCGGCGAGATCGGCCCGCACGAACTCCAGGACGGCCCGCTCGAGCTCCTCGCCCCACCGCAGGTCCAGGCCCTGCGAGGCCGCGATGTCCCAGGCGTGGACGGCCAGGTCGAACACCTGCTGGGCCAGGTAGTGCCGTGCCGGCGCCACCCCGTACGACAGGTGCACCTCGGTGTCCGCGTCGCCGGCGCACGTCCCCCGCCAGGCCGCCGCGACCGGCGCCGTCATCGAGCCCCAGTCCGCCACCAGCTCCGGGCCGGTCGCGTCGCGAAGTCGCCGCAGGCGGTCCTCGAGGTCGTCGGCCACCTCCTCGACCGTGCCGCCGGCGAGCAACCCCGGCACCCACAGCTGCTCGTCCACCACGTGTGCCAGCACCTCACGCGTGGTCCAGTCGCTACACGGCGTGGCGGCGTCCCAGTCGGTGACGCGGGGCAGCACCTCGTCGTAGAGGTCGGCGGCGCGGGACTGCAGGGCGATCCAGTCGGTCATGGACCCATCCTGCCGCATCCCGGCGCTCCGGCACCCGGGCCCGGCCCCCGAATCCGCTACCCTCCCTCGGGATCCGCTACCCCTACGGGCATAGCGGATCCGGAGTCGGGGTAGCGGATTCTCGCGGGTCAGGCGCCGGGCTTCTCGAACCGTTCGCCCGCGCCCATGCGCTGCAGGCGCAGCCACTCGCGGAACCCCGCCGGATCGCGACGCGAGATCAGGAAGTACCAGCCGAACCGCAGGATCTCCTGGGGGATGAGACGCCGGTTGCCGGGCTGGGTGAGGACGTACCCGCGGTTGCGATAGGTGAAATGGCGCTTGACCGGGTCGTCCGGGAACTGCGTGTGCATGCGGCCGCCGAGAATCGGCTTGAACTCGTCCGAACCCTGCGGATGCAGGTACGCGGTGGTCAGGCACGTGCCGAACGGCAGCCCCGAGCGCACGAGCCTGCGGTGCACCTCGACCTCGTCGCCCCGGATGAACAGGCGCAGGTCGGGCACGCCCACGCGGTCGAGGCAGTCGGCGGTGAACAGGGCGCCGTTGAACAGCGACGCGATGCCGGGCAGCAGGTCCTCGCCCGTGCCGTCGCCGGTGAAGAGCTCCGAGCGCCGGCGGCGCCACACCACCCCGCGCCGCAGGGGAAAGGCCAGGCGGTCGGGGTCGTCGAGGTCGCACACCACCGGCGAGACCTCGGCCAGTCCGTGGCGGTCCATGCAGGTCAGCAGCGTGGCGAGGACCTCGGGTCCCTCGGGGCGGCCGTCGTCGTCCGCGCACCACACGAGGTCCGCGCCGGTCGCCAGGGCGTGCAGCATGCCGAGCGCGAACCCGCCGGCGCCGCCGAGGTTGTGCTTGGACCCGATGTACGTGGCCTCGACCGGCCGGGACTCGACGAGTTCGCGCACGGCGGGCTCGTCGGCGTTGTCCACCACGACCAGGTGGTCGACCGGGCGGGTCTGGCCGCACACCACGTCGAGCGAGGCGCGCAACTGCTCGAGCCGGCGGTGCGTGACCACCACGGCCACGACCCGGCGGGCGTCGGCCGCTTCCCGGCCCGCGGCGCCCGTACCGCCCGCGCCGCCCGCGCCGCCCGCGCCGCTCGCGCCGCCCCCGCCCTCAGGCCTCATGACGCATCCGGTGGATGTAGTCGCCGATCGAGCGTCCGGCCTCGGGCCCCTCGTAGGCGGTGACGATCTCCTCGATGCTCCCGCGCTGGCGGATGCGGCCGTGGTCGATCCACATGGCGGAGTCGCACAGCTGGGCCAGGAACTCGTTGGAATGGGAGGCGAACACCAGGATCCCGGACCGGGAGACGAGGTCGGCGAGCTTGACCCGTGCCTTCTTCATGAACTCCGCGTCCACGGCGCCGATGCCCTCGTCGAGCAGCAGGATCTCCGGGTCGATGGAGGTCACCACGCCCATCGCCAGGCGCACGCGCATACCGGTGGAGTAGGTGCGCAGGGGCATGTCGAGGTACTCGCCGAGCTCGGTGAAGTCGGCGATCTCGTCGACCTTGGCCTTCATCTGCTTGCGGGTCTGTCCGAGGAACAGGCCGCGGATGATGATGTTCTCGTAGCCCGAGATCTCGGGGTCCATGCCCACGCCCAGGTCGAAGACCGGCGCCACGCGGCCGCGGATCCGCGCGGCGCCACGGGTCGGCTCGTAGATGCCGGACAGCAGGCGCAGCAGCGTGGACTTGCCGGCGCCGTTGTGCCCGACCAGGCCCACGCGGTCCCCCTCGCGGAGGGAGAGGGTGATGTCCTTGAGGGCTTCGACGACGACGACGTTGGACGCGTTCCGTCCTATCGCACCCCCGGCGGACCCGAGGACGGCCTTCTTGAGGGACCGCGATTTGGCGTCGAAGATCGGGAAGTCCACGCACGCGTCGACGCAGTCGATGGACACGCCACCCGGCGTGGGTGCGGCGGAGTTCATGGGATGTACCTCCTACACCCAGTACGGGACTCGGGAGCGGAACCGGCGCAACGCCACGAACGCCAGCAGCAGCCCGACGGCGGTGCAGGCCAGGACGATCCACCAGTGGTAGGCGTCGACCGACTGGCCGAGCATGGGCGCCCGGACGATCTCCAGGTAGTGGTAGAGCGGGTTGATCTCGGCGATGCGGGCCCGGTCGGCGATCTGCCCGCCCTGCTCGTACAGCGTCTGGGTGGTCCACACGATGGGGGTCATGTAGAAGAGCAGCTGCACCATCGAGTCGAGCAGCGGCGCGATGTCGCGGAAGCGGGTGGCGAGGATCCCGAACAGCATGGACACCCATACGCCGTTGATCATGAGCACGCCCAGTCCCACCACGGACAGCAGGAGTTCCCACCCCAGTGGCCGCGGGAACACCAGCATGAGGATCACCCAGATGACCAGGTTGTGGCAGAGGAAGAGGAACTGCCGCCAGACCAGTCGGTAGACGTGCACGCTCAGGGCGCTGGGCAGTTGCTTGATCAGGCCCTCGTTGGCGATG
Source organism: Dietzia sp. CH92 (assembly GCF_032248695.1). Taxonomy (NCBI): domain Bacteria; kingdom Bacillati; phylum Actinomycetota; class Actinomycetes; order Mycobacteriales; family Dietziaceae; genus Dietzia; species Dietzia sp. CH92. Next base: position 240,544 of record NZ_JAVHXC010000004.1, on the reverse strand, counting down.
AAGACCTCGGCGCCCTCCTTGATGCAGCCGGAGATGAAGCCCCACATGATGAGGCCCACGGTGACGTGGGGGAGGAACTCGGCGAGCGGGATCTGGAAGAGGATCGAGTAGAGCAGGCCCAGGGCCACGGCCATGACGCCGGTGGCGATGGTGATCCACAGGGGGCCGAGGGTGGAGCGCCGGTAGCGCTGTTTGATGTCCTGCCAGCCGAGCGAGAGCCACAGTTCACGCTGGTGCAGGCCCTGGCGCAGGTCGGCGACGGCCCGGCGGAAGGTGTGGGAGTCGTTGACGATCTCACCGCGTACGCGCTCGTCGGGGAGCGTCGCCGAGGTGGGATCGGGAAGGGACTGGTCCTGCACGAACGGGAAGCCTACTAGAGGTCGTCGCGGTGGCAGCCCCGCCGCGAGGGCGCGTAGACAGTAGAGATGACGACCAGTACGCAGATCCAGCTCGCGAGCCGTCCGCGCGGATGGCCGACCCACGACGACTTCCGCACCGTCACCGTCGACCTGCCCGACCTCGCCGAGGGGCAGGTCCGGGTGGCCAACGAGTTCATCTCGGTGGACCCCTACATGCGCGGCCGGATGAACGCGGGCCGCTCCTACATCCCGCCGTTCGGGGTCGACGAGACCATGACCGGCGCGGCCGTCGGGCGCTTGGTGGAGTCCCGCTCGGACGCCCATCCCGTCGGTGCGGTGGTGCTGCACAACGACGGGTGGCGCGACATCGCGCAGGGCGACGCCCGGCAGTTCCGCGTGGTGCAGGAGATGGAGGGGGTGCCGGTCTCGGCCTACCTCGGCATCCTCGGCACCACCGGCCTCACCGCGTACGTGGGGCTGCTGCACATCGGCCGGTTCCAGGCCGGCGAGTCGGTGTTCGTCTCCGGGGCCGCCGGGTCGGTCGGCTCCGCGGTGGGGCAGATCGCCACGCGCCTGGGCGCGGCGAAGGTCGTGGGTTCGGCCGGGAGCGACGCGAAGGTCGCCACCTGCATCGAGCGCTACGGCTTCGACGCGGCGGTGAACTACAAGGACGGCCCCATCCGGGAGCTCCTGCGCGAGCATTTCGGTGCGGAGAACGGCGAGGGCATCGACGTCTACTTCGACAATGTGGGCGGTGACCACCTCGAGGCCGCCCTGGACCTCATGAACGACGGCGGGCGCCTGGCCCTGTGCGGGGCCATCAGCTCGTACAACGCGACCGAGCGCACCCCCGGCCCGGACAACATGTGGCACGCCATCTCCCGCGGGTTGACGCTCCAGGGCTTCACGGTGAACAACTACATGCACCTCTTCTCCGAGTTCGCGGACACCGTGGGGCCGTGGGTGGCGTCGGGTGAGCTGACGTTCGACGAGACGGTGGTCGAGGGCATCGACAACTCGGTCGACGCGTTCCTCGACCTGATGAAGGGCGCCAACACCGGCAAGATGCTCGTCAGGATCTGACGTCCCGGGGCTCCCGCCGCGGCCGGCCGGCGGTGAGGCAGGGTGGGGGCATGACGCCGACTCGCCGAGCCGCGCCCGCCTCCCGCCTACGACGACTCGCCCGCCGCCGTCTGGACTCGGTCCGGGCGGTGGCGGACGCCCGGTGGGGTCCGCCGAGGGAGGACGACCGGCCGGTCTATCTCGTGGCCCCGGCCGGGCATCCCAACCACGGCGACGAGCAGCTGCTGGCCGGGTGGTTGCGGTTCCTGCGGCACCGCCTGCCGGGTACGCCGGTGGTGGTGGACTGTCACACGCCGGGTCAGGCCGCGGTGCTGCACCACGCCGAGCATCCGGACGTGGTGTTCACCGACACCCTGTGGCGCCTGGCGGGGGAGCACGGCGCCCACGCGGCGATCGCCGATTCCGCCACGCCCGCGGCCGCCGCCGCGATCGAGTCCTGCCGCCACGCCGTCCGCGACCTCGGCGTGCGTCCGGAGCTGGGGTCCGGCCTGGCCCTGCTGCGCCGCGCGTCGGTGGTGCATCTCGTCGGCGGCGGGTACGTCAACGACCAGTGGCCGCATCACCTGGGCGTGGTCGCCGCGGCGGGGGAGGCCGGGCGGCTCGCCGGGGCGCGGGTGGTGGCGACGGGGCAGGGCTTCGTGCCGTGCGGCGACGCGCGGCGCCTGGCGGAGGCGCTGCGGGAGTTCGATCTGGTGACCGTCCGCGACGCGGCGTCCGCGGAGCTGCTCGCCGGTACCGGCGTCCCGGTCCGGCTCCTCGCCGACGACGGGTGGCTCGCCCTGGGCGCGGCGGGTCCGGTCGAGGCGGGGGATCACCCCGTCTACTCCGATGATCCCGACGCGTGTCGTGACCTGGTGCTGTGCGCGCAGTCCGACCTGGTGGACCCGGTGGCCCTGGCCGACGCCGTGGCGCGGGTCCTCGCCGCGTGGGCGGTGCCGGGGGAGCGGATCACGGTGGTCGAGTCGATCCCCGGCGGGGACCGGGTGGTGTGGGACCGGGTGTGTGAGCGCGCCGCGGCGGCGTCGCGCGTGGCGTCCGGCTCGCCCGCCGGCGCGGGACCGGGCGAGGGGGACGACGACGAGGTCGGGCTCGCGCTGGCCGCCCTGCGGTTGCCGCGGGCGCGTTTCGTGCCGTTCCTCGAACTGTGGGACACCGGGCTGCCCGTCCGGCCGGGTCAGGTGTGGCTGACCACCCGGTTCCATCCGCATCTGTTCGGGGCGGCCCGCGGCGCCTCGGGACTGACACTGCGGGCGGGGTCGGACTACTACGACGTCAAGCACGAGTCGCTGGCGGACGCGGGCTCGCCGTGGCCGTCGCTGCAGGTGGGGGCGTCCGGGGTCGGGGCGCCGCCGCCGCTCGAGTCCGTCCGTTCGGTCGGCGGGTTCGACCCCGGGGTCGTGGCGCAGCGCGTGGGGACGGCCGAGGCGCTCGCCGAGGAGATCTACGCGCGCTGAGACGGGCAGAGCGGTCGCCGTCGTTGGGGACCGCCTTTGTGCAACTAGTTGCACGAACAGGCGGGCGGGCCGTACGGTCGGGCTCAGGCGCTCGTCGCCCCGCTCCGCCCGAAAGGAATGCCGATGGCCCTGCCCTCCGTACTCGCCGGCCCCCTCACCGTCCCGGTGGTCGCCTCGCCGATGTTCATCTACTCCGGCCCCGAGCTGGTGGCCGCGCAGTGTCAGGCGGGCGTGATCGGTGCGTTCCCCGCGCTCAACGCGCGGCCGCAGTCGGCGCTGGCCGAGTGGATCGAGCAGATCACCCAGAGCAACGCGGCCCACGCCGCGGCGAACCCGGACCAGTACGTCGCGCCGTTCGCGGTCAACCAGATCGTGCACCGGTCCAACGACCGGCTCGAGCAGGACCTGGCCACCATCGTCGAGCACGAGGTGCCGATCGTCATCACCTCCCTCGGGGCCCGCGAGGAGGTGAACGAGGCGGTCCACTCCTACGGCGGCATCGTCCTGCACGACGTCATCAACAACCGGTTCGCCCGCAAGGCCGTGGAGAAGGGCGCGGACGGACTGATCGCCGTGGCCGCCGGTGCCGGTGGACACGCCGGTACGCAGTCGCCGTTCGCACTGGTCCGGGAGATCCGCGAGTGGTTCGACGGGCCGCTGCTGCTCTCCGGGGCCATCGCGCACGGCCGGTCGATCCTCGCCGCGCGGGCCGCCGGCGCCGACCTGGCGTACGTGGGCTCGGCGTTCCTCGCGACCGAGGAGTCCCGTGCCACCGACGCCTACAAGCAGATGATCGTCGACAGCACCGCGGACGACATCGTCTACAGCAACCTCTTCACCGGCATCCACGGCAACTATCTGCGCGGCAGCATCGAGGCCGCGGGGCTCGACCCGGACGGCCTGCCGGAGTCCGACCCCTCGGCCATGGACTTCGGCTCCGGGGGCGCGTCCGATTCCAAGGCGTGGCGGGACATCTGGGGCGCGGGTCAGGGCGTGGGCGCGGTCCGCGGGACCGGGACCGTCCGCGACCTGGTCGACCGCCTGCGCGGCGAGTACGTCGAGGCCCTCGACGAGCTCACCTCCGGCATTACCGCGCTGCGCTGAACCGGTGTCGCTGAAGTTCGCGATCCTCACGTCGCTCACCGAACGGGACGGCAGCGGGATCGAGCTCGCCCGACGCTTCGACAGGTCGATCGGCTACTTCTGGCCCGCCACCCACCAGCAGATCTACCGCGAGCTCGACAAGCTCGCCGCGGCCGGCCTCATCCGCGAACTCCCGCAGGACGGACCGCCCCGCCGCGGCCAGCCCCGGCGGTTCGCGGTCACCGACGACGGCCGCCGGTCGTTGATCGACTGGATCGGTGAGGACGACGCCCCGGACGTGACGCGGTCGACCCTCGCGGTCCGCGTCCGGGCCGCCGCCGCGACGGGCCGGACCGACGAGGTGCGCCGGGCGCTCGAGCACCACCGCCGTCGGCGGCAGGAGAATCTCGAGCGCAACCTCGAGATCGAACAGCGGGACTTCTCCGCCGTCGACCCGTCGGACCCTCGCGGCGTCCTGCAGCACCGCGTCCTCACCCTGGGCATCGAGGAGGAACGGACCTGGCTGCGGTGGTGCGACGAGACGCTGGAGGCGCTCGACCGACTCCCGGCGCGGGCCGACGGCCGCTGACGCCGTGACGACGGCGGCGGCCCCCGCCGAGGCGGCCTACCGGGCGAGCAGCTCCCGGAGAGTCGACGCCCCGTCGTAGCTCGTGCGGAACAGTCCGCGGCGCTGCAGGACCGGGATCACGTGGTCCACGAACTCCTCGAGCCCGTCCGGGTAGCCGGGCGGCATGAGGTTGAACCCGTCCGCCGCGCCCACCCGGTACCAGCGTTCGATCTCGTCGGCGATCGACTCCGGGGTGCCGATCATCGTGCAGTGACCGCCGCCCGCGGCGAGGGTGCCCAGCAGCTCGCGCACCGTGGGGGAGTCCTTGCGGACGATCCGCAGGATCGTCTCGTAGCGCCCCTGCGGCCCCGTGAACTCCGACAGCGGCGGGAGGGCCGGGACGGGGGCGTCGAGCTCCCACCCCGAGCAGTCCTGGCCGGTGAACATGGACAGCTGCGCGAGTGACTCCTCCACGGGCAGCAGAGCGTCGAGGTCGGCTTTCTTGCGTCTGGCCTCGGCCTCGGTCGAGCCCACGTACGTGACGAGCCCCGGCATGATGACCAGGCCATCCCCGGCGCGGCCCGCGGCCCGGGCACGACGCCTCACATCCGAGCCGTACGCCGACGCCGCCTCGTCGTCGTACGCCACGGCGTAGATCCCCTCGGCGTACCGGGCCGCCAGGTCCCGGCCCGGCCCGGACGAGCCCGCCTGGAACAGCACCGGCCGGCCCTGCGGCGAGCGGGGCACGGTGAGCGGCCCGTCCACCAGGAAGTGCTCGCCGCGGTGGTGCACCGGCCGGACCTTCGCCGGGTCGGCCCACAGTCCGGCCCGGTCCAGGAGCAGCGCGTCGGCATCCCACGAGTCCCACAAGGCCAGCGCGGCCTCGACGAACTCCTCGGCCCGCTCGTACCGCTCGGTGTGCCCGGGCAGTGCCTCCATCCCGTGATTGCGGGCCTCGGCGTCGAACATCGAGGTCACCACGTTCCAACCGACCCGCCCGCCGCTGATGTGGTCCAGGGAAGCGAGCATGCGCGCGGCGTGGAACGGGGTGAAGAACGTCGTGGACACCGTGCTCACCAGACCGACGTGTTCCGTGGCCCGGGCCATCGCCGACAGGGCGGTCAGCGGCTCCAGGAACCACCACGAGCCGCTGGCCGGGTCACCCACCGAGTGGCCGTCGGCGAAGAACACCGCGTCGAGGCAGCCCCGCTCCGCCGTCCGCGCGAGCTCCTCCCAGTACGCGATGTCGCCGAGGCGCTCCACAGGGGAGCCGGGGCGGCGCCACGCGGCGGAATGGTGGCCGCAGCCGAAGAGGAACGCATTGAAATGCAGCATGAGGACATCCCTTCGCCGGAACTACCCGGAGCAGGTTCAACGGGTCTCATCTCAGCCGCCCCCTTCTGGGCGGCACCCCGTGTCGTGTCCTCGACCTTAGAGGGTGGCGTTCAGTCCAGGGTCAACAGGATCTTGCCGTGGGACTCCCCGGACTCCAGCAACGCCAGGGCCTCGGCGGCGCGGGCCATCGGGATCTCCCGCGAGACGCGCGTGGTGACATCGCCGGCGGCGACCATCGGCCACACCTGGTCCACGACCTCGCGGCAGATGCCGGACTTCCCGCCCGGGCCGTCCACGGGACGCGCCCGGAGGTTCGTGGCGAGGACGCCGGCCCTCCTGGGCAGCAACGCGCCCAGGTTGAGCTCCCCCTTCACCCCGCCCTGGAGTCCGATGACGATCACGCGACCGTCCGGCGCCAGGGAGGAGATGTTCCGCTCGAGGTACTTCGCGCCCATCACGTCCAGGACCAGATCGACGCCACGGCCCCGCTCGTCGTCGTCGGTCCATTCCCTCACCCGGTCGACGAAGTCCTCCTCCCGGTAGTCGATCACCAGGTCGGCGCCCAGCTCCCGACACATCCGCACCTTCTCCGGGCCACCGGCCGTCGTGGCCACCCGGGCGCCCAGGGCGCGGCAGACCTGGATCGCGTGGGACCCGATGCCCCCCGCGCCCCCGTGGATGAGCACCCGCGGCGCCCCCAGCTCCACCTCGCCCCAGTGGGCGTCCGCGGCGAGGAGCCCGCGGCCGAGGCCGCCCGTCATGGCGAGGTTCGACCACACCGTGCACGCCACCTCGGGAAGGGACGCCGCCTCGTGCAGCGAGACCCCCGCCGGAACGGGCATGACCTGGCCCGCGGGCACCGCGACCTTCTCGGCGTACCCGCCGCCGGCGAGCAGCGCGCACACCTCGTCGCCCACGGCGAGGCCCTCCACGCCCTCACCGACCGCCGAGATCCGGCCCGAGCACTCGAGTCCCAGGATCTCCGAGGCGCCCGGCGGGGGAGGATAGTGGCCCTTGGTCTGCAGCAGGTCGGCCCGGTTGACGGCCGAGGCCGCCACGTCGATGAGCACCTCGCCCTCGGCGGGGACCGGGTCGGGGACCTCGGTCAGGTGCAGGGAGTCGGGACCGTTCTCGTACGCGATGGCCTTCATGCCCTCGACCGTAGCCGGACTGCGTGCGGGCGGGTCGGGTGAACTAGCATGGGCCACGCCGTACAGCGTGGTTCCACGTGGAACCACGCGGCCGCGCGTGTCGCGGCTCACGGCGGGGAAGTGTGGCAGAGCGGCCGAATGCACTCGCCTTGAAAGCGAGCGTGCCTGAACAGCACCGGGGGTTCAAATCCCTCCACTTCCGCAGAGGCGGCGGCCCACCGCGGTGGGCTCAGGCGGTGGTCTCGCGCAGGTCCGAGGCCGAGACGTAACGGATGATCTCCAGCACGCGCGTGTACGAGCGGGACTTGCCGGACACGATCGAGGTGTGGTCCTCGTCCTCGAACATGACGGCCTTGGCCCGCCCGCCTCGGCGGGTGACCTCGTCCACGTAGCGGAGCGAGTTCTCCGGCGCCACGGTCACGTCCTGCCGTCCGTGGAGGGCGATGACCGGGGTGCCCGTGTCGATGTTCTGGATGGGGTCGACCGACGTGTACCGACTCGGCACCTCGTCGGGCGTGCCGCCGAGGGCCGTGACGATCCTGTCGTCACCGTGGGTGGCGGCGTACACCATGTCCAGCGGTCCCGCGATGGAGATGACCCGGGTGGGGCGGAATCGCGGGCTGGCCCCGACCTCGCCGTCCTCGAGCAGGTGCCGGGTGCCGGCCCAGACCGCGAGCTGAGCGCCGGCGCTGTGCCCCACCACCACCTCGTCATCGGTGGTGATCTGGGGGAACTTCTTGTCGACCTCGCTCACGTGGTCGAGAGCATCGGCCACGTCGCGGAAGGTGATGGGCCACCCGCCGCCCGAACCGACACGGCGGTACTCGATGTTGTAGACCGCCATCCCGCGACTGGCCAGTTCGCGCGCGAGGTGGTCGAACGAGCCCGCGCCGATCTCCTTCTGCCAGGAACCGCCGTGGATGAGCACGGCCAGGGGGATGGAATCCACCTTCTGGTCGCCCGCCGGGAGGTAGAGGTCGGCCCAGTTCTGGTCGGGGTCCGGCGAGGGGTAACGCGTGGGGTACTCGAACCGCTGGACCATCACCTCGTCCAGGCGCACCGGTCCGGCGAACGTCGGTTCCACCGCGGGCGCCGCGGTCGTCGTCATGCAGCCGGCCAGGCCCAGCGCCCCGAGAGTCAGGGCTGCGCCGAGGGCGGCCGTGCGTCTGGATCTGCCGGGGGTTCTTCTCTGCACCGTGACCACTTCCTCAGGAGTAAATAAGGCTACAAATCCTTTTTCTCCTCGTGGACACGTCAGCTAGGTGCACGTTTGTGGCCGGGTAGTCGGAGAGTGAAACCTATCTTACAAAGTTCCGGGCCGTTTTGAAGCGGGGGGTGCCCCCGGGATCTCCGTGCCGTCGGGCGCAGCCGGGCCGGGGTGGGGTTTCACCGGCCTCCCGGCCGCGGTGCCTCCGCCCCGGGCGCGGGATCGCCGTCCGCGTCACCCGCGGCCGTGTCATCCGCGCCGGGGAGGCCCGCACCCACGCCTCCTACGTCGGTGATGGTCCAGTCCGAGGCGCGGTCCATCGTCACGGTGTACGTGGCCGTGGCCGCCACGCCCTCCCGGGTCTGCTTGCTCCGCGACGTCATGTCCACGAAGACCTGGACGACGAACGTGTCGCCGTCGTTCTCCGACACCTCCGCGGCGAGCAGGCGTGCGGTGGAGGTGTACTCCATCCGCGTGAGCCACGGGCCCACGACGTCGACGGCCGCCTCGAGCTTGGGGGCCAGTTGATCGCTCACACCCGCGGTGAGGGCGTCACGCCACCCGTCGAGGTCCTCGTGATCGACCGCGGACACCGCCATCGCGTACTCGGAGGCAACCTCCTCGGCCGCGGCCTCGGTGTCGAGCCGACCCTGTAGCTGCGCGAGCTGGTCGCCCGAGTCGTCGGTGGCCCACAGGGTGGCGAAGACGGCGGCGGCGACGAGCGCCACGAAGGCCACCACGGAGAGGACCCGGACCGACCGCCACCACGGCGTCGTCCGCCGCGCGGCGCCCACGTCGGGGGCGGGCTGCTCGGTGTCAGCCCGTTCGGCGGTGGCGGGTCCGGTCGTGGGCTCGGTGTCGGCCATGGTGCGGCTCCTCTGGACGGATCGTCAGGACGGCGGGCTGGGCTGGCGGTGTGCGGACGCGGCGTCCGCGACCGGGTCAGCGGGGCATGGTCACGGTGAAGCGCACGGCGTCGTCCGGCGCGGTCGCGATCGCGTTCTCGAGCAGGGTGGCGATGTCGAGGTTCGCGACCGTCGGACCCACCGCACCTGTGACGGGCCGGAGCGCGTCGCCGATCGCCCCCACCTCGGGCGCGAGCGTGCCCAGAACCCGGTAGAGCTGTTCCTGCTCGTCGCGCCACGAGCCGAGGATCTCGTCGCCCTTGAGGACAGCGGACCCCTCGAAGAGATACTCGTAGGACACCCCCAGAGTGTCGCCGAACCGGTCCAACATCGGGGGTGCCTCCGTGAGCGTGGGGCGGACCCAGTCGACGTCGCCCATCACCGTGGCGAAGTCGCGCAGCACCCGGTCCAGGGAACCCTCGTGGCGGGAGAGGGTGAGCAGCAGCAGCTCCGCGCCCCGCTGGGCCTCGGGCAGGGTCGCCTCGAGTCCGTCGACGGTCCGCGACAACGTCTCCACCATGCTGCGGATCGACTCGGCATCGGTCTGGTCCAGCAGGTCGGAGGTGGAGGACAGGAGCTCCGGGACGGAGGTCGGCAGGACGACCTGCTCGGTGAGGACCGCCCCGTCCTGGATGTACGGGCCCTCCGTCGTGTCGGGGAGCAGCGAGAACACCGGCTCGCCGAGGGTCGACAGGTTCTCGACCCGCATCCGCGACTCCACCGGGATGCGGTACCCGGAGTCGTAGGAGATCCGGAGCCGGACCGCGCCGGGGACGCCGTCGACCGACTCGATCCGGCCTATCGGCACGCCGCGGTAGACGACGTCCGAGCCGGTGCGCAGGCCGCCCGCGTCGCGGAGGTCGACCGTCGCGTGGGTCCGCTCGACGGTCGGTTCCAGTCGGAGGACACCGAGCGCCAGGTAGGCACTGCCGACGACCATGACGAGGAACAGTCCGAGCGCCGAGAGCCACAGCGGGATGCGGGTCACGGGATCGCCCCCACCATGCGGAGCAGGACCAACCCGTCCTTGGCGGGCTGCCCGGGGTCACCGACCACCGAGACGGACCGGATGTCGACCCCGGGGCCCAGGAGGAACGGCGTGATCTTGTCCTCGACGAGCCTGGTCATGTCGCCGAGGTTCCCCCGCATCTCGTAGGCGGTCGGCGACGGTTCGCGCAGCAGGGGCGCGAGGATCTCGAGGTTGCGGTTGATGTGCGGCATCCGCGGGATGAGCCACTCCAGGCCGGAGACCAGGGTGTTGACGTCGATGACGATGTTGAGTACGGCGTCCATGAAGTACGGGACGCGTTCGAGCCGGTACCGGGCGGTGTCGGAGAAGATGAACTCCATCTCGTCACGGGTCTCCATCAGTCGACGGGACAGGCCGTCGGTCGCGGTGACGATCCGGTCGATCTGGTCCAGGTTGGCCGCCGCGTCGCCCAGGTCCTCCGAGATGTGGCCCGCGAGTGCGGCGGTCTCGGCGGGGTCCTCGGGCAGCACCTCGTTGATCTGGTCGATCGACTTCTCCAGCTGCATGAGGCTGCCTCCGTTGACGAACATGGCGATCCGGTCGAGCATCGCCTCGATCTGGGGGCCGGGGTCCGTGTGGCTCAGCGGGATGGTGTCGCCGTCCCCGAGCGCCTCGCCGGTCTCCGCGGGCATGAGCGCGATGTAGATGTCGCCGAGGAGTGTGGACTGCCGGAGTTCGGCCCGGGTGCCGCGGGGGAATCGCACGGTGTCCCGGATGTCGACGTGGGCGATCGCGCGCTCGGGTTCGAGGGTGATCCCGTCCAGCGAACCGATGCTGATCCCGCCGCTGCGGACGTCGGCGCCCGCGGGCAGGCTGAGCAGGGAGGCGAATTCCAGGTCGAGCCGGTACGTGGGGCCGCTGACGCCGCTGCCCGGGAGTGCGTGATCGCTCGGGTCGAAGCTGCACCCGGCCAGCGCGAGGATCGCGGCGAGCGGTGCCGCGAGCAGGCCGACGAGTCGCCGGCGTCGTGGCGCGGTCATGGGGCCTCCCCGATGGTCGAGAACAGCAGCTGGGGCAGGGGCGCGGTCACCGTGTGCGGTGAGTCGGCGGCGCAGTCACGGAGGCCGGCGGCGTGCAGGGCACCGCAGACCGCGGGTGCGTCGGGGACCGACAACCGGACGTGGGGCGGGGCGTAGTCCACGGTGACGGCACCCGGGCGGGAGCCGACCATTGTCTCCGCCAGGTGGATGACCCCGGGGATCGCCCGGAACAACTCCTCCGACTCCTCGACCCGCGCGCGGACCATCGTCAGGGTCGGGATCGTGGTCTCGAGCGCGCTGAGGGCCTCGCCCATGTGCTCGTTGAACAGCCGGTCCATCGGGTCGACCGCCAGGGACAGTTTCTCGACGAGGATCTTGGCCACGACCAGCATCTGCTCGATGCCGGCCAGCCCCGGGGCGAAGGTCTGGGCGGTGGTCTTGACGTCGTCCCAGTTCGTGGTGACCATCGTGCTGAGCTCGGCCGAGTTGTCGAGGAGCAGGCCGACGTTGAGCATGAACTCGTCCGACCCGGACAGCAGGTCGGCGAGGTCGCGCAGTTCGCGGTTGAGGGTGGGGCCGAGGGAGTCGAACTCGCTGCCCGCCCGACGGAGGGTGGTCTCCAACGGGGCCTGCCCGTCCGGTCCCTCCTCGGTCATCTCGCGGACGAGTTCGGAGAACGAGCCGAGGGCCTGGGACACGGTGACTGGAGTGCGGGTCCGTGAGGTGTCGATGCAGGTGTCCTCGTCGAGCGTGGGCCCGGGCATGGGGTCGGCGTCCACGAGTTCGACGCGACGGTCGGTGAGGACGGAGGCGTGGGTGATCACCGCTCCCGTGTCGGCGGGCAGGTCGCGGTTCTCGAGGCGCATCTCGACGCGGACCCGGGGCCCTTCCGGCTCGATGGTGTCCACCTTGCCCACGGGGATCCCGCGGATGGTGACGGGTGAGTCGGGGAACAGCCCGTAGCTGGCGTCGAAGTAGGCGCACACGGTGGTGCCGCCGCGGGTGGGGTCGAGTACGGCCGCGCCGGTCACCACGAGGGCACCGGTGGCGACGAGGGCGAGCGCCGCGCGCATCGCGCCGGTTCCGAGCCTGCTCACGGTCAGCACCTCATCCCTGGTTGCGGAAGGCAGACCGCGGGGCGGTCGAGGGTGAGCCCGCTCTGGTCGATGAGCGCGCGGCCCTCGGGCCCGGCGACCGCGGACAGGTCGCGAACGGTGTCGGCCGCCGAGTCGAGCATCTGCTCGGTGGATTTCCGCAGTTCGTCGGCCGAGCGGGTCGCCTCCTTGAGGTGCGGGATGATCGGCTCGACCTTGCCGGCGTAGGGGCCGGACAGGAAGTCGAACAACAGTCCGGACAGTCCGGCGAGCCCGTCGGCGAAGGTCTTGACGTCGTCGGCGGCGGCGAGCAGCTGGGGACCCAGCACGGCGTAACCGCGGATGATCTCCAATGCCAGCTCCTGGTTGGCGTTGACGGTGCCCAGGTACTCGTTGGACAGGGAGAGCAGGTCCTCGACCTGTGTCTTCTGGCGGGCCATCACGTTCATCACCGTCTCGATGTCGGTGACCGTCGTCTCGATCGCGCCGGGGGAGTCCTCGAGGGAGCGGGCGGTGGCGTCGAGCGCACGTCGGAGCTCCGCGGTGTCGAGTTCGGCGATCACGGCGTCGGCCTCGGCGAACATGTCCGCCACGAGGAACGGGAGCTGGGCCCGCTCCGGCGGGATGGGGTCGGTCAGGGGGTCGTCGCCGGCCGGGAGCAGCGCCACGTAGAGGCCGCCGACCGGCGTGAGCATGCGGACGGAGACCGAGGTCCGGTCGCCGATGAAGTGGTCGGAGTCGACCGTGAACTCGACGTCCACGTGGTCGTCGTCGAGCCGGAGTGACTCGACCTCACCCACGGGGATGCCGGCGATCCGCACGTCGTCCCCGGCGGCCAGTCCGCCGGACTCGGGGATCTCGAGCACGTAGCGGTCGGTTCCGGGCGGGCGGAGGTAGAGGCCGCCGACCACGGCGACGATCGCGACGAGCACCACGGCGCCCACGACGGCCCACCACATCTGGGTGCGGGGGTCGGCGTCCTCGGCGCCGAAGTCCAGGCGCCCGAAGGTTCTCGTGCGCATCAGGGCGTCTCCTCGCAGACCACGAGGTGCCGGCCCTGGAGCAGGACCTCGGCCTCGATCGGGACGGGCACCCCGCCGCTGCTGCACTGCAGCTGCGGGTCGGACCTGGGGATGAGGGCGTTGATGCCGCCGAGGATCCCGGGCAGCCGGCGGTAGGCCTCGATCACGGGGGCGGGGTCGGCGTAGCTCTCGTCGGTGCGGCGGATGAAGTCGTCGTGCCGGTCGGTGGCGCCGAGGCCGATCCGCGAGAGCACGTCGACGGTCTCTCCGATCTGGGTGAACTCGACCGCGCCCAGCTCGACGAGCTGGAGGAACTCGCCGAGGCGGGTGACGAGCGGGGTGAAGATCGAGTGGAACACCTCGAGCATGTTCTGCAGGTTCCCGGAGCGGCCGCGCAGCTGGGCGTCGAGCGAGGTGAGGTTGTCGAGGATCGTGCTCATGAGCAGGGCGCGGTCCTCGGCGTAGGTCGCCAGGGTGGCGATGTCGCGCAGGACCGGGGTGGGGCTGGTCTCGCTGCCCTCGACGAGTGCGGCGACGTTGGTGGCGAGGCTGTTGTACACGGCGGGGTCGGTCTCGCGCAGCAGGGGTTTGAGGCCGTTGAACACGGTGGTGATGTCGAACGAGTCGACGGTGTTGGTGACGGGGTGGTCGGGGTCGAGTTCGGGGGCGCCGGGGTCGCCGAGTTCCAGTTCGAGGTAGCGCTGGCCGGTGAGGTTCTGCATCTTCACCAGCAGGCGGTCGGATTCGCGCAGTCGGTAGTCGTCCTGCAGGGTGAGGTCGACCACGGCCCGGTAGTCGTCGGAGAGGGAGATGTCGGTGATCTTGCCGACCTGGACACCGCGCAGGCGGACGTCGGCGTTCTCCCTGAGGCCGAACACGTCGCCGAAGACGGCCTGGTAGCGGGTGGTGGAGCCGTCGACGGGCCGTTGGATGGCCTGCACGATGAGGGCGATCACCGCCACCACGACGAGGAACACCACGGCGAGCCTGATCGCGGCCTGGCGGGACGTGGTCACGGGGCACCTCCGGTGGTCTGCAGCGGCACCTGGAACGCGGGGAACGACTCCAGCACCACGTCGACGCCGAGCGTGACCCGGTCCCCGTCCCGGTGCAGGACGCCGTCGGCGCTGTCGATCGCGCGGGAGAGGTGGTCGGGGCGGACGTCGGCGAGGGCGTGGTTGAGCGGGATGAGGATGTCCAACAGCATGTCGACCGTGCCGTCGAGCGGTTCGAGGGAACTGGCGAGGTTGCCCGACAGCGCCAGGACGAGGTTGGAGACCTCGGTGATGGTGGCGGCGGCCTGCCGGGTGCGGGCGTCGTCGTCGAGCTCCTCGACCGAGGAGATGTCGTAGAGCACCCCCAGGGCGGACGGGGTGACGGCCTCGACGCCTTCCGCGATGTCGCCGGACTTGCGCAGCACCTCGGCCAGGGGTTCGTTCTGTGTCCGGGCGACGTTGCGCAGGACCAGGAGCGCGGAGGCGAGCAGGGGTGCCATCTGGTTGGTCATGTCGGCCGAGCTGTGCAGGGCCCGGGACAGGTCGGTGGTCACCACGTCGAGCATGAGTCGGCCCGAGTCGCGCAGCACGGTGGTGACCGTGTGGTCGGGGACGTCGCCGAGGTGCAGGGTCGCCCCGGGGGTGACGGGCGCGCCGCCGGGCTGGGGGATCAGTTCGAAGGCGGTGGAGCCGAACACGTTGGAGGAGACGAACCGGGTCTGCAGGGAGGTGGAGAGGAGCTCGGCGTCGTCGGAGTCGACGCTGAGGGTGACGAGTTGCCGGCGGGAACCGATGGGTTCCACGTCGACGACGTTGCCCACGTCGGTGCCGCGGAGCCGGACGGAGGTCTCCCGGGTGACACCGTCGCCGAGGCCGTCGGCGGTGACGGTGAACTGGAACTGTCCGGTGCGGTCGGCGCGGGTGGACTGCCACGTTCCGGCGATGATGAGGGCGACGACGACGAGGACGGCGATCCCCCGGATCCTGAGCCCCGCCCGGGTGGGGCCGAGGGGCGTGTTCTCTCGCGGCGTGCTGCTCATGACGGCCCCTTCACCCGGAGAACTGGATGGTCGAGTCGAGTCCCCACATGGCCAGCGTGAGGATCATGTCGGTGATGACGATGAGGACGAGGCTGGCGCGGATGGCGCGGCCGGACGCGATGCCCACCCCTTCGGGCCCGCCCGTGGCGTGGAACCCCTGGTAGGCGTGCACGAGCCCCACGACGAGGACGAAGACGACGACTTTGGCCAGCGAGTACAGCAGGTCCACGGGCTCGGTGAACATGTCGAAGTAGTGGTCGTAGGCCGCGGACGATCCCGCGACGACCGCGATCGTCAGCCGGGAGGAGGCGTAGCAGAGGGCCAGCGCGATGAGGTAGGTGGGGATGATCGCGAGGACCGAGGCGAGCAGTCGGGTCGAGACCACGTAGGGGATGGGGTGGATGGCCTGGGCCTCGAGGGCGTCGATCTCCTCCGAGATGCGCATGGATCCGATCTCCGCGGTGATGCGGCAGCCGGCCTGCGCGGCGAATCCGATCGCGGCGATGAGCGGCGCGAGCTCGCGCGGGTTGGCCAGTGCGGACATCGCCCCGGTGAGCGGGCCCATGCCCAGCATGTCGAGCGCGTTGAACCCGACGATCCCGATCATGGTTCCCGCGACCGCTCCCAGGATCGCGAGGACGGGGGCGACGCCGCCGCCGACGATGACGGCCTTGCCGTTGCCCCAGGTCAGGTCGGTGAACACCGCCATGGTGTGGCGGCGGTGGCGCCGGAGGGCGTGGCCGACGCCGAGGAAGGACAGGAGGACGAACTGGAGGTAGCCGCCCAGCGTCTCGACCGGAGACCACGCGCGGTCGCCCGCTCGGCGGAGCCGCATGAGACCGGGGCGGTGGGGCGCGGGGACGGCGTAGGCGACGTGATCGGCGGGGCGCTGTGCGGTCTGGTGGCTCACGGACCGGCGGTGGCTCATCACAGGAACCTCATCGGGACGAACATCAGGACCACCTGGGTGATGAAGAGGTTCGCGATCATGCAGGCGAGGATCCCCAGGACGACCGCGGCGTTGACGGCGTCGGCGACGCCCTTCGGCCCGCCGCGGGCCTCGAGACCGCGCTGGCTGGAGATCACGGCGACGAGGAACCCGAACACGGCGGCTTTGAGCAGGCAGACCACGAGGTCGGTCACGG
The DNA here is from genome assembly GCF_032248695.1 of Dietzia sp. CH92. NCBI lineage: Bacteria > Bacillati > Actinomycetota > Actinomycetes > Mycobacteriales > Dietziaceae > Dietzia > Dietzia sp. CH92. The sequence continues at coordinate 224,093 of NZ_JAVHXC010000004.1, read as the reverse complement.
ACGCGAAGCTGCCGAACGAGAGCCAGTAGGAGCCGGGGGCCACGCCCTGGCCGAGTGAGGCGACCGCGAAGCTGGCGATCACGCTCATGAGGATGATGAGGACCGAGAGCATGGGCGCGACCAGCAGCATCGCGAGGATGCGCGGCGCGACCAGCCGCTGGTGCGGGTCGATCCCCATCGTGCGGAGGGCGTCGATCTCGTCGCGGATCGTGCGGGACGCGAGGTCCGCCGCGATCGCGGAGCCGCCGGCGCCTCCGATGAGCAGGGCGGCGGCGAGGGGGGCGATCTGCTGCATGACGCCCATCCCGCCCACGGCGCCGGCCATCGAGTTGGCGCCGACGCTGTCGGTCATGCTGCCCACCTGTACGGCGATCACCACGCCCAACGGCAGGGCGACCAGCACGGCGGGCAGCGCGGAGACGGAGAAGTAGAACCACGCCTGGACCAGGACCTCCTTCAGGGGGAGCCGGCCGCGCAGGAGGTCGGTGACGAGGAAGGCGGTGGACCGGAACGTCAGGCGCAGCAGTCGCCCGTGGGTGCGCATGGAGTCCGCGGCGCGGGTGGCCGCAGCCGGTGGGGTGCGCCGTTCCTCGGCGGTGGTGGCGCTCATGTCGCCTCGGCGGCGGGCAGGGTCTCGGGCTCCCACGCGAAGGCTCTCCTCACGAGCTCCCCCTTCGTCTCGAACCGGCGGACAACGGTCGCACGCCCCGGCCCCGCCTCGGTGGCGGCGTCCGCGACCGACTCCCTTGGGTCAGGGACGGTATCAGCAGTCTCGATCACATGTGCCATGCATCACACATCATATATTTGATCTGAACTGTGTCCAGGGCTTCCCCCGGGAGTGGGCCGGGCGCCGGGCCCTGCGGCCCACTTTCGCGGCGGCTCAGTCGATGACGCGGACGCGGCCGGTGCCGGGCGTCCGCAGCGGGCCCTCGTCGGTGACGTACCGGATCAGGGCGTCGAGATCGGTCAACCCCGCTTCGCGGCGGTCCCCGCGCTCGGCCAACACCGAGCCGTCCCATTCCGGGGAGGAGAGGAACTCGTTCGCCACGACGGTGTACTCGCGCCGCGGATCGATCGCCTCGCCGTCGACCTCGATCTCCGTCACGCGGGACCCCTCCGGACGCGTCAGGTCGACGGTGTAGCGGACGTTGGAGGACACCGCGGGTCCGTTGCGGCCGATGTCGTCGGCGAAGTGATCGAAGGCGGCGTGGAGTTCCTCGCCGGTGACGGTGACGAGGTACAGGCGGTCGCCGTAGGGCTGGACGGTGTGGAGGGTGGCGTAGTCGAGCGGTCCGCGGGGGAGGTTCACCCGCAACGAGTCCGGGTTGGAGACGGCGAGCTGCGCGCCCCGGCCGCGCGTGGCGGACAGCTGGGCGTCCGCGATGAGGTTCGCCAGCGGGGCCTCGCCGTCGGCGTTCATGGCCCGGTCGATCGTCTCGTCGGCGGTGCCGATGACCTCGCGGGCGTCCGGGGCCGCCGCGGCCCGCGCCTGGCGGACGAGCTCCTCCGTCCCCTGGTCGGGCTCGATGTCGAGGTTGACGGTCTGGTTGAACGCCGAGGTCTGGGGCCGCACCACGTCGCCGGTGGAGGTGTCGATCGCCAGGTCGACCACGGTGACCGACCGGCCGTGGGACGCGGGCGCCACGACGATCCGCTCGTCGTTCTCGGCGTCGAGGGCGCGGCACGTGGCGGGGCCGCCGGAGGCGCCCACGATGAGCGCGTCGACGGCCGGGTTGAGGTCCTCGACCAGCTCGAGGTCGGTGAGGGCCTCGGGGCAGGCGCCGGGATCGAGGTTGCCGTGCACCGTCTGCGAGTGGACGAGGGCGACGATCGTCTCCACCCCGAGGAACTGCAGGGACTCCACCGTCTCGTCGATCGCGCGGAGGGGATCGGCGAGCCGGGTCGTGGTCTCCGGGAGGGACTCGGAGGGCTCGGTGACCGCGACGACGCCCACCCGCACGTCGCCGATGCGGTGGATGGTGAACGGGAACGTCGGGGCGGCCTCGTATGACGGGATCACGTTCGAGGCCAGGAACGGGAACGCCGCGCCGCGGAAGGGCGGCAGGGGCGGGTCCACCCGGCAGTCCTCCTCGGTGACGCACCCGGGCTTCACGAGGGAGCGCACGTGCTCGGCGCCCTTCTCCAGCTCGCGGCGTCCGACGCCCGCGCCGTCCACACCGAGCCGGTTGAAGAACTCGATGGTCGGACGGTCGCCCAGGAGCGCGGCCTCGGGCGCCGTCCCACCGATCGAATCGCCGGTGGCGAGCAGGATCGTGTTCTCGGCCTGGGCGCGGAGTTTGTCGATCGTCGCGGCGAGGTGGGGCCCCCCGCCGGCGGGGCGGACGTTCCCCGAGCCGTCCCGCAGTTCGCCCTGGAAGCCGACGGGCCGGGAGAGGGCGCCGGAGAACTCGCCGATCCCCAGGATCCGTACGGACCGGGTCTCGGCGGCGGGGCTCCACGGGCGCGAGGTCTCGCTGGTCCGGGCGGCGGCGACCGGCGCGGAGACCAGCGTGAGCAGCACGGCGACCGCGGCGAGGACGGCGGTCACGGCGGGGGCGGTCCGGCCGGGTCCGGAGGGGTGGAGAGCTGCGGAGTACGCCTCTCGGCGGACACTTCGCTGCTGCACACCGTCTCCTGGGGGTCGACCGCCCGCGCCTGTCGCGGGGGCGGGCGCGGCACCGGGGCGCCGCGTCCAAACCCGACCCATCGTGCCGCCGGGAGGTCACGAGACCCCGCCGGAAGGATCACATTCCGGTCACGAATTCCCGCGCGGCGGTGAGGAAGCGGTCGTTCTCCTCCGGGTCGCCGATCGTCACCCGCACGCCGTCACCGGCGAAACAACGTGTGACGACGCGGTGCTCACGGCAGTGGGCGTCGAAGTCGGAGGCGGCGTCGGCCAGCGGCAGCCAGACGAAGTTCGCCTGACTGTCCGGGACCGCGTGGCCCATCTCGACCAGGGTGTCGCGCACCCGTGAGCGCTCGACGACGACGGCGTCGGTGCGGGCGCGGAGCTCGTCCCCGGCGTCGAGGCAGGCGATCGCGGCGGACTGCGCGAGGGAGCTCACGGAGAACGGGACGACCATCTTCGCGACGGGCACCACCAGCTCGGCCGGCCCGACCAGGTAGCCGACGCGCAGGCCGGCGAGCCCGTACGCCTTGGAGAACGTTCGCAGGGAGACGACATTGGGCCGGGCCATCGCCTCGGCGACCCCGTCGACCGGGTCGTCGGCGCGCACGTACTCGTAGTACGCCTCGTCCAGCGCCACGGTCACCCGCTCGGGGACGCGGTCGAGGAACGTCGCGAGCTCGGAGCGGCTCACCGCCGGCCCGGTCGGGTTGTTGGGGGTACAGACGAAGATCAGGCGGGTCCGGTCGGTGACGGCGGCCGCGATCGCGTCCAGGTCCAGTGACCCGTCGGCCCGGTTGGGGACCGTCACGGGCACGGCGTGGGCGATGCGGGAGATGATCGGGTACGCCTCGAAGGACCGCCAACCGAAGATCACCTCGTCGCCCGGCGCGCACAGCGCCTGCACCAGTTGCTGGCACAGGGCCACCGAGCCGCAGCCGGCCGTGACGTTCCCGGCGCCCACGCCGAGGAAGTCCGCCAGGCGCTCGACGAGCGCGCGGGAGGTGATGTCCGGGTAGCGGTTGGCGGCGGAGGCGGCGGCGGCGATCGCGGAGGCCACGCTCGGCAGGGGGCCGGCGGTGGTCTCGTTGGACGCCAGTTTCACCGCGCCGGGCACGGTCGCGCCGGGGACATAGGCGGGGATCGCGTCGAGGTCGCTGCGCACGTCAGGGGACATGCCTACAGAGTAGGACCAGCGGTTCCGGGCCTGTTGTCCGGCCGTTTTGCGAACCGGCGGGGCGTATGTGTACTGTAAATCCTCGTTGGCTCGCAGAGCCTCCAGGAGGCGTGCCAGAGCGGCCGAATGGGACTCACTGCTAATGAGTTGTCCTCCTAAAAGGGGACCGGAGGTTCAAATCCTCTCGCCTCCGCCATGTCGGAGAGTCGGGTGTCCGGCTATCTGGCACGACAGAAGAATATGAAGATGCGCCCGTAGCTCAATGGATAGAGCACTTGACTACGGATCAAGAGGTTAGGGGTTCGAGTCCCTTCGGGCGCACAAGTGGGAGAAGGCCCCGCCACCGGCAGAGATGCAGGAGGCGGGGTCTTCTCGTCTGCCGCGGCCCGCCCGGGGAGCCCTGCCCGGGGAGGCGCGGACGGTCAGGCGGCCCGGGCCTACGTCAGCGGTCTGCGGCCCGCCGCGCCGTGCGGACGGTCTCGACCTGGTCCCACGCCACGATCACCCAGACCGCGGCGACGAGCCCCCAGCGGACCGCGGTCGCCGTGGCGCTGCCGTCGGCGGCGGGCACGAGCTCCGGGTGGAGGACCGTCTCCTGGCTCAGGATGAGGGCGGTGAGGTAGACGCCAAAGACGACGTCGGTCGTCACCTCCACCGCGAGCCGCTGCCGGGACGGGCCCGGCCGGGCCAGGCGCCACACCTGGATGAGCGCGAGCGCGCCGATGAGGGCGAGGTAGCCGGCGACCCACCCGGTGTGGATGTCCGGGTTGATCAGCGGCTCGCCCCCGTTGAGGTGGCCGATGTAGAGGAACGTCGACGGGATGAACGGCACCCCGGCCAGGAGTGCGAGCAGCACCAGGGACACGATCGCGTCGGCCCTGGTGTCGGTGCCGCGTCCCGGGCGGTCGAGTTCGGCCGGGTCCCAGGATGATGACCGCGACAGCGCGCTGCGTGCGCCCTCCGGTGTGGTCCGTTCGATGATCACCACGACGAGCGTCCACGCGGCGAACGCCCAGAGCAGGGCGGCGGAGACGGACGTGACGAGTTGGGCGATGAGATCGCCGAGCTGAGGCGTCGGGGTCGTGGAGACGTACAGGATGCCGCCGGCGACCGCGGCGATGGTGCCGACGACGGGGGCGAGCCAGCGCAGGACCCGGGCCCACACGGGGTAGACGTCGGGGCCGACGAGGTACTGGCGGACACCCGAGTAGCGGCGGGCGAGCTCGGCCGGGTCGCCCAGGCGCCGCAGGACCGTGTGCTCGGCGGCGGCGGGATCGGCGAGTCCGGGGTGGCCGGGACGGGCGGCGGTGTCGAGTTCGGCCGCCACCATGTCGTCGATGGTGGCGGCGATCTCCTGTGAGATGTCGGCGCGTTGGTCCTCGGGGAGGTGGCGGACCACCTCGGAGATGTAGCGATCGGTGAGTCGGGGCATCACGCATCCGCCTTCCGCAGATCGTCGTATCCGGCGCCGAGCGCCAGCCATTCCTCGTGCAGTCGCCCGGCGACCTCGGCGCCGAGTGCGGTCGTCGCGTAGTACTTCCGGGGCCGGGGTTCGGCGGTGTGCCAGGTCGACGTGAGCAGCCCCTGGCTCTCGAGCCGGCGCAGGAGGGGGTAGAGGGTGTTGGCCTCGGTGTCGATCCCGGCGTCGGCCAGCGTGGTGAGCAGGCCGTACCCGTACCGCGGTGTGCGGCACGCGAGCAGGCTCGCCAGGACGACCGACCCACGGCGGAGCTCCTGGAGGTGCGTGCCCAGGACCGCGTCCGCCTCATCATCCATGGGTGACACGATAGTGTGCGTCACACAGTATGTAAATGGCGCACAGTGTCGGGCAGCTGGGCGGGACGCGCCCCGGCCAGGAGCCGTCAGGCCGTGCGGGACGCGCCCCGGCGCGGGGTCTCCCTCAGGACGTGCGGGCGCCCCGCCTCACCCGCACCCGCTGGTACGGCGCGGCGACGGACTCGCCGATCGCCTGGGCGATGAGCTGGTCGGCGGTCCGGTTCTTGCGCGCGAGGGCGGCGACGAGCCGGGTGAACCGGGCGCCGCGGGCGAACTCCCTGGCGCTGCGGTCCTCGACGGCGAAGAACAGCTTGGCCTGGTCGGGTAGCAGCGACAGCACGCCGTTGAGGATCTGCCGGGTGATCCACCTGGCCACCGGGCCCTTCACCTCCGGGTGGCGCAGGGAGTGTCCGGCCTGCGCGGCGAAGATGGTCAGCGCCTTGGTGTCGAGTCCGTCGCGGATGTACTGGTCGACCTCGGCGAAGGTCTCGAAGTACGGGCCCGGCACGTGCAGCTGCTGCGCGCTGCGGTGCGACTCCACCACCAGCCGGTCGGCGTCGGCGGTCGACAGGCCGGGGCCGAACTCCTGGTAGCCACGCACGGCGGACCAGATGTAGGTCCACCACGTCCACCGCATCCACTCGGGCTGCTTGGCGCCCACCACCTCGCCGGTCTCGGGGTCGGTCCAGTTCGCCTGCTCGTGGAGGTGGTCGACTCTCTTGGCGGCCGCGTCGGCGTGGGCGGTGTCGGCGAAGACCGAGTCGCGCAGGTAGGCGGCGGTGCGGTCGAACCGCGCCGCCATCTCGTCGGCGCCCTCGCTGGTCAGGGAGACCCGGTCGAAGTGGGTCATCATGCCCGGGTCGAGCATCTGCAGGAAGAGGGCGTTCTTCGCGCCGAGTCCGGAGGCGGGGTCGGAGAACACGCGCCAGGAGACGCTGTCCGGGCCGTAGTAGCCCTCGTCGGAGCGGGGCGCGTCGGAGAGTCGTAGGGGGACGCGGGCGTCGGTCATGCGCGTACTTCCTGTCGGGGTGTGTCGTGCGCGTGGGTCGCGGCCGGCGGCCCGCCCAGGGGAGGGCTCGGCACGGTGGGTCGCGGATCGGGAGCGCACGGGGGGATGGTGGCCCGCGCGTCGTCCGCGCGGGGAAGCGTCCGCGCCGCCCGGGCGGGGCGGCGGCGCGGCCGTTTCCTCAGGATCATAAATAGTTCATCACCATGGTGTCGGTATTTCGGGGCGGCGTGGGCCGTGCGCGAACCGGGAGGGGGTGGCGGGGCCCGAGTCGACGACGACGAGGCCCGCCACTTCATAGGGTGTGACGATGTCAGTGTCCGCGCGTCAGGCGCTCCGCCGGAACGGCGGCCATCTGGCGTCGGTGGCGCTGGTGCTCATGTGGAGCTCGGGCTACGTCGGCGCGGAGCTCGGCACGCGCGCCGGCGGCACTCCTCTCCAGCTGCTGGGCTGGCGGTTCTCGATCCTCGGCGTGATGCTCGTCGGTGTCTGCCTGGTGCTGCGGGTGCGGCTCGACGACCGGGGCGCGTGGCTGCGCCAGGCCGTGCTCGGCCTGTTCAGTCAGGCGGTCTTCCTGTTCCTCGTCTTCGAGGGCGTCTCGCGCGGGGTCGACGGCGGGACGGCCGCCCTCATCGCCGCCCTGCAGCCGCTGCTCGTGGCGACCGTCGCGGGCCGGGTGCTGGGGGAGCGCACCACTCCCGGGATGTGGGTCGGGATGGCTCTGGGGTTGGCGGGGGTCGTGGTGGTGGTCTCGGGCGGCCTCGACGCGGGGGCCGCGCCGTGGTGGGCGTACCTGTTCCCGGTCGCGGGCATGCTCAGCCTGACCACGGGCACGGTCCTCACGCAGCGCCTCCGGCCCACCGAGTCCCTGCTGCAGTCCATCACCATGCAGTCCGTCGTCGCCGGGGTGACGCTCATGGCGGCCGCGGTGCTCACGGGCCAGGCGGCTCCGGGGCCCGGGCCGGATTTCTGGGCGGCGGTGGCGTGGCTGGTGTTCCTGTCCACCCTGTGCGGGTACGTCCTCTTCGTGTTCGTCACCCGCACCCGCGGGGCGACGGTCGCCAGCGTGCTGCTCTACCTCACCCCGCCCACGACCATGGTCTGGGTGTGGCTCATGTTCGGTGTGGCGATCACCCTCCCGGCGGTGGCGGGGATGGCCGTGAGCGCGGTCGGGGTGATCCTGGTGTTGCGGTCGCGTCCGGCGGCCGCGGGTCAGCGCGCGCGGCGGTAGAGCGCGGCGGGGCGTCCGCGCTGGGCGGTGGAGAGGACCACCTCGCCGTCGTCACCCACTACGGGTTCCAGGTGTGGTCGCATCCTCCGGGCGAAGTTGTCCTTGTGCAGCTCGGTGCCGATCACCGCCTCGTGCACCCGGCGTAGCTGGAGCAGGGTGAACGGCTCGGGCAGGAACCCGTCGGGGTCGGGGCCCACGTCGACGTAGCGCAGCCGGATCTCGTAGCGCTCGCGCACGTCGGCGATCGCGGCGGCGGCGATCTCGTCGTGGTCGAACAGCAGCCTCTCCGCCCCCTCGAGTCGGCCGTCGGGCAGGACGCGGACCGGGCGGCCGCGCGCGCCGGCGAGCTCCGCCTCGGGCAGGGGCAGGGCGTGCGCGGCGGACACGGCCCACGTGCGGTCGTCGCGGTGGGGCGCGTCGAAGAGCCGGAGCAGGCGCGGGCGGATCGTGGCGGACGGGTCGATCCCCACCTTGCGCCGCAGGACCCCGTCGGCGGTCTCGGCGACGGTCGTGCGCTCGCGGAGGAAGCCGCCCGGGAGGGCGATCCCGTCCGGGTCCGTCCGGTCCTGGACCAGTAACCGCAGCTCCGGGTCGGTGTCGCCGGCCGCGGTGACGGTGAGGATGGCCAGGTCCACCGCGACGGCCGGGCGCGGGAACTTCTCGAGATCGGACATGCCCTTCACATTAGCGCGGACGTAGTGCTAATGTTTAGCGCGTTGAGAGTGCTAAAAGGTCCCCGGCCGGGGACACACGGGCCGGGAAGGGGCGGGCGATGGGAAAGAACGACGACCGGGCGCGGGAGGCGACCGAGTGCGCGTGGGGGGTCTTCCTCGACACGCTGCTCCTGGGACTCGGATCGCTGGGGGAGGGGGACGTGCTCGCGCTGGTGTCCCCCGCCGGCGCCGAGGGGTGGAGTCAGCAGATCGTGTGTCGCGCCGACCCGGACAACGGGTACGTGTGGGCGACGCGGGGGATCGCGGGCAGTACCGCCGCGGAGGCGATGGTCGCCAGCGGTGGGGCCCACGCGGTGGCCGGGGCGGTAGTCCGCGTCGCGCGCGAGGAGCTCCGACTCCCGCACCCGCAGCTGTTCACCGCCCGGCCCGCGGGGCGCGGTGCGGTGGACGTGGCCGGCCGGCTCGGGCTCACCGACGCGGACGCGGTGACCGAGCCGGGGCTCCGGGCGACCGGTATGGTCCGCGGCGCCCCGGACGCGCTGCGTCCGATGGTGATGGAGGTGGCCGCGCGGGTGCTCGGGCGCCCACCGGAGGTCGACGACGACGGGGACGCCCACGTCGACGTGAGCGGCACCCGGGTCTACGTGCTGATCCGTCCCGACGGCGGGATGGTCGAGGTGTTCACGCGCGTCGTCCGCGGGGTCTACAGCCGGCGCAACACCGCCGTCGAGGTGGACCTGCTCAACCGCAGGAACTGGTGGAGCACCTGGTACCTGACCGGGCGGGATGTCTATCAGAAGATCCTGCTGCCGGCGCGACCGCTGTCCGCGGACAACCTCGGGGCGGCGCTCACGGCGTTCGCCCAGGAGCTGGAGCGGCACCGGGACGACCTGGCCTACCGGCTCGGAGGGGTGGCGGCGTGAGTCGCGGTGACGTGGAGGCCTCCCCGGACCGGGACGGCCTGCGTGACCGGGTCGCCGGCGTGATGCTCGGCACCGCGGTGGGCGATGCCCTGGGCGCGGGCTACGAGTTCGGCTCCGCGCCACTGGGGCCCGGCGGCCCGGACATGATCGGCGGCGGGCTCGGCGGGTTCGCGCCGGGGCAGTGGACCGACGACACCACCATGGCGTGGTGCGTCCTCGAGGTGGCGGCGCAGGGACGCGGGCTCACAGGTGAGGACGCGCTCGACGCCGTCGCCCGCCACTTCCGTGACTGGTACGAGTCCGGGCCGGCGGACATCGGCAACCAGACCGCCGCCGTCCTGCGCCGCGGCGGCCCCGCGCCCTCCGCCGCGGCCCTGCGCGGCGCGGCCCGGGACGTCACCGCGCGCAGCGTGCACTCGGCCGGTAACGGCTCCCTCATGCGCACCGCGCCCGTCGCGCTCGCGCACCCGGGCGACACCGATGCGATCGTGCGCGCGGCGACCGCCGTGGGGGAGCTGACCCACGCCGACCCGCGTGCCGGCGAGGCGTGCGTGCTGTGGTCGCTGGCGATCGACCGCGCGGTGCGCGAGGAGGTGTTCGACCTGCGGGGTGGCCTGGCGGCGTTGGACGGGTCCGCGCGGACGTTCTGGGCGGAGCGCATCGACGAGGCCGAGCAGGGGCCGCCGTCCCGCTTCACGCCGAACGGCTGGGTGGTGGCCGCGCTGCAGGCCGCATGGTCGGCGATCCGTCACACGCCGGAGCCGACGGGGGATCCCGGTGGGCACCTGGCCGACGCGCTGGCGACCGCGATCGGGATCGGCCACGACACCGACACCGTGGCGGCGATCGCCGGCGGCCTGGTCGGCGCGCGCTGGGGCGCCTCGGCGATCCCGGCCCGGTGGCGTCGGATGTGCCACGGCTACCCGGGGCGGACCGGCGAGGACCTCGTGGCCCTGGCCCACGCGGCGGCGGGGTCGGCGGCAGGGGATGTCTAGGTGCAGACGGTGGTGCGCGGATTCACAGTCTGCGCAGAACCGGCTCGCCCGCGTCGCGGAGCTGCCGACGGTATGCCAGCGGGGTCTGGCCGAACCAGCGCCTGAAGCTCCGGGTGAACACGCTCTGCTCGGCGTAGCCCAGCTGCGCCGCGATCTCACTCAGCTGCATCTCCGGGCGGCGCAGCAGTTCGACTGCCAGCTCGCGGCGCCAATCTGTGACGATCTGCTCGAAAGAGGTGCCGAGCTCGGCCAGCCGGCGCTGGAGCGCGCGCGGGTGCATCAGAAGTTCTGCGGCGATGCTGTGCAGGTCGGCCTGGCCCAGAGGAATTAGCTTGTCAAGCAGTTCATGAACGTGCTCGTCGACGCCGAGGTGTCGGTGGTGCGAGCTGAGGAATCGTCGCGCCAACGCATGGGCCTGCTGGTCACCACCGTCGATGCTGCGATCGAGCAGGCGGGCCGGAAAGGTGAGTGAGTTGAGCTCGGCGGTGAACCTGATCGGCGCCTCAAAATACTCCTCATATGTCTCGGTCGGCGACATCCGAGTGTGCTGGAAGGTCACCTCGAGTGGGCGGAACCCGGGTCCGGCGAGAAGGCGGAACATGCCCAGAATTACTCCTAGCGCTAGCTCAATCAGATGCTGTCGGTAGGGCATGCGTGCGGGTGTGATGGCGAAACTAAACCGGGCTAGGTGGCCTTCGGAGCGGAGGTCGGCGCGGATCGCCGGGCTGTACGTATGCAGGTACTTGATCACCCCAATGAGCGCGGTTTCCACCGTATCTGCGTTTCGTGCCAGCACGGCGATGGGGCCGAGCATCTCCAGGTTCTGCACCCGAGACACCCGCAGTCCGAAGTCGGGTAGTCCCAGTTCTTCCGACGCGCGCCCGACCAGCGTCGTCAGGGAGGAGTAGGGGATGAAGCGGTTGTAGTCACCTACCACGAATGGGCTCACTCCCGCTTCCTCCAGGAGCGAGCCGGGATCGCCACCGAGTTCGCTGATCAACTCCGGGATGTTGACGAGCGAGGACGCCCTGACCAGATCCGCCATGTCACAAATTGTCAAAAGAATGTCGTCAGATGTCAAGAAGGGCGCTTCTGAAAGTGTGAGCATGAACACAGAAGAGATGTGGTGCAGAACACATCTCCCGCACCTGGAGGAGCCAGACGTGACCGCAACCGCAGATCCCACCGCCATTCCGCTCGCCCTGACGATGCACACGCCCGAACTCCCCTGGGCGCGCGACGTCCTGGCTCCCGGGCTGTCGATCCAGCTCCTGGTGGCCGATGTCGAGGGCGGCTTCCTCGTCGTCAAGACCCGGTTCAAGCCGGGCACGGTCCTGCCGACCCACCTGCACACGGGTGCCGTCCACGGCTACACCACGAAGGGCAGCTGGTTCTATCGCGAGTACGGCGAGGAGACCATGAACCTGCCGGGGACCTACATCTACGAGCCCGCGGGATCCACGCACACCCTTGAGGCGCCCGCCTCCAACACCGAGGACACCGAGGCGCTATTCATCGTGCACGGGGCCTTCCTCAACTACGACGCCGAGGGCAACTTCGTCGGTCACTTCGACGCCGCCGTGACCCGCACCGCCTACGCCCAGGTGCTCGCCGCGCAAGGAGACGAGATCCCCGACTTCGTCGTGGGCGGCAACTGCACCTACGGGCGCTGAGGACGAACATGACGGAAAACATCAACGCCGCACTCGACCGGGCGGCCCGCCTGTTCGGGAAGAACGAGGCCGTTGTCGACGGCGACGTGCGGTGGACCTACGACGAGCTGGACCGCCGGGTCCGCGCCTTCGACGGCGAGCTCGACCGGCTCGGCCTCATGAAGGGTGATGTGGTGGGCGTGCTCGCGCTCAACAGTGCCGCCCACCTCATCGCCTGGCTCGGTGCCCCCCGCAGCGGTCGAGTCCTCAACGAGATCAACACGCGACTGTCGACACCGGAGATCCGATACATTCTCGACGACTCGGCGGCACGAATGCTGCTCGTGGACGATGCGTTCCTCGAGGCGGGCCGCGAGCTGCTGCGCGACTGCGACACGCTCGACCACCTTGTGTACGCCGGGGCGGGACAGTCTCCGGCCGACTGCGTGTCGCTGGAGGTCATGACGACCTCCGGGTCGGAGGCCTCACCGGTGGAGGTGCTCGACGAGGACGTCGCCGGGATCTTCTACACCGGCGGCACCACCGGGCGCCCGAAGGGCGTCCTGCTCAGCCACGGCAACCTCGCCAGCAACGCCAAGCACGCGCTGCTCTGCCTCGGCTACGACGAGCACGACCGGTACCTGCACGCCGGGCCGATGTTCCACCTCGCCGACGGCGCCTCCACCGTCGCGCTGACCTGGGTCGGTGGGGCCCACGTGATCGTCCCGGGCTTCACCCCGGACGGCTGGCTCCGCGCCGTGAGCGAGGAGAAGATCACCAAGGCGATGCTCGTGCCGACCATGATCACCATGCTCATGGCGCACGAGTTCGGTCCGGACACGGACCTGTCCTCGCTGCGGTCCGTCCTGTACGGGGCCTCGCCGATGCCGCAGGCCCTGCTCGCCACGGCCGCCGAGCGACTCAACACCGATTTCTGCCAGGTCTACGGCATGACCGAGGCCGCGCCGATCGTCACGTTCATGACCCACGAGGACCATCGGCGAGGCCTGGCAGGCGAGGACCCGGATGCCGCGGTGCGGCTGCGGTCGGCAGGACGGCCGGTCGTGGGAGTCGAGTTAGAGATCCGCGCCCCGGGCGGCGGCGCACGGCAACCGGCAGGCGAGGTTGGCGAGATCGTCGTCCGCGGCCCGAACATCACGTCCGGCTATCTCAACCGGCCCGAGGAGACCGCGGAGGTGCTCCCGGGAGACGGGTGGTACCACACCGGTGACATGGGCTATCAGGACGAGGCCGGCTACGTGTTCGTGGTGGACCGGCTCAAGGACATGATCATCTCGGGTGGGGAGAACGTCTACTCGACCGAGGTGGAGAACGCGCTGTACCGCCACGGCGACGTCGAGGAGGTCGCGGTGTTCGGCCTGCCCGACGAGCAGTGGGGAGAGGCCGTGCACGCGGCGGTCCGACTCCGCCCGGGCAGCACTACCACGGCTGAAATGCTCCGGGATCATGTCCGTTGCCTCCTCGCGGGATTCAAGGTGCCGCGCGAGATCCACCTCGTGGACCAGCCGCTACCCAAGTCCGGCGCAGGGAAGATCCTCAAGCGCGACCTCCGGGCAGAATTCGCTTCGCGGGCCTCGGTTGAGGTCGGGGCGGGCTGAGACTGCATCGGTATGTGGACGCCCGCGGCCGGGGCGGGAGATGATTCGGGGGTGAACCCCGAGCAGCCCGACCCGCGGCCAGACCTGCAGCGTGCCCTCGCCGACCTCGACGCCCGGCTCGGACGCATCACCGCCGAGGTCGCGGAGGTGCGCGCCGGGCTGGCCGCGCTCGGCGGGCAGGCGGGGACCGCGCCGGTCCGCCACCCGGGTGCGCCGCACCCGGTCGGGCCGTGGCAGCCGCCCGGGGCGGGCGTCGGCGCCGGGGCGCGCCCCGACCGGCCGTGGCAGCCGCAGCAGGCGGGCGGTCCGTGGCGTCCGGAGGCGCCCGCGCACCCGCAGCAGCAGAACCCGCAGCGCCCGTGGGCGCCGCCCGCCGAGGCCCGGCCGCGCCGGGTGCCGCGCGTCACCGCCGCCACCGTCATCGCGGCCATCGGCGGGGCGGTCATGCTCGCCGGCATCGCCTTCCTGCTGGTGGTCGCGATCCAGGCCGGGCTGTTCCCGCCGATCGCCCGGGTCATCGCCGCCGCGGCCCTCGCGGTCGTCCTCGTGGTCCTCGGCCTGCGGCTGCAGGACCGCCACGTGCCCACCGTCGGCACCCCGGTCAACCCCGGCGCCCTGGCGCTGGTCGGCACGGGCCTGGCGGCGGCCATGCTCGACGTCATCGCCGCCACCACCCTCTACCTGTGGGTGCCGGTCCCGGCCGCGTTCATGTTCGTCGGCGGCCTGGCCCTCGGGGGCATGGCGCTCGCCCAGCGATGGTCCTCGGGGCTGCTGGCCTGCCTCGTCTCGGCCGGCACCATGGTGCTCGCGCCGCTCATCTCCACCGACGTCGAACTGCCCGTCTTCGTGGCGATCGTCGGCATCGCCACCGCGCTCCTCGCCTCCGAACTCGGGGTGGCCGTGCGCTTGGTGTGGTCGGTCCTCCCGGGCGTGCTGCTGACCGGATACCTGTCGCAGGCCGCCCTCCACTCCCGCGGCGAACAGATCGCGCTCATCGCGACCGCACTCGTGTTCGCCGCCGTCGGGGTGGGGGTGGCCTGGTACGACTCACTCCGCCGGGGCCCCGCGGTCGAGAACGCGGCCCTCGTCGTCGTCCCCACCGCCCTGCCCCTCGCCCTCCTGCCCGCCACCCACCTCCTCCGCCCGGGCTGGCCCTACGGTGTGCTCCTCGCCGCGGCGTACCTCACCGTCGCCGTCCTCGCGGCCCGCGCCGGACGAGACCGCGCCGGTGCGACGCTGTCCGCCGTGACCGGGATCGTCGGCAGCGCGCTCCTGCTGCTGACGTGGGTCGAGCTGGGCGGGCGCGAGCTCACCGGATTCGCCCTCACCCTCAGCGCCCTGGCCTACGTCGCCGCGGCCGGACTGTGGGGCCGCCGCTGGCTGGACTGGGTGGCCGCCGCCGCGACCGTCCTCGCGTTGCTGGTGTACCTGGGCGTCAACGCGCCGCACCTCGCGCTCAGCGAGCGGCTCGCGGTGCGTGAGTTCTCCTACTGGGACGTGGTCTCCGCGTTCGCCGTCACCGCGCTCGCGGCGGCCGTGACCTGGTGGGCCCGGCGCCGGGTACCGGCGGAGTCGCGGCGCGTCGTGATGGTCGGCGCGGTCGTGGCGCTGGCGACGTTCTCCGTCATGATCGTCGCCGCCGGCGTCACGACCGGCGACCTCGCCGGCACCGCGCGCACCGGGTTCCTCGCCGCGCACCTCGTGGTGACGGTGCTGTGGATCTGCTGCGCGGCGTGGCTGGTCCTCACCGCGAGCCCGCGCATCGCCGACGCCCGCCGGCTCGGCTTCCTCCTCGGCGCGCTGGCCCTGGCCAAGCTGCTCCTGCTCGACCTCGCCACGCTGCCCGGGTTGTTCCGCGTCCTGTCCTTCATCGCCGTGGGCGCGGTGATGCTCGCGGTGGCCGTGCGCTACCGCAGGGAGACCGACCCGTCGGGCAGCGGCTCGCCCACGTAGATGCGGAAGGCGCGCGGCTGCGCACCCGACATCAGCACCAGCACCTCGGGGTGGTCGACCTCGTCCGGATCGTCCGACGGCAGACTCCACACGACCTCGCCCGCGTCCGTGAGCTGACGCAGCGCGGTCCGTGTGGCGCGTACCCAGCGCACCCGCTTGAGGGCGGGCTCGTCACGCAGGTCGTCGTCCGCCAACCCCTCGCGGTCCCGCAGGTCCACCATGAGGCGCTCCCCGTCCGGGCACTCGTAGGACACGCACACCTGATCGACCAGGACCGCGAGCGGCCAGGAGGGCTCCGACCCGAGCAGGTCGACGATGATCATGCGCGCGTCCTCGACCTGGCACGGCGTCGGCGTGGTGAGGGCCTGCATCCTGTCGGCGACGTCCTCGGTGACTTCGATCAGCTGTACGGTCATGGCGACCTCCCGTGTCCGACGAGACGGTCGACAAGTGGGCTCGCGGCGCGGCCCCGGACCGTCCCGACTGTGACCTAGATCATAGTTCATCCACGCGGTCGGCAGGTCTCGGGCAGGTGACGATCTCTCGGCAGCCGGCTCGCGGGCCCCTCTGATGTGGTTGTGTCACAGCGGTGACCGATCCTCACTCCGGCCCCGCGGGCGCCGGCGCCGGCGATCCCGCGTTCACGCTCGCCTACGTCGGCGTCGACCCCGCGGGGGAGGGCCTGCGCGAGACGCTCACCTCCACCGGCAACGGGTATATGGCCACCCGCGGCGCGGCCGAGTGGGAGGAGGCCGACGACGTCCACTACCCGGGCACCTACGTCCACGGGCTCTACAACCGCGCGGCCACCCTGCTCGGCGGCGTCCCGGTCCACAACGAGGACCTGGTCAACCTGCCCAACTGGCTGCCCCTGCGCCTGCGGATCGGCGGCGCCGAGGTGCTGCGGCTCGCGGACGTGGAGATCCTCGACTACCACCACCGGCTGGACCTCCGCGCGGCCGTCCTCACGCGCCATCTCCGGTTCCGCGACCGGGAGGGGCGCGAGACCGAGCTCGTCAGCCGGCGGTTCACCTCCATGGCCTCGATGCACCACGCCTACCTCGAGTGGACCCTCACCCCGATCGACTGGTCCGGACCCGCCGAGGTCGTGAGCGCGATCGACGGGCGCGTCACCAATGCCGGCGTGCCCCGCTACCGCGGACTCGAGGGCTCCCACCTCGACGCCGTCGCGACCGAGATCCCCCGACCGGACGTGATGGCGCTCAAGACGCGGACCCGCGAGTCCGAGGTCACCGTCAGCGTCGCCGCCCGCACCCGCGTGTCCTCGGGCGGCCGGCCCGTCGAGGTGCCCCGCACCGACTTCCGCACCCCCGACCACGTCCAGCAGACACTGCACCTCGACCTCGCGCGCGGGGTGCCCACCGTCATCGAGAAGTCGGTCGGGCTGTTCACCTCCCGCGACCCCGCGACGGGCGACACGCTCGTCCGCGCGCACCGCGCGGTGGCCCGCTCGCGATCCTTCGACGCCGCGCTCGCGCACCACCGCGAGTCGTGGCACCGCCTGTGGCAGACGTGCGACGTCCGGGTTTTCGGCGACGACGAGGCCCAGCACCTGCTGCGCGTCCACATCTGCCACATCCTGCAGACGTGCTCCCCCCACACCGCTGACCTCGACGCCGGCGTGCCCGCCCGCGGCATCAGCGGCGAGGCCTACCGCGGCCACGTGTTCTGGGACGAGCTGTTCGTCCTGCCCTTCCTCACGTTCCGCACGCCCGACGTGACCCGCGGGCTGCTCATGTACCGCTACCGGCGACTGTCCGAGGCGCGCGCCGCCGCGGACGCCGCCGGGTACGCCGGCTTCATGTTCCCGTGGCAGAGCGGCTCGCTGGGCACGGAGGAGACGCAGGAGGTGCACCTCAACCCCCTGTCCGGGACGTGGGACGAGGACCTGTCCCACAACCAACGCCACGTCAGCGCCGCGATCTTCTACAACATCTGGCAGTACGTCACCACCACCGAGGACACGATGTTCCTCGAGAACCGGGGCGCCGAGCTGATGCTGGGCATCGCCCGGTTCTGGTCGTCCGTCGCCCACTACTCCTCGGACCGCGAGCGGTACGAGATCCACGGGGTGATGGGCCCGGACGAGTACCACGAGAGGTACCCGGGCGCGGCCGCGGGAGGCCTGCGCAACAACGCCTACACCAACGTGTTCGTGGCGTGGATCTGCGACGTCGCCGCGCACCTGCTGGACCTGTTGCCGTCGACGCGGGCGGACACCGTGCGGGCCAGGCTCGAGTTGCGGGACGAGGAGATCGCGAGGTGGGAGGACATGAGCCGCCGGATGTTCGTGCCCTTCCACGACGGGATCCTCAGCCAGTTCGAGGGCTACGAGCAGCTCGAGGAGCTGGACTGGGACGCCTATCGCGCCGAGTACGGCGACATCGCGCGCCTCGACCGGATCCTCAAGGCCGAGGGCGACACCCCGGACCGCTACAAGCTCGCCAAGCAGGCCGACGCGGTGATGCTGTTCTTCCTGTTCGGCGACGACGAGCTGCGCCGGATCTTCACGCGGCTGGGCTACCGGTTCCCCGACGACGCCGCCCGCCGCACGATCGAGTACTACGACCGGCGGACCTCGCACGGGTCGACCCTGTCCTACATCACGCACGCCGGCGTCCTGGCCCGCTTCGACCCGGACTCCTCCTGGGAGCGGTTCGCGGTGGCGCTGCGCAGCGACGTGGACGACATCCAGGGCGGCACCACCCGGGAGGGCATCCACATGGGGGTCATGGCGGGCACCGTCGACCTGGTGCAGCGCTTCTACGCGGGGTTGCGGGTCGGGGGCGGGACGCTCCACCTGGAACCGAACCTGCCGGGGGAGATCGAGGGGGTCTCGTTCACCGTGGTCTACCTGCGCTCGCCGCTCACGGTGACGGTGACGCGGGAGGAGGTGGTGATCCGGCACCGCGACGGCGTGATCGACGCGGTGCCGGTGCGCGTGCGGGTGGCGGGCCGGGAGCGTCTGGTGGCGGTGGGCGCCGAGGAACGCTTCAGCCTGGTGTGACCTCGGCGCGGTGGCCGCGCCGCGCGGCGCGCGCCCGCCGCCGTTCCTCGCGGCGTCGCCGGTCGTGGACCACCTCCGCCTCGTGGTCGTACGGGCTGCCCCGGAAGCGCCGGAACGCGTAGACCAGCAGGGCCAGCCCGACGAGGCCGGAGAAGATGAGCGTGCCGCCGGTGCCCCACCCGCCGACCAGCCACAGGTCGTCCGAGAGCGGCCACCAGCCCGGCACCGCGGACCCGACGCCCCAGAAGATCCCGAGGCCGATCAGCCAGGCCACGCCGATCAGCGAGCCGGCGATCTTCGGCCACGACTGCACGCCGTGGGAGGCGCCCTCCATGGCGAGCCGCTTGACGGTGAGGAGGCGCCGGTCGAACCACTCGTACTGGCGGGAGAGCACCACCGTGCCGGCGAAGAGCATGAGCAGGCCGGGGCCGGGCAGGAACAGCGCGGCGACCCCCAGCACGACGAGCGTCCACCCGAGCGTCTCCAGGGCGAGGCGCCTGGCCGCGACGTAGCCGAGTCTTCTCACCGGACCATGGTGACAGAAACGCGGCGCGTCATCAGGGGCGTGGGGGTCAGGCGGGGACGCCGGAGCGGAACCCGGCGGCGGCGCGGGCCCCGGCGTCGAGGTCGACCTCGGGCCAGCCGTCGGGGGCATGGAGTACCGCGGCGAGGTGCGTGGCGGTGAGGCCGGCACCGGCGTCGAGGAGGGCCTCGACGGCGTCGGGATCGGGATCGTCGAGGAGCGTGGAGTCGGCGAGGTCGTCGATGATGTCGCGCATCGCCGCGCGGGTGACGGGGAACAGTTCGGGGTCGAAGCCGTCGTCGACGGGCTGGTCCAGGCGCCACCAGCCCGAGCCGTCCCAGCCGTACAGGAACCCCAGGTACGCCTCGCGGGACCGGGCGTACTCGACGCCGCGGCGCCACCAGCCGGGGGCGTCGCCCACGAGGTCGGTGCCGGCCTCGCCCGCGCGCCCGCTGCCCTCGGTGAGGGAGAACTCGTGGTGCCAGCCGACCAGGAGCGCGCGCCCGTCACCGGGCCGCAGCAGCGCCATCCACATGCCCTCCGCGCCGGCCCAGTGCAGGGCGGAGGGGGTGGGCCGGTCGTGCTCGAGTCCGACCGCCGCGCGCACCGCGGCGTCCACGGCGAGCAGGGCCGCGATGTCGTCGGGGGTCGAGTCCGTGTCCACCGGGAGCAGGGCCATGCGGCCCAGGTTAAACCGGATCGACGACGACGAGGTGACGATCGCGGTGAACGTCCGACGACCTCCCGGTGTCACAGGGGTGCGGGCGCGGCAGGGGGGTCGTACGGTGGGCGCATGACCAGTGACCTCCGACACAGTCTCCCGCCGGGCCCGCGGCTGCCCCGGATCCTGCAGGCGGTCCTGGCGCTCGCCGCCCCCGCGGCCGTGTTCCCGGCCGCGGCCCGGCGGTACGGGGTGCCGTTCACGCTCGATCTCATGCCCCGGGGCCGCAAGGTCATCGCGGTGTCCGAGCCCGCGCAGGTCAGGGACGTGTTCGCCGGCTCGCCGTCGATCTTCCACGCCGGCAAGGGCAACGACCTGCTCCGTCCCCTCCTCGGTGACCACTCGCTGCTGCTCCAGGACGGTGACGAGCACGCCCGGGCGCGGCGGCTGCTGGCGCCGGCGTTCGGGCGCCGCGAGATCGACGGGTACCGCACGCTCGTCGAGGAGGTCACCGCCGAGCAGCTGTCCCGGTGGCCGCGGTCGGGCCGCGTCCGCGCGCACGTCCTGCTCAACCAGCTCACGCTCGAGGTGATCCTGCGGGTCGTGTTCGGGGTGACCGACTCGGCGCGGCTGGACCGGATGCGACCGATCGTGGCCCGGGCCGTGGACGCCGGCCCTGTGGTGATGATCGGCCTGGGGATCCCGCCGCTGCGCCGGTTCCGGCCGTGGAGCCGGGAGGTGCGCGACCTGGAGACCATCCACGGGTTCCTGCAGGAGGAGATCGAGGCCACGCGCCGGGACCCGGCCCTGGCCGAGCGGCGCGACCTCCTGGCCCTGCTCGTGCGCGCCTCGGCCTCCGGCGCGTCGGGCCCGTCCGACCATCACCTGTCGGACGTCGAGCTGCGTGACCAGCTCATGACCCTCGTCGCGGCCGGCCACGAGACCACGGCGACCGCCATGGCGTGGTCGATGCTCGAGCTGGCCCGCCACCCCGGCGTGCAGGACCGGTGCGTCGCTGAGATCGCCGAGGGCGGGTCGGAGTATCTCGACGCCGTGCTCAAGGAGGTGCTGCGACTGCACCCGGTGGTGCCGATGGTGATGCGGGAGCTGCAGGAGCCGGCGACCGTGGGTGGGCGCACGTACCCGAAGGGGGTGACCGTGTCGCCGTCGATCGTGCTGGCGCACCGGTCGTCGGACACCTACCCGTCCCCCGGCACCTTCGACCCGGGCCGTTTCCTGGGTGAGGTCCCCACCCCCACCGAGTGGCTGCCGTTCGGCGGCGGGGCACGCCGCTGCATCGGGGCGTCGTTCGCCATGATGGAGGGCGAGGTCATCCTGCGGCACGTCCTGCAGCGGTACCGGCTCGACCCGGTGGGGTCCGGACGGGAGTGGCCGCGGTCGCGCAACGTGACGCTCTACCCGTGGCGCAGGGGCCGGGTGGACCTACACCCGCGGTGACCGTGTAAAGGGGGAGGATGTGCGTTTCGGTGGAGATTTTCCTACCGTGGACGGTGTGAACGCTTCTCAGTCCTCCGCGCCGCAGTCCGAGACGCAGCGCGCCTCGAGCCCCCGCTTGTACACGTGGATCTCCGAGACCGGCAGGGTGATCGAGCAGGTCAGAGTGGTCCCCAAGGGCGACTCCGCGCGCGCCCGCGGGCGGATCGTCTCCGCGGCGCACCCCGAGCACGAGGCGTTCACGGTGGAGTACGAGGCGGAACTCGGCTCGAACCGTGCGCTGCGTCGTGTCGGGCTCACGGTGAGCACCGAGGAGTACGAGCGTTCCATCGAGCTGGCGTGCGACGACGAGGGTGCCTGGCTCCTCGACGATCCGAGCGGCACCCGCTCCCGCGTCGGCGGTGACGGTGTGGTCGACGTGGACGTCACCTACAGCGTGTTCTTCGCGAGCGTGATGATCGGCCGTCTCGGCCTGCACGCCCAGCCCGGTTCCGCGGAGGAGCGCGTCCTGTCGGTGGACTCCATGACCCTCGACGTCACCGAGGACACGGTCACCCTGTCCAGCGACGACGAGCAGGTCCACGGGTTCACGGCGACCGCCTCGACCAGCGCGACCGTCGACGCCGGCGGCATGATCATCGACGTGCCGGGGCTCAGCCGACGGGCCTGAACGGTCGGCCGACGGGCCTGACCACTCAGCCGACGGGCCTGACCTCCCGGCCCGCCGCCCCCGCGGCGCGAAGCTCCTCCAGCCACCCGTCCGCGCCCGGGGTGACCTCGAGCGGCTCGCCCCGCCCGTCCGCGCGGTCCGTCTGCGCCAGGTCGTAGGCCCGGCGCGCGTGATGGCCCCGTTCGACCAGCGCGCCCAGCGTTCCGCGCTCCGCCAGGGCCGACCGCGCCGCTCCGAGATCGGCCAGGCACTCGTCGAGCACCTCCAGCAGCGCGTCCCGGTTGGGTTCGCAGATCGCCCGCACGAGGTCGGGCGCGGTGGCCGCCACGCGCGTGCCGTCGCGGAACGAGCCGGCGGCCAGGGCCAGCGCGAGGTCCCCGCCGCGGGCCCCGGACAGGGCGAGCGCCTCGGCGAGGACGTGGCCGAGGTGGGAGATCCGCGCGACCGCCGCGTCGTGGTCGGTGGAGGTCGCCGAGAGGATCCGTGCGCCGGTGTCCAGGGCGAGACCCGCGACCCGCGTCCAGGTGTCGGGGTCGGTGTGGTCGTCGGCGGCGACGAGCCAGGTGGCGCCGCGGAACAGGTCGGGGTCGGTGGCGTCCCAGCCGGAGTGGGCGGTGCCGGCCATGGGGTGCCCGCCCACGAATCGCGCCGCGAGACCGCGCCGCCGCGCGGCGTCCAGGACGGGGCCCTTGACGCTGATGACGTCGGTGAGGGCGACGTCCGGCGCGTGCTCGGCCACCGCGTCCAGGACCGTGTCGAGGGCGGGGAGGGGGACGGCGACGACGACGAGGGCGTCGTCCTGACGGGCCCGGCGGAGCGTGGCGGTCAGATCCGTGGTGACGGCGAAACCGGCGGCGGTGGCGGCCTCCGCGCCTGCGGCGGAGCGGTTCCACCCGAAGGTCCGTCCGGGGCCGAGGGCCCGCATCAGCGAACCGCCGATGAGACCCGCTCCGAGCACGCACACGTCCGCCGTCACCGTCACCTGACAAGGTTCTCACAGCCGACTACGGTTGAGCCCATGACCAGCAGCGCCGATCGATCCGCCCGCGATTCCGACGACGACTCGGTGACCGGTGTCGCGCTCGGGGTGGTGCAGGACGGCGGGTCGTGGCAGGTCACCCGCCTGGACGACTCGGCGTTGACGAGTCTCGACGACGCCGCCCGGCAGGTCCGTGCGCTGCGGGCGGAGGGCCCGTCGTTCGGGCTGGTGGACGTGGACCACGAGTTCTTCGTGATCCTGCGCCCGGGCCCGTCGGGGATGCGGCTCATGCTGTCGGACGCCACCGCCTCGCTGGACTACGACCTGGCGGCGGACGTGCTCGACGAGCTCAACGTGGACGTGCCGGACATGACCGACGAGGAGCTCGAGGACACCGACCCCTGGGGAGAGGGGGACATGGCGATCCTCGAGGACATGGGGCTGCCCGCCGGGGTGCTCGAGATCATTGTCTCCGAGACCGATCTCTACGCCGACGAGCAGCTGCAGTCGGTGGCCGAGCGGATGGGCTTCGGCGACGAGATCGAGCGACACCTGCCCGACTCGTGACCGGCTCGGGCCCCCTCGGCGGCGAGCCCGGTGCTCTCAGCGGTGCGGCCGGATCCCTCGGCGGCGAGCCCGGGCGTGGAGCCCGCGAGCGGCTCGTGCGGCGCGCGCTGACCGTGGCGGCGGGCTCCCCGCCCGAGGACGTGCCCGTCGGCGCGATCGTGGTGGGCCCGGACGGATCCGAGCTCGCCGCCGCCACCAACCGACGCGAGGCCGACGGCGACCCCTTCGCCCACGCCGAGATCCTCGCCCTGCGCGAGGCGGCGCGGGTCCTGGGGGACGGCTGGCGGCTCGAGGACTGCACGCTCGTGGTGACTCTGGAGCCGTGCACGATGTGCGCGGGGGCGGCGGTCGCGGCGCGCGTGGGGCGGATCGTGTTCGGGGCGTGGGAGCCGCGCACCGGGGCCTGCGGTTCGCTGTGGGACGTCGTGCGCGACCGGCGACTGGTGCACCGGCCGGAGGTGTTCGGCGGCGTGCTCGAGGGCGAGTGCGCGGCCGTTCTGGAGGACTTCTTCCGCGCCCGTCGGTGATCCGACCGTGATCCGCACAGCGTGGATCGTTACTCGCGAGCGGTGGAGGGCTGGTCCGGGTCTCCGTACGGTGGGTCGTAGAAGGTGCCGGGCCCCGGCGCCGCGATCGAGAGGAGAACCACATGGGTGTGGGAGACAAGTTCTCGAACAAGGCCGAGGAGCTGGGCGGCCGCGCCAAGGAGTCGGCGGGCGCCGCGACGGGCGACCGCGATCTGCAGGCCGAGGGCCAGACCGACCAGGGCAAGGCGAACCTCAAGCAGGGCGCCGAGAAGCTCAAGGACAAGGCCAACCAGGTCGCCGACAAGCTCACGGGCAACAACCCCTGACCGGGTGCCCGCATCGCCTCCGGGGCGCCGATTTCTCCCCGAGGGCGATCGTGCAGTAGCCTGATCGGCGGTGGCGTGTCCGAGCGGCCGAAGGTGCAGCACTCGAAATGCTGTGTTGGGTAACCCCCAACCGTGGGTTCAAATCCCACCGCCACCGCCACGGGGAGAGCCCCGGATCTCGAGAGAGGTCCGGGGCTCTCGCCATTTCCGGCCCGGCCCGGCGTCCGCTCACTCGCGGTCCCCGCGCCCGGCCCGGCGCCCGATCGCCAGCCGTCTCCCCGCCCGGCCTGGCGTCCGATCGTCAGCCGTCTCCCCGCCCGGCCCGACGCCCGATCACTCGCCGTCCGCGCGCCCGGGCATGAGCTGCGCCGCTCTCCTCGGCCTGCCCCGTCCGCGGCCCCGCAGCCGCTCCTGTGCCTGGCGTCTCGCTCCCGGATCTGGCGCCTCGCTTCTGGCCGGGCCCTGCAGCCGCTCCCGGCCCTGGCGTCTCGCTCCTGTGCCTGTACGCGTCAACTTGAGCAGCCCCTACCCATGGGGTCTTTCCCCACCCGCGGTGCGCGCGTGACTCCAGGGCGAGGGGCGGCTGTGGGGTGTGCTCTCGCCAGTCCTGGCCCGGCCGGCGTCCGATCACTCGCCGTCCGCGCGCCCGGGCATGAGCTGCGCCGCTCTCCTCGGCCTGCCCCGTCAGCGGCCCCCCAGCCGCTCCTGTGCCTGGCGTCTCGCTCCCGGATGTGGCGCCTCGCTTCTGGCTGGGCCCTGCAGCCGCTCCCGGGCCTGGCGTCTCGCTCCTGTGCCTGTACGCGTCAACTGCAGCCGCCCCTCCCGATGGCGTCTGGCCCGCCCCGCGGTGCGCGCGAGACGCCATGGCGAGGGGCGGCTGTGGGGAGGGCTCTCGCCATTCCTGGCCCGGCCGGCGTCCGATCACTCGCCGTCCCCCCCGCCCGGGCATGAGTCGCGCCGCTCACATTGGCCCGCCCCGTCTGCGGCCCCACAGCCGCTCCTGTGCCTGGCGTCTCGCTCCCGGATGTGGCGCCTCGCTTCTGGCTGGGCCCTGCAGCCGCTCCCGGGCCTGGCGTCTCGCTCCTGTGCCTGTACGCGTCAGCTGCAGCCGCCCCTCCCGATGGCGTCTGGCCCGCCCCGCGGTCCGCGCGAGACGCCATGTCGAGGGGCGGCTGCGGAAGAGGGGCAGGTCGGGGCGGCTGTGGGGAGAGCCGGCCAGGGCGGCTGCGGGGAGGGTGGGTCAGGGGCGGAGGTCGGCGGAACGATGGGCGTCCGCGATGAAGTCCGGGAGGTTGATGACCGCGTCGAGCGTGGAGAGCGCCGAGGCGATCACGGCGTCCTGCGGCAATCCCGACTCCTCGCCCAGCAGCGCGAGCTCCTCGACGCCGGCCAACCACGCCCTGGTCAACACCAGCGCGAGCCGCCCCGGCTCCTCGATCCCCAGACTGTCGAGGACCCGCTGGCTGATCGTGCGGTGCATCCCGTCGACCACCTGCTCCAACGCCGGGTCCACCGCTCGGCCCGAGCGCAGGACCGCCACGTAGTTGTCCCGCCGACGCTGGATGTACCGGACCAACGCCGTGATGATGGCCCGCGTACTGTCCTCGGCGCTCGTGCCCTCCGGCACCTCCGTCAGCGACAGCACGTGGTCGGCCGCCGCCCGGACGACCGCGGTGAGATAGTCCAGCTTGGTGGGGAAGTAATGGAAGAGAAGACTGCGGGACACCCCGGCCCGCTCGGCGACATCGTCCAGTGACAGGGCGTGGAACGGCACCGTCTCCAGCAGCCGGATCCCCAGTACGACCAATTGTGAACGGCGTTCCTGCTTGGAGAGCCGTCGTCCCCCTGCTGCGGTCATGGCACACCTCGTCGTCGTGCTCCTCGACGTGTGCGGGGCGCCCACGGCACCCACCTACACGTCCCCCCGTACCGGCGCCCCCACGCCGACGTTCTCTCCATCTTAGGGTCACGATCGACATCCCGGGCGCACATGCCACGATGGAACGATGCCGGACACCACCACGCCCACCACCCGCCCCACCACCTTCGACGTGGGGGAGCGGATGGTCCTCGACGGCACCGCCGGCGGGCGCACCGGCGTCATCCACACCCCTCACGGTGACATCGCCACCCCGGCGTTCATCCCCGTCGGCACCAAGGCCACCGTCAAGACGCTCACCCCCGAGCAGGTCCGCGCCACCGGCGCCCAGGCCGTGCTGGCCAACGCCTACCACCTCTACCTGCAGCCCGGTCACGAGATCGTCGACGCCGCCGGCGGGCTGGGCGAGTTCATGCGCTGGCCCGGGCCCACCTACACCGACTCCGGCGGCTTCCAGGTGATGAGCCTCGGGGTGGGGTTCAAGAAGGTCATCGAGATGAGCACCGGCGCGGCCGCGAAGCCCGACGACGCCGCGACCAACAAGGGCCAGGGGCGGCTGGCCAAGGTCGACGAGGACGGCGTCACCTTCACCTCCCACCTCGACGGCTCCCGGCACCGCTTCTCGCCCGAGGTGTCGATGCGGATCCAGCACTCGTTGGGCGCGGACATCATCTTCGCGTTCGACGAGCTCACCACGCTCATGAACACCCGCACGTACCAGGAACGCTCGGTGGAGCGGACCCGCCGATGGGCGCAGCGCTGCCTCGACGAGCACGAGCGGCTCTCGCTCGAACGGACCCACCGGCCCGGCCAGTCGCTGTGGGGCGTCATCCAGGGCGCGCAGTTCGAGGACCTGCGCCGACAGGCCGTGCGCGGGCTCGTCGAAATGAGCGACGCGGCCGAGGCCGAGGGGCGACGCGGGTTCGGCGGCTACGGCATCGGCGGCGCGCTGGAGAAGGAGAACCTGGGCACGATCGTCGGCTGGTGCACCGAGGAACTACCCGAGGACCGGCCCCGCCACCTGCTCGGCATCAGCGAACCGGACGACATCTTCACCGCCGTGGAGAACGGCGCCGACACCTTCGACTGCGTCGCGCCCACGCGGCTGGCCCGCCACGGCGGGATCTACACCCTCGACGGGCGGGTCAACATCACCCGCGCCCAGTTCCGGCACGACCACACCCCGCTCGACCCCGAGGGGCCGTCCGAGGTCTCGCGCGAGTACTCCCGCGCCTACCTGCACCACCTGTTCAAGGCCAAGGAGTTCCTCGGCTCCACCCTGCTGACCCTGCACAACCTCGCCTTTGTGGTGCGGCTGGTCGACGAGGTGCGCGCGGCGATGGCGGCCGGGCCCGACGAGTACGTGGCGTACAAGACCGAGTTCCTGGGTCGGTACTACGCGGGGCGGTGAAGGGCTCACGCCCGGCGCCGTCACCCCTCGAAATAGATCGAGTGGTGCAGGGAGCAGCCCGGGTTGAACGGCGACGCGCACGACGGGCAGCAGTCGGCCTCGAGGTAGTCGCTGATGGAGAGCGTCGAGCGGCACACCCCGCACAGGATCGCGCGGGTGTCGAAGCGGCCCGCCGGCCACGCCGAGACCGGGTGGTCCACGGCGTCGGCGTGGCAGCGGAAGCACGGGTAGAAATCCCCGCAGCAGTGGAAGCGGATCGCGACGATGTCCAGCGGGCTGGCGTAGTGGACGCAGCGGGTCTGGTCGTCGACGGTCGCGCCGAGGACCGGCACGACGGGACGGTCGGCAGGACTGTCCGAGGCGCTCATGCCCCCGAGTGTGGCAGCCCGGCGCCGGGCGCGGAGCCGCCGGCCGGAACCGCCGTACCGGCGAGCGCCGCCTGATAACTGGGCTCACGCCGCTTGATCCACCCGATGACCAGGTACGTCACGGGCAGCAGGACCGCCTCGACGAGGGTCTTCCAGACGAACCCGATGACGACGTAGTTCCAGTAGTCGCCCGACCAGAGCATCATGCCCAGGGCGGGCGCCGCGATCGTGCAGAAGACCATCGTGTCGGCGAGCTGGCCGACCACGGTCGACCCGAGCAGCCGGGCCCACAGGCTGCGCTCGCCGGTGCGACGCTTCATCCACACCAGCACATACGAGTTGAGCAGTTCACCCACCACGTACCCGGCCAGGCCCGCGAGGAAGAACTGCGGGATGACGCCGGCGACGGCCTCGAACGCGTCCTGGTTCTCGTAGAACGGCGCGGCCGGCAGATGCACCGTCGCGGTGAAACTCAACGCGGCCAGGGCGAGGACCGCGAACCCCGCGAGCACCACCCGGCGCATCGCGCGGAAACCGTACACCTCACTGATCACGTCGCCCAGCACATAGGCCAGCGGGAAGAGCAGGAAGGCGCCGTCGGTGACGAGCCCCTCGACCGACAGGAAACCGACCTCGAACGACAGGTCGGGGAAGAGCAGGACACCCTTGGTGCCGGTGACGTTGCTGATGAGCATCACGCCGACGAACAGGGCGATGAGATAACCGAAGTAGGGGCTGCCGACGGTGGCGAACGCGGCGGCGGCGGGGCCGGTGGGGGCCGGGCCGGTGGGGGACTGGGGACTGCGCGCCGGCTCGGGAGTGATCCCGTCCGGCCGCCCAGTCCCTTCAGATAGCCCGGGCCCGTGTGGGTCCCGCGGATCGGGGGTCTGAGATGAAGTGGTCACGGACGACGATTATCCGGGCAGTCGCACGTCGCCGACGAATCCGGCCCGCCCCGTCAGGCCACCACCCAGGGACCGGATCGCAGGGACTCCGAGGTGACCACCCCACGCAACGCCTCGATCGAGTCCGCGCCCTCGGGGCCACCCAGCGACGCCACGATGCGGGCGACCGCCGCCCTCGTCGTCGTCCCCTCCTCCGCCAGATCCGCCAGCGTCACCGCGCCGTCCCGCTTCGCGAGCCGCTCCCCGGCGGCGTTCACCGCGAGCGGCACGTGCACGTACTGAGGATGCGGGAGGCCGAGCAGATCCGCGAGATGCGCCTGGCGGGGAGTCGAGGAGAGCAGGTCCTCGCCGCGGACGACCTGGTCCACGCCCTGCTCGGCGTCGTCGACGACCACCGCCAGGTTGTACGCCCACACGCCGTCACCACGGCGCAGCACCACATCGTCGACGACCCCCGTGTAGTGCCCGTGGACGAGATCGGTGATCGTCAGCTCGTCGACCGCCGCCCGCAGACGCAACGCCGGCACGCGCCCCGGACCCAACGCCGCACGACGACGCTCCCGCTCGGCCTGCGACAGGTCCCGGCACGTGCCCGGGTACGCCCCGGGCGGCGAGTGCGGCGCGCGCGGGGCCTCCGCGATCTCGCGCCGCGAGCAGTAGCACTCGTACACCAGACTCTGATCCGCCAGCTGGTTGGCGGCCGCCGCGTAGGCGTGCGAGCGGGCGGACTGCCACATCACCTCGCCGTCCCAGTCGAGGCCGATCGCCGCCAGGTCCGCGAGTTGCCGCTCCGCCACCCCCGGCCGGGCGCGCGCGGCGTCGAGGTCATCGACCCGCATCCGGAACGACCGGCCCGAATCCCGCGCCAGCACCCACGCCGCCACCGCCGTGCGCAGATTGCCCAGGTGCAGGTCACCGGACGGGCTCGGCGCGTATCGGCCAGCGCCTGGGGGCAGGAGGCTCGGGGGGGTTTCCACCACACCAGAGTAGGGGGAGCGGTCGGGGCGGCGCGGGGCCGAGCGGCCGTGCGGCGCGGGGCGGCGCGGTGCGGCGCGGTGCGGCGCGGTGCGGCGCGGTGCGGCGCGGGGCCGAGCGCTCGGAGCGCCCGCCGTGCTCCCGGAGCGCCGGGAGCGCCGGCCGCGCGCCCGGGGCGCCCGTCGCGCCGAGAGGTGCCAGACTGGAGACATGAGCGCAGACGCCGACAACGCCCGCCCCGACGCCGACGACCAGACCCGCCTCACCGAGGAGCAGATCGCCGAAGGCCTGGCCGACCTCCCCGGCTGGGCCCTGTCCGAGGGATCGCTGACCTACACCGCCGTGTGCGAGTCGCCGCAGGCCGCGATCAACCTGGTCGCCGCCATCGGGCAGGCCGCGAATTCGCAGAACCACCACCCCGACCTGCTGTGGAGCTACGACGAGGTCACCCTCGACCTGCGCAGCCACGACGTGGACGGCGTCACCCGGCGCGACCTGCGGCTCGCCCGGGCCGTCTCCGCGCTGTCCGGCGAGTTCGACGCGACCCCGCTCGGCCTGGGGGAGTAGGGGCTCGGGTCGGCCCGGGTCAGTAGGGCCTCGGGCCAGGGGCCGCTCGGTGGTCGGGTGCGGCGCGGCCTATCCCGCGAACCCGACGTGGCCTACCCGGCGAACACCGACGCCGCGTCGGCCAGGTCCAGCAGCGGCTGCGGCAGGATCCCCAGGGCGACCGTCACCACCGCCGCCACCGCCACCACGGCGAGCGTCAGCGGCCGGCGGGCGAACGCCACCTCGCCGGTGCCCGCGCCGCCCGCCAGGCCGCCGCCCGCCACGCCTCCGCCCGCCACGCCGGCCCCGGTGTCGCCCTCGCGGAAGAACATCACCACGATCACGCGGATGTAGAACGACGCGGCGATCGCGCTGGTGAGCACGCCGAACACCACCAGACTCACCGCGCCGCCGGACACGGCCGCCGAGAACACCGCGAACTTGGCGATGAATCCGCTGGTCAGCGGGATTCCCGCCAGTGCCAGGAGCAGCAGGGCGAACGCCCCCGCGACGAGCGGCTGTCGGCGGCCGAGCCCGGACCAGGCCCGCAGGTCGGTGATCTCGGCGCCCTCGGGGTCCCGGACCAGTCCGGCCACGGCGAACACGCCGACGGTGCTCACGGCGTACGCGGCGAGGTAGAACAGGGTGGCGGGCACGCCGGCGGCGGTCGGCCCGAGCACCCCGGTGAGAAGGAACCCGGCGTGTGCGACGGAGGAGTACGCGAGCAGCCGCTTGACGTCGTTCTGTGTCACCCCGACGACCGTGCCGACGATCATCGTCAGCGCCGAGACGACCCACAGCACCGGCGCCCAGTCGGCCTCCATGTCTCGCACCGCGACGTGGAAGAACCGCAGGATCGCACCGAACGCGGCGAGCTTGGTGCCGGCGGCCATGAACGCGGTGATCGACGTGGGCGCGCCCTGGTAGACATCGGGCGTCCACGTGTGGAACGGCACCGCGCCGACCTTGAACAGCAGGCCCACCGACAGCATCGCCACGCCGATCAACGCGAGCGGGGTGCCTCCCTCGACCGCCACCACGGCGGCGATCCCGGTGAAGTCGACAGTCCCCGCGTAGCCGTAGATCAGCGCCGCCCCGTAGGCGAAGAACGCGGAGGAGAACGCACCCAACAGGAAGTACTTGACCGCGGCCTCCTGCGAGAGCAGCCGCCGGCGGCGGGCCATGCCGCACAGCACGTACAGCGGCAGGGACAGGACCTCGAGCGCGATGAACAGGGTGATGAGGTCGTTCGCGGCGGGGAACAGCATGAGCCCGCCGGTGGCGAACAGGGCCAGGGGGAAGACCTCGGTCTGGGTGACGCCGGCGCGTTCGGCCTCGCGCTCGGCGTCGCCGCCCGGTGCGAGCGCGGCCTGCGGCGCGAACCCGGCGAGCACCGGCGGGCGCGCCTCCGCCCCGACCCGCGACGCGTTCCCGGCCCGAGCCTCGGCGCCGACCCGCGCCCGCTCGCCGATGAGCACCCCGGCGCCGATCGCCACCAGGACCGTCGCGCCCTGGAGGAACAGGGCGGGCCCGTCGACGGCCACCGCGCCACCGGCCGTCACCGCCCGGGTCCCCGCGAGCGCCACCACCGTGACCAGCGCGGCGGTGAGTCCGCCGAGGTACAGGACGATCTGGGCGCGGTAGCGGTGCCGGGCGGGGGCGAACGCCTCCACGAGCACGGAGACGATCGCGGCGCCGAACACCACGAGCAGCGGCAGCAGCTGGGAGTAGGCGATGTCCGGGGTCATCGGGGGGCTCCGTCCACGTGGGCGACGGTCGCCGCGACCGCCGGGTCGATCACGTCCAGCGCGGGCTGCGGGTAGAAGCCCAGCACGATCAGGGCCACGACCAGCGGGGCCAGCACCACGCGCTCCCGCGCGGTGAGGTCGGGGGTCGCCTCGAGGCCGGTGGCGACGGGTCCGCCCATGACGCGCTGGTAGGTCCACAGGATGTAGACCGCGGCCAGGACGAACGTCGCCGTGGCCAGCACCGCGGCGACGGGATAGACCTCGAAGGTGCCCACAAAGACGAGGAACTCGCTGATGAACGGCGCGAGCCCCGGCAGGGAGAGGGTCGCGAGCCCGGCCACGAGGAACACCCCGGCCAGCACCGGCGCGACCTGCTGGACACCGCCGTAGCGGCCGATCTCCCGGGTCCGGTGCCGGTGCACGAGGAACCCGGCCACGAGGAACAGGGCGGCTGTGGCGAGGCCGTGGTTGACCATGTACAGCGTGGCGCCGGCGGCGGACCGGGGGGTCGCGGCGAACACGCCGAGCACGATGAACCCGAAGTGCGAGATCGACGCGTAGGCGATGAGCCGCAGCAGGTCGGTCTGCGCGATCGCCATGAGCCCGCCGTAGACGATGCTGATCACCGCGAGCGTCACCATGACGGGCGTCGCGGTGTCGGCGGCGCCGGGGAACAGCGGCAGGCTGTACCGCAGCATCGCGAACGTGCCGACCTTGTCGACCACGGCCATCATGAGCACGGCGGAGGCGGGCGTGGCGGCGACGGCGGCGCCGGGCAGCCACGTGTGGAACGGCCACAGGGGCGCCTTGATGGCGAACGCGAGCGTGAACCCGGCGAACAGCAGCAGCGCCGCGCCGGACGGGATCTGCAGTCGACCGTCGGCGACGGCGTCGGTGATGAGGCGGTGGTCGAACGTGCCGCGGCCGTCGGGCCCGAGCCCGGCCCGGTCCGTGTGGACGTAGAGGGTGATCACCGCGGCGAGCATGACGAGCCCGCCGAGGAGGTTGTAGAGGAGGAACCGCACCGCGGCGCGCGCCCGGTCGGCGCTGCCCGGGTCCGTGCCGCCGAAGGCGCCGATGAGGAAGTACAGCGGCACGAGCATGGCCTCGAACGCGACGTAGAACAGCAGCACGTCGAGGCTGGTGAACGCGACCAGCGCGAGCCCCTGCGTGGCGAGCAGGAGGGCGGGGTACGCCTGCGCGCGTCGGCCGGTGGACCCGTCCGGCCCGTCCGCGTCGCGCCATCCGGCCAGCAGCAGCAGCGGCATGAGCCCGGCGGTGAGGAGGACCAGGACGAGCGCGATGCCGTCGAGGCCGAGCGAGTACGTGGCGCCGAACGCGGGGATCCACGGCCGCGATTCGACGAACTGGTGGGTGGCGCCGCCGGGCTCGAACCGCACGGCCAGGACGACCGCCAACCCCAGGACGACCAGGGACGTGACCAGGGCGAGGGGCCGCGCCGCGCGGCGTGCGCTGCCGGGGGCGACGACGACGAGGAGCGCGCCGACCAGCGGCGTGAGCCACAGCGCGGTGAGCAGTCCGGGGCCGGTCACAGGACACCTCCGCCCAGCATGGCCGCGATCACCAGGACCGCGCCGACCAGCATGTACAGCGCGTAGGACCGGGTGAGTCCGGACTGCAGGAGACGCGTCCGGGCGGACAGTCCGCCGACCGCGGCGGCCAGGCCGGTCGCGGCGCCGGCCACCAGCCGCCGGTCGACGATCGCGGTGCCGGCGGCCAGCGCCTGCCCGGGTCGCATGAACAGCGTCTCGTTGAGATGGTCGGCGTAGAGGTCGCGGCGGGCCGCGCGGGTGAGCGCCGAGCCCTCGTGTGCTGTGGCGGGGATGTCCGCACGGGCGTAGAGGCGGGCCGCCACAGCGACGCCGGCGGCGACCGCCACCAGCGAGGCGGTGGTGACGAGCCACACGGGCAGGACGTGCTCGGGGTGGTGGTCGCCGACGACCGGGGCGAGCCAGTCCTGCAGTCGGCCGCCGATCGACAGCAGCGCGCCGGCGAGCACGGAGCCCAGGGCGATCGCGATCATCGGCCCGGTCATCGTCGCGGGCGACTCGTGCGGGTGGGCGCCGTCGGCCCAGCGGCGGGGGCCGAAGAAGGTCAGGATCATCACGCGGGTCATGTAGAACGCGGTCAGGCCCGCGCCGAGCAGCGCGACCGCGCCCAGCAGGTAGCCGAGCGGTGCGCCCGCCCCGGCCGGGCCCGCGCCCGCGTCGAAGGCCGCGGAGATGATGCCCTCCTTGGAGTAGAAGCCGGAGAACGGGGGCACCCCGATGATCGCGAGATAGCCCAGGCCGAACGTGATGAAGGTGACGGGCATGACCGCCCGCAGTCCGCCGTAGCGGCGCATGTCGACCTCGTCGTCCATGGCGTGCATGACCGAACCGGCGCCCAGGAAGAGTCCGGCCTTGAAGAAACCGTGCGTGAGCAGGTGCATGATCGCGAGCGCGTACCCGGCGGGGCCGAGGCCGGCGGCGAGCACCATGTAGCCCACCTGGCTCATGGTCGAGGCGGCGAGCACCTTCTTGATGTCGTCCTTCGCGCAGCCGATCACGGCCCCGTACAGGAGCGTGACCGCGCCGACGGCCAGGACCGCGGCCCGGGCGGCGGGCGCGGTGTCGAAGACCGGGTTGGCGCGGGTGATGAGGTAGACGCCCGCGGTGACCATGGTCGCGGCGTGGATGAGCGCCGACACCGGGGTGGGGCCCTCCATGGCGTCGCCGAGCCACGACTGCAGTGGGACCTGCGCGGACTTGGCGCACGCGCCGAGCAGCAACAGCAGCCCGAGTGCGGTGACGAGGCCCGGGCCGACCGCGCCGCCCGCGCCTGCACGGCCCTCGATGGCGGCGAACACGCCCTCGTACGACACCGTCCCCAGCTGCGTGACCATGACCATGAGCGCCACGCCCAGCCCGATGTCGCCCACGCGGTTGACGACGAACGCCTTCTTCGCCGCCGTCGCCGCGGAGGGCTTGTGCTGCCAGAACCCGATGAGCAGGTACGAGACCAGTCCCACACCCTCCCAGCCCAGGTAGAGGCCGAGGAAGTTGTCGGCCAGCACCAGGACCAGCATCGCCGCGAGGAAGAGGTTGAGGTACGCGAAGAACCTCCGCCGCGCGGGGTCGGCGGCCATGTACCCGATCGAGTAGACGTGGATGAGCAGGCCCACGCCGGTGACCAGCAGGACGAACAGCATCGACAGCTCGTCGAGGCGCAGGCCGAAGTCGACCCGCAGCTCGCCGACCGAGATCCAGGTGAACAGCGTCTGCGCGGCCGCCCGGTCGCCGGCCGCCCGGCCGGTCATCGCGACCAGCTGCCAGGCCGCCACGGCGAACGAGCCCAGCGCGGTCGCGCATCCGAGCAGGTGGCCCCACCGGTCCGCCCGCCGACCGAGCACCAGCAGGACCGCGGCCCCGAGCAGGGGCAGGGCGGGGATGAGCCAGAGCGCGGACCCGGTGACGGCCGGGGCGAGGGCGGCTGCGGTCGTCGTCGTCGTCGTCGTCATCGTCGTCCCCCCTAGTACCTGAGCAGGCTGGCGTCGTCGACCGACGCCGATCGGCGGGAACGGTAGATGGCCATGATGATCGCGAGGCCGATCACGACCTCCGCGGCGGCCACGACCATGATGAAGAACGCGAAGACCTGCCCGGTGACGTCGCCGTGCATCCGCGCGAACGCCACGAGCGCGAGGTTGGTGGCGTTGAGCATGAGCTCGATGCACATGAACACGACGATCGCGTTGCGCCGCAGCAGGAACCCGGCCGCGCCGATGGTGAACAGCACGGCCGAGAGGTACAGGTAGAGCTCGGGGTTCACGCGCGCCCACCCCCGCCGGTGCCGAGTGCGTCGGGCCCGTCCGCGCGATCGGCCGCGTGGCGCCGCAGGACCTCGCTCACCGAGTCCGGCGCGTCGGAGCCGTCGGGCAGCCGGGCGGGCACGTCGGCGGAGTTGCGGCGCGCGTACACGCCCGAACTGGGCAGGGGCGTGACGCGGGCGGTGTCGTCGCGTTGCCAGTCGAGGAACCGCTGCTCCGACATCTGGCGTTGGGTGCGTCGGCCGGTGAAGCGTTCGCGGTGGGCCAGGACCATGGCGCCGAGGGTGGCGATGATGAGCAGCACCCCGGTGAGCTCGAACGCCCACACGTGCCGCGAGAACAGCAGCTCGGCCAACGCCGGCACCTCGGACCGCCCGGCGGCGAACCCGGCGAACGGTGGGAGCTCGGCCCGCGCGAGCCCGGTCGCGAGCAGGACGCCGAAGCCCAGCCCGGCGAGAATCGCCGCGACCCGGTGCCCGCGGATCCGCTCGACCAGTGAGTCCGAGGACTCCACGCCGATGAGCATCACCACGAACAGGAACAGCATCATCACGGCGCCGGTGTAGACGACGATCTGCCCGACGCCGAGGAACACCGCGCCCTGCGCCATGTACAGCACCGCCAGCGAGACCATGGTCGTCGCCAGGCACAGTGCGGAGTAGACGGCCCGCGTCGCCGAGACGACGCCCAGCGCGCCGGCCACCGCGATCGCCGCGAGGACCCAGAACAGCACCGACTCCCCGCCGCTCATGCCGACCCGCCCCCGCGTCGGGCGCCTGCCGCGGCACCGTCTGCCCGGCCCGCCGCGGTGTCGCCGCGTCCGGGGTCGTACGGTTCGCCCTGCTCGGGCACCGCCCCGGTGATCTCGCCGCGGTAGTAGTCGGCGTGGTCGGTGCCGGGGACCATGTCGTGCGGCGGCGGCACCATGCCGGCGAGCATGGGTCCGAGCAGGTCGTGCTTCTCGTAGATGAGGTCGGCGCGGTTGTCGTCGGCCATCTCGTACTCGTTCGTCATGGTCAGCGCGCGGGTCGGGCACGCCTCGACGCACAGGCCGCAGCCGATGCAGCGCAGGTAGTTGATCTGGTAGATCCGCCCGTACCGCTCGCCGGGGGAGTAGCGCTCCTCGGCGGTGTTGTCGGCGCCCTCGACGTAGATCGCGTCGGCCGGACACGCCCACGCGCACAGCTCGCAGCCGATGCACTTCTCGAGCCCGTCGGCGTACCGGTTGAGCTGGTGCCGCCCGTGGTAGCGGGGTGCGGTCGGGACCTTCTCCTCCGGGTACTGCTCGGTGTGGGCCTTCCGGAACATCGTCGCGAACGTCACCCCGAACCCGGCGAGCGGCTCGAGGAACCTGGGAACCCTAGGCATGGCGGGCCTCCTGACTCGGGGCGGTGTCGGTGGTCGGGGCGGTGCCGGCGGCGTCGAGCTCGGTGGGGGCGCCAGCGCGGCCAAGCGCGGCGCGCTGGTGCGGGAGTGGCGGGACGGGGAACCCGCCGGCGGTGGGGTCGAAGGGCGCGGGGTCGGTGCGCGCGGCGCCGGACGGACCGGCGTCGGTGGGCGCGGCGCGGCCGCCGCGTCGGGTGCGGGTCCGGTGGACGACGACGATGACCGCGACCGCGACCAGGCCCGCGATCACCATGGCCGGCGTGAGGAGCTCCGACTCGGGACCCACGACCACCCGGATCGTGGCCACGGCCATGACCCAGGCCAGGGAGACGGGGATGAGCACCTTCCAGCCGAAGGCCATGAACTGGTCGTAGCGCAGCCGCGGGAGGGTGGCCCGCAGCCAGATGAACAGGAACAGGAACGTCCACACCTTGGCGACGAACCACAGGAGCGCCCACCACCCGGAGTCGGCGCCGGGGATGAGCGAGAACGGCAGCGGCGCCTGCCAACCGCCCAGGAACAGGGTCGCGGCGAGCGCGGAGACGGTGGTCATGTTGACGTACTCGGCCAGCATGAACATCGCGAACCGCAGGGACGAGTACTCGGTGTGGAAGCCGCCCACGAGCTCGCCCTCGGCCTCGGGCAGGTCGAAGGGGGCGCGGTTGGTCTCGCCGACCATGGAGATGACGTAGATGACGAACGACGGCGCGAGCAGGAACACGAACCACACCTGCGACTGCGCGGCCACGATCCCCGAGGTGGACATGGTGCCGGCGAAGAGGAACACGCCCACGAAGGACAGGGCCATGGCGATCTCGTAGCTGATCACCTGGGCCGTGGAGCGCAGGCCGCCGAGCAGCGGGTACGTCGAGCCCGATGACCAGCCGGCGAGGACGATGCCGTACACGCCGATCGAGGTGACGGCCAGCACGTAGAGGATCCCCACGTGCAGGTCGGTGAGCTGCAGCGGGGTGGTCGTGCCGAACACGGAGACCTCGGGCCCGAACGGGATCACCGCGAACGCCATGAACGCCGGGATCACCGCGATGACCGGGGCCAACAGGTAGATCGGCTTGTCGACGCCGGCGGGGATGAGGCCCTCCTTGAGGGCGATCTTCACGCCGTCGGCCAGGCTCTGCAGGATGCCGCCCGGGCCGACGCGGTTGGGGCCGATCCGCATCTGCATCCACGCGAGGATCTTGCGTTCGAGGTAGATGGCGGCGAGCACGGTCACCACGAGGAACACGAACACGGCGAGGACCTTCACGAGCACGAGCCACCACGGGTCCGCCCCGAAGGCCGAGAGGTCGGTGGCGGCGGCTGGGACCGCGCCCGCGGCTGCCGGGACCGCGCCTGCGGCTGCCGGCGAGACGGCGTTCATGCCGTCACCTCCCCGGCGGCGGTCCCCCTGGCGGCGATGCCCACGATCTCGCCCGCGGCCGCGCCGAGGGTGGCGTTGACGGCCGAGCCGGGGGAGTTCTGCGGCACCCACACCACGCGGTCGGGCATCTCCGTGATCGCCAGCGGCAGGGTGATCGCCCCGCGGTCGGTGGAGACGGTCACCGGGTCGCCCTCGCCTGCGCCGAGGTCGCGTGCGGTCGTGGGCGACAGTCGGGCGACCGGGCGGCGGGCCGTGCCGGCCAGGTGCGGTTCGCCGTCCTGCATGCGGCCGGCGTCGAGCAGCATCCGCCAGGTCGCCAGGACGGCCTGCCCCGGCCCCGGCTCGGCGCCCCTCGTCACCGCAGCCGCACCTGCGCCCGAGCCCGCTCCCGCAGCCGCTCCCGGCGATGGCGTCTCGCCCCCGCCGAAGGGCGCGCGAGACGCCATGTCGGCGTGCGGCTGCGGGTCGAACGCGTGCGGCTGCGGGGCGAACGCGTGCGGCTGCGGGTCGTGCCGGCGCGGCTGAGGTAGGAGGGCCTCGCCGACGGCCCGCATCTCGCGGCGGGCGGATTCGACGTCCGGCAGCCCGAACCACGCGCCCATCTCCTCGGCGAGCGCGTTGAGTACGCGGTGGTCGGGCATGGCGTCGGTGCGGGTCAGCGCGGCGGCGAAGGGGCGGGGGCGGCCCTCCCAGTTCACGAACGTCCCGGCCTTCTCGGCGACGGGCGCGACCGGCAGGACGACGTCCGCGCGGTCGGTGATCTCACTGCGTCGTAGCTCGAGGCTCACCACGAACGCGGCTGCCTCGACCGCGGCGAGCGCGGCGGCGGGGTCGGGCAGGTCGGCGGCCTCGACCCCGCCGACGAGCAGCGCGGACAGCTCCCCGGAGGCGGCCGCGGCCAGCTGGCCGGAGGTGGACCGGCCGGGTTCGGCGGGCAGGTCGTCGCAGCGCCACAACTCGGCGAGCAGGCGGCGGGCGGTGTCGTCGGTGACGGGTGCGCCGGCGGGCAGCAGCCCGGGCAGGCAGCCGGCCTCGAGCGCCCCGCGGTCCCCGGCGCGTCGCGGTACCCACGCCAGGCGGGCCCCGGTGGCGTCGGCGAGGGCGGCCGCGGCGGTGAGTCCGCCGGGGATCGCGCCGAGTCGTTCGCCGATCAGGATCACCGCGCC
This sequence comes from Dietzia sp. CH92, assembly GCF_032248695.1. NCBI lineage: Bacteria > Bacillati > Actinomycetota > Actinomycetes > Mycobacteriales > Dietziaceae > Dietzia > Dietzia sp. CH92. The sequence continues at coordinate 184,128 of NZ_JAVHXC010000004.1, read as the reverse complement.
GGGTTCGCGTAGTAGCGCGGGCAGTGCGCCGTAGGTGGGGTCGCCGCCCCCGGAGGGGACGACGGCGAGGGCCCGCAGCACCTCGGGTTCGGCCCCGGGGACCGTCGGGAGCAGGGCGCCGCGGATCTTGCGGACGGCCGGACTCACGAACGGGGCGATCGCGAACGCCTTCAGTCCGGCGTCGCGCGCGGCCCGCCGCAGCCGGAGGAAGACGATCGGCGATTCCTCCTCTGGGTCGAAGCCCACGAGCAGCACGGCGGGGGCGTCGGTGAGGTCGGTGTAGGTGACGGCGTCGCCGGCCGGCCCGCGGGCGACCACGCGCTCGGCGAGGAACGCGGCCTCCTCCTCGGAGTGGTGGCGGGCGCGGAAGTCGACGTCGTTGGTGCCCAGCACGGTGCGGGCGAACTTGGCGTAGGCGTAGGCGTCCTCGGCGGTGAGGCGACCGCCGGTCAGGACGCCGGTGCGGCCCCGGGCCGCGGCCAGCCCGTCGGCGGCGGCCGCGAGCGCGGTGGGCCACGGCACGGGGACGAGCCCGCCGCCCTCCCCGCGGATCATCGGCGTGGTGATGCGGTCGGGTTGGGTGGCGTAGGTGAACGCCCAGCGCCCCTTGTCGCAGTTCCATTCCTCGTTGACCTGCGGGTCGTCGCCGGCGAGGCGCCGCAGGACGGTCCCGCGGCGGTGGTCGGTGCGCTGGCCGCAGCCGCTCGCGCAGTGTTCGCACACCGCGGGGCTGGAGACGAGGTCGAACGGGCGGGCGCGGAAGCGGTACTGGGCGCCGGTGAGGGCGCCGACCGGGCAGATCTGCACGGTGTTGCCGGAGAAGTACGACTCGAACGGCTCGTCGCCGTACACGCCGACCTGCTGCTGGGCGCCGCGCTCGAACAGGTCGATGAACGGGTCGCCGGCGATCTGCTCGGAGAACCGCGTGCAGCGGGCGCACATGACGCAGCGCTCGCGGTCGAGCAGGACCTGGGAGGAGATGGCGATCGGCTTGGGGAACGTGCGCTTGACCTCGGTGAACCGGGACCGGCCGTGCCCGCTCATGAGCGCCTGGTTCTGCAGCGGACACTCGCCGCCCTTGTCGCAGACCGGGCAGTCGAGCGGATGGTTGATGAGCAGCAGCTCCATGACGCCCCGCTGGGCCTTGTCGGCGACCTCGGAGGTGAACTGCGTGCGCACGGCCATGTCCTGGGTGACCGGGGTGGTGCACGAGGTGACCGGCTTGGGCGCGCCCTCGACCTCGACGATGCACTGGCGGCACGCGCCGGCCGGGTCGAGCAGCGGGTGATCGCAGAAGCGCGGGATCTGCACGCCCATCCGTTCGGCGGCGCGGATGATGAGCGTGCCCGGCGGCACCGAGACCTCGCGGCCGTCGACGGTGAGGGTGACGAGGTCCTCCGCGCGGTCGGCCACGCGGCCCTCGCCGCGGTCGGTGTCCCGGGCGGGCTCGTGCGCCGGCCCGCGGGCGTCGCGGGGGGCACCTGACGTGGCCGAGGTCATCGGGCCACCTCCTCGGATCGCGATGACGGCCCGCGCGCCGGGCGTACGGGCGGACGCCGCGAACCGGCCCCGGCGCCCGCGGTGCGCGGGAAGACGGTGGAGCGGCTGTGATCGAAGGGGCACCCGTCGGGGATGTGGGCCAGGTACTCGTCGCGGAACAACCGGATCGACGAGACGATCGGGGCGGCGGCAGCGTCGCCGAGTGCGCAGAACGACTTGCCGACGATGTTGTCCGAGATGTCGAGCAGTCGGTCGAGGTCGTCGGCGGTGGCGGTGCCGTCCTCGAGCCGCGTCATGATCTGCCGCAACCAGAACGTGCCCTCGCGGCACGGCGTGCACTTGCCGCAGGACTCGTGGGCGTAGAACTCGGTCCACCGCAGCACGGCCCGCACGACGCAGGTGGTGTCGTCGAAGATCTGCAGCGCCTTGGTGCCGAGCATCGTGCCCTCGGCGGCGCAGCCCTCGTAGTCCAGGGGCATGTCGAGCTGGGCGTCGGTGAGCAGGGGCGTCGAGGAGCCACCGGGGGTCCAGAACTTCAGGGTGTGGCCCTCGCGGATCCCGCCGGCGAGGTCGAGCAGCTCCCGAAGGGTGATCCCGAGCGGCGCCTCGTACTGGCCGGGCCGGGCGACGTGCCCGGACAGTGAGTACAGGGTGAAGCCGGGGGACTTCTCGGTGCCCATCGAACGGAACCACTCGGGTCCGTGCTGCAGGATCGCGGGGACGCTGGCGATGGATTCGACGTTGTTCACGACGGTCGGGCAGGCGTAGAGCCCGGCGACGGCGGGGAACGGCGGCCGCAGGCGCGGTTGCCCGCGGCGGCCCTCGAGCGAGTCGAGCAGTGCCGTCTCCTCGCCGCAGATGTAGGCCCCGGCGCCGGCGTGGACCACCACGTCGAGATCGAATCCGCTGCCGAGGATGTCGCGACCGAGGTAACCGGCCTCGTACGCCTCGGCCACCGCGGTCTGCAGTCGCCGCAGTACGGGCACGACCTCGCCGCGCAGGTAGATGAACGCGTGCGAGGCGCGGATCGCGTAGGCGGCGATGATCACGCCCTCCACCAGCACGTGCGGCGTGGCCAGCATGAGCGGCATGTCCTTGCACGTGCCGGGTTCGGACTCGTCGGCGTTGACCACGAGGTAGTGGGGTCTGGCCGCGGCGGAGGGGTCGGCGGCGTCGGCGCCGGTGTCCTGGGGGATGAAGCCCCATTTGCGGCCGGTGGGGAAGCCCGCCCCGCCGCGGCCGCGCAGGCCGGAGTCGAGCACGGTGGAGATGACCTCGTCGGGCTCGGCGGCGAGGGCGTTGCGCAGGCCCGCGTAGCCGTCGTGCTCGAGGTAGGTCTGCAGGGTCCAGCTGCGGGGGGTGTCCCAGTAGCGGCTGAGGTAGGGCGCGAGCGGCATGTCAGGCCTCCTCGTCCGGGGCGTCCGAGGCGTCCGGCGTGGTCGGGGCGTCCGGGGCGGCGGGTGGCTCGGGCGCGCGCATGTCGTGTGCGCGGGCGATGCGCAGTCCGGCGAGCGTGGCCTCGCCGGGGGCGCCGTCGTTGGCGCCGGGCCGGGGGTCGGGGAATCCGGCGAGGATCCGGGAGGTCTCGCGGAAGGTGCACAGTGGCGCTCCGCGGGTCGGGGTGACCTCGCGGCCCGCGCGCAGGTCGTCGACCACCTGCCGCGCGGAGGCGGGGGTCTGGTCGTCGAAGAACTCCCAGTTGATCATCACCACGGGCGCGTAGTCGCAGGCCGCGTTGCACTCGATGCGCTCGAGCGTGACGCGTCCGTCGGCGGTGGTGCCGGGCCCGTCGAGGCCCAGGTGGTCGCGCAGGTCGGCGTAGATCTCGTCGCCGCCCATCACCGCGCACAGGGTGTTGGTGCACACCCCGACCAGGTAGTCGCCGGTCGGCGTGCGGCGGTACATCGAGTAGAAGGTGGCGACGGCCATGACCTCGGCGGGGGACAGGTCGACGACGAGAGCGCAGAACTCGATGCCGGCGGGCGTGAGGTGACCGTCCTCGGCCTGGACCAGATGGAGCAGGGGCAGCAGCGCCGAGCGGGCCTGCGGGTAGCGGGCGACGATCAGCGCGGCGTCGGCCCGCAGTCGCTCGAGGACGTCGTTGGGATAGTGCCTCCGGGCGTCGGGTCGGACGATCGCGCCCGGCTCGTCCGGCTGCTGGCCGAACTGCAGGAACACGGGCTCGCTCATCGGTCCACCCCTCCCATCACGGGGTCGATGCTGGCCACGGCCGCGATGACGTCGGCGACCATGCCGCCCTCGCACATCGCGGCCACGGCCTGCAGGTTGGTGAACGAGGGGTCCCGGTAGTGCACGCGGTACGGGCGGGTGCCGCCGTCGGAGACCATGTGCACGCCCAGCTCCCCGCGGGGGGACTCGACGGGGACGTACACCTGCCCCGGCGGGACCGGGAAGCCCTCGGTGACGAGCTTGAAGTGGTGGATGAGCGCCTCCATGGAGCTGTCCATGATGTGGCGGATGTGCGCGGGGGAGTTGCCGAGACCGTCGGGGCCGACCTTGAGCCGGGCGGGCCAGGCGATCTTGGGGTCGTCGACCATCACCGGGCCGGGCGCCAGGCGGTCGAGGCACTGCTCGATGATCTTGAGCGACTCCTTCATCTCGTCGACCCGGATGACGAAGCGGTCGTAGCAGTCGCTCGCCGAGCCGGTGACCACGTCGAACTCGTAGGACTCGTACCCGCAGTACGGGTCGGTCTTGCGGACGTCGTGCGGCAGGCCCGTCGCCCGCAGGACCGGTCCGGTGACGCCCAGGGCCATGCACCCGGTGAGGTCGAGGTAGCCGACGTCCTGCAGTCGCATCCTCCAGATGGGGTTCTCCCGCAGCAGCAGCTCCATCTCGCGGATCCGCCCGGGCATGATGTCGAGCAGCTCGCGCACCTTGGGCACGGCCTCGTCGGGAAGGTCCTGGACGACCCCGCCGGGCCGGATGTACGCGTGGTTCATCCGCAGTCCGGTGATCACCTCGAACACGTCCAGGACGAGCTCGCGCTCGCGGAAGCCGAAGAGCATCGGCGTGCTCGCGCCCAGCTCGAGGGCGCCCGTGGCCAGGGCGACCATGTGCGAGGAGATCCGGTTGAGCTCCATGAGCATCACCCGGATCACCGTCGCCCGCTGCGGCACCTGCTCGCTGATCCCCAGCAGCTGCTCCACCCCGAGGCAGAAGGCCACCTCGTTGAAGAACGGCGACAGGTAGTCCATCCGCGTCACGAACGTCACGCCCTGCGTCCAGTAGCGGTACTCGAGGTTCTTCTCGATGCCCGTGTGCAGGTACCCGATCCCGCAACTGGCGCGGGTGACCGTCTCGCCCTCGATCTCGAGGATGAGGCGCAGCACCCCGTGGGTGGACGGGTGCTGGGGCCCCATGTTCACCACGATGCGGTCGTCGTCGGCGTTGCGCGCGGCCTCGCTGATCGCCTCCCAGTCCTGCCCGGACGCGGTGAGGACGGTGTCGGAGTCCGCGGCGCGATCGGCGCGGGCCGAGCGCCCCGCGCGGGTGCGGTCGGTGGTCATGAGTACGCCCTCCGCTGGTCCGGCGGCGGGATGGTCGCGCCCTTGTACTGCACCGGGATGCCGCCCAGCGGGTAGTCCTTGCGCTGCGGGTGGCCCTCCCAGTCGTCCGGCATCTCGATCCGCGTCAGCGACGGGTGCCCGTCGAAGATCACGCCGAAGAAGTCGTACGTCTCCCGCTCGTGCCAGTCCGTCGTGGGATAGACGCGGGTGAGGGTCGGTACGTGCGGGTCCGCGTCCGGGGCGCACGTCTCGAGCATCACGCGCCGGTTGTGGGTGATCGACTGCAGCGGATACACCACGTGCAACTCCCGCCCCGAGGAGTCGGGGTAGTGCACCCCGCTCGCGCCCAGCGACATCTCGAAGCGCAGGTCCGGGTCGTCCCGGAGGGTCAGGGCCACCGCCGGTAGGTGCTCGCGCACCACGTGCAGGGTGAGCTGCCCGCAGTGGACCACGACCTTCTCGACCGCCTCGTGAAAGTTCGGCCCGCCCCGCCGGTGCAGGGCCGCGGTGAGCGCGCGGATGACCTCGTCGTCGTCGTCCTCATAGGGCGGTGGGGTCCCGCCGGGCATGACGGTCGGGCGCACCAGGCCCCCGAACCCGGAGGTGTCCCCGGACCCGCGCACTCCGAACATCCCGTGCCGCACCCCCACCACGTCCGGGCCCGCGGCGTCGTGGGGGTCGGCGGCGACCGGGACGCCCGCGGCATCGGTGCGGTCCGGGGCCGAGGGGGAGCGGTCGTCGGGGCGCTCGGGCGTGCGGTCGGTCATCGGAACATCCCCTCGACCGGGATGAGCGGGCGCTGATCGAGCGCGGCACGCTCGGCGGCGCGGACCGCCTCGGCGCGGTTGGCGCCCAGCGGCATGTTCTGGATCTTGTCGTGCAGCGTGAGGATCGCGTGCATGAGCATCTCCGGCCGCGGCGGACACCCCGGCAGGTAGATGTCGACGGGCACGATGTGGTCGACGCCCTGGACGATCGCGTAGTTGTTGAACATCCCGCCCGACGACGCGCACACGCCCATCGACAGCACCCACTTGGGCTCGGCCATCTGGTCGTACACCTGTCGCAGGACCGGCGCCATCTTCTGGCTCACCCGGCCGGCGACGATCATGAGGTCGGCCTGCCGGGGCGACGCGCGGAACACCTCCGTGCCGAACCGGGCAAGGTCGTAGCGGCCGCCGCTCGTGGCCATCATCTCGATCGCGCAGCACGCCAGGCCGAACGTCGCCGGCCACAGCGAACCCTTGCGCATGTACCCCGCCAGCTGCTCGACCGTGGTCAACAGGAATCCGGCCGGCAGCTTCTCCTCGAGTCCCATGATCGCCTCCTCTCGACGCCTGTAGGGGTCAGTCCCAGCTCAACCCGCCGCGGCGCCACTCGTAGGCGTAGGCGACGGAGACGTTGACGACGAACAGGGCCATGGCGGCGAGCCCGAACACGCCCAGCTGGTCGAAGTGCACGGCCCAGGGGTAGAGGAAGAGGATCTCGATGCCGAAGATGATGAACAGCATCGCCGTGAGATAGAACTTCACCGGGAAGCGGCCGCCGCCCACCGGCTGCGGTGTCGGCTGGATGCCGCACTCGTACGCCTCGAGTTTCGCGCGGTTGAAGCGGCTCGGCCCCGCCACCGACGACACCACCGACGAGAAGACGGCGAAGGCGACGGCCAGGGCCCCCAACACCAGGATGGGCACGTACTCGTTCACACCGCATCACTCCTCGCGCTTGTGTCGAGAAGCCGCCTGTGGGCGCGCTTCTTAAAGCAACCGCTGTGGGAGGTCGAGCATCCGGCTGTGGGGGCCGGTCGTCCGCCTCCCCGGTGGGTCGGTCTCTTCCCGACCCGTGATTGTGACTCTACTCACACCGTGTTGACGTATGTCCGGAGTTCGGCCAGACGGCGTGTCGTGGCTGGTCAGCGGCGTGCGAGGGGGCGCGCGGCGGGCCGGGCGGGGTTGATCGGTGTGCGGGGCCGGGCGGGTTGATCGGTGTGCCGGGCCGGACTCAGGCGGGCGCGAGCAGGGCGTTGACCGTGTCCCGCAGGCGGAGCGGATCGATCGGGTGCGGCACCGAGGCGTCGGCCCGCGACCAGTCGGCGAGCCAGCGATCGTCCGCGCGGCCGATCAGCACCAGTAGAGGCGGGCAGCGGTCGAGCTCGTCGCGCAGTTGCTTGGCCAGCCCCAGGCCGCCGGTTGGAGTCGCCTCGCCGTCGAGGATCGCCAGATCGATGCCCCCGGCGTCCATGTGCTCCACGACCACGGGGGCGGTGGCGACCTCGGTGTAATCGAGCCGGGGCAGGTCCGGGTGCGGGCGGGTGCCGAGGGCGGACATGACGCGGGCGCGGGTGGTGGCGTCGTGGCTGTAGACGAGCACCCGGAGGGCGACATCGTGGCCTGCGGTCTCGGTCACGATCGCGACTCTACCCACGGGTCGGGCCTGCGGACGTCGGTTCGGCGGCGGGGTCGGGCGAGACCGCGCGCTGGCGTGGGAGGCGGTCCGGGCCGGGCCGGTGCTGTGCGGGGGCGGGCGGGGCGGTTCGGGCGGGACCGGTGCTATGCGGTGGCGGGCGGGGGCCGATAGCCGCGGGCGGGGCGTCAATCGCGGGCCGGCAGCCGCGGGCGGGGCGTCGATCGCGGGCCGGGCGCCCCTTGGCAGGAAGGCAGCGCGAGTGGCCTGAGATGCGCTGGGGGAACGACCCGCGCTGGCGGAATGGTCCCGCGCGCCAGCGCAAGTAGCCGGAAAGCGAGCACAGAGGGCGCATAAGTCAGCGTGGCAGCGCGAGTGGGGCGAGATGCGCTGGCGGGGTGCCCGAATGTGCAGCGGGCCAGCGCGACTGGGGCCGGATGCGCTGGCGGGATGTCCGAATGTGCAGCGGGCCAGCGCGAATGCGGCGGGGTGCGCTGGCAGGCTGCTCGGATGTGCAGCGGGCCAGCGCGAGTGGGGCCGGATGCGCTGGCGAGGTGCGCGGTGGGCCTGCGGGACCGGGAAATGAGCGACGCGGCCCGGTGCTCGAGAGCTCCGGGCCGCGTCTGCGGCGGAGGATAGGGGATTTGAACCCCTGAGGGGCTATAAACCCCAACCCGCGTTCCAGGCGAGCGCCATAGGCCACTAGGCGAATCCTCCGTGGAGCAGAATACCCAGGACGGCCAAGCAGAGGCAAACCGGCCGTCCTCCACGGTCGTCCGCGTCGGGCCCGCAGGCGGTCCCGCGCCGGCCCCGCACCGCGCCCGCAGGCGGTCCCGCGACCGGCCCGCAGGCGGTCCCGCGACCGGCCCGCGAGTGGTCCCGCGGCCGGCCCGCGACGGAGCCCGCGGGTGGTCCTGCGGCGGGGCGCGTGCAGTCCCGGGGGCGGCCCGGCTAGACTGGTCCTCGGACCCCGCGCGGCGTCCATCCTGTGAACTCCCCCAGGGCCGGAAGGCAGCAAGGGTCAGCGGGCTCTGGCGGGTGCGCGGGGTCCCCTTATGTCTTGGGACATGTCTTAGGGCACCAACACCACCGAAGTTGTCGACCCCTGCCGGAGGCCACCGTGGCGCTGTCCGATCTCCCCGCCGACGAACTCGCTCGCCTCGAGTCGCGACTGGCCTCCGAGTATGACGCGCTCGCGGACAGGGGCCTGGCACTGGACCTCACCCGCGGGAAGCCGTCGCCCGAGCAGCTCGACCTGTCGGAGCGCATGCTGTCCCTGCCGGGGGAGGGTGACCACCTCGCCGGGAAGACCGACGTGCGCAACTACGGCGGCGGCGCCGGACTGCCCGAGCTGCGGTCGATCTTCGCCGAGCTCCTGGGCATCGAGACCGACCGGGTGATCGCCCAGGACAACGCCAGCCTGTCGATCATGTACGACCTGCTCGTGTTCTCCGTGCTGTTCGGCACGCCCGACTCGCACCGCCCCTGGAAGGACGAGCCGACCCTGCGCTGGCTGTGCCCGGTGCCCGGCTACGACCGCCACTTCGGCATCACCGAGCGGCTCGGCTTCGAGATGATCCCCGTTCCGCTCGGCCCCACCGGCCCGGACATGGACGAGGTCGAGCGTCTCGTGGCGACCGACCCGTCCATCAAGGGCATCTGGTGTGTCCCGATCTTCTCCAACCCCACCGGCGCGGTGTACGACGACCACACGGTGTCCCGTCTCGCGCGGATGGCCACGGCGGCGCCCGACTTCCGGGTCGTGTGGGACAACGCCTACGTCGTCCACACGCTCACCGAGGACTTCCCCAAGGTCCCGGACGTCGACGGGCTGGCCGCGGACGCCGGGCACCCCAACCGCTTCTGGCAGGTCTGCTCGACCTCCAAGATCACCTTCGCCGGGGCCGGGGTGTCGTTCCTGTCGTCCTCGAAGGAGAACCTCGACTGGTACCTGGGCCACACCTCCGTGCGTTCGATCGGCCCGAACAAGGTCAACCAGCTCGCGCACGCACGCTTCTTCGGCGACGCCGAGGGGGTCCGCGCGCACATGCTCCGGCACCGCGAGGTGATCGCGCCGAAGTTCGACGCCGCGGCGGACGTCCTCTCGCGCCGACTGGGCGAGTACGGGTTCGCGCGCTGGACCCGGCCCGAGGGCGGGTACTTCATCGACCTCGAGGTGGTCGACGGGACGGCCACCGAGACCGTGCGTCTCGCCAGGGAGGTCGGCGTCGCGCTGACGCCCGCCGGGTCGGCGTACCCCTACGGTCAGGATCCCGACGACCGCCACATCCGCCTCGCGCCCACCCTGCCGCCGCTGACGGAGGTGGAGACGGCGATGGACGTCGTCGCCCTCTGCGCGCTGCTCGCGGCCTGCCGCGCGGCGCTGGCGAACTGACCCTGACCGGGGCGGCCGAGCGGCCGGTCCGGTCGCGCTGTAACAGTTGACAGACCAACGTTAATGCCCGCTCTCAGCAGGAGCGGGCTCCGTGGCACAGCGCCGTAGCGCCGTTGGCGGAGGTCGCAGGCCCGTCCACGCGTGAGTGATCTCCGCCACGTTCCCGCATGGTGGGCGGAGGGTGTCGCATCTTAGGCAACCCTTTGACATGCACTAATGCTGCGGAGCCCGGTTGTTGACCATTGGTCAGCAGGGGGAACGCCTTGTCCGAAACACGGGTCGTCTGGTTGTATCTATCCCGTCCGGGCCAGAGGGATGCGGACACCGGAGTACAGCTGAGGGGCTGTGAGGGGCCGGTGTCAGGTATCGGTTCGGGAACCGTGCTGCGGGGGTCTGAGGGGGCCCGATCCGCGCGCGAGGGACGTCAGGAGGGGCTGCGCATGCCGCGGCCCCTCCGGTCATTTCCGGCCGCCCCGGCCGCTGTCCACAGGCCGCCGCTGCTGATCTCGTCGTCGTCGTACCCCCTGGGTACCCTCTAGGCGTGGCCCTCTATCGGAAGTATCGCCCCGCCTCCTTCGCCGAGGTCGTGGGCCAGGAGCACGTCACCGAGCCGCTGTCGGTGGCGCTGTCCTCCGGTCGTATCAACCACGCCTACCTGTTCTCCGGCCCGCGCGGCTGCGGCAAGACCTCGTCCGCGCGCATCCTCGCCCGCTCGCTCAACTGCGTCCACGGGCCCACGGCCACCCCGTGCGGCGAGTGCGACTCGTGCGTGGCGCTCGCGCCCGGCGGCAACGGGACGCTCGACGTCACGGAGCTCGACGCGGCCAGCCACGGTGGTGTCGACGACACGCGTGACCTGCGGGAGCGCGCCTTCTTCGCGCCGGCGTCGTCGCGGTACCGGGTGCTCATCATCGACGAGGCCCACATGGTCACCAACGCGGGCTTCAACGCGCTGCTCAAGATCGTGGAGGAGCCGCCGGAGCACCTCATCTTCATCTTCGCCACGACCGAGCCGGAGAAGGTCCTGCCGACCATCCGCTCGCGTACGCACCACTACCCGTTCCGGCTGCTCACGCCGTCGTCGATGCGCGGGCTGCTTGAGCGGATCTGCGATCAGGAGGGTGTGAAGGTCGAGCCGACCGTGTTCCCGCTGGTCATCCGCGCCGGTGGGGGGTCGCCGCGTGACACGCTCAGCGTGCTGGACCAGCTCATGGCCGGCGCCGGCGACGAGGGCATCACCTACCCCCGCGCGGTGAGCCTGCTGGGCGCCACCGAGGTCGCGCTCATCGACGACACCGTGGACGCCCTCGCCGCCTCCGACGGTGCCACGCTGTTCCGCACCGTCGACAAGGTCGTGGAGGCAGGGCACGATCCGCGCCGGTTCGCCGCCGACCTGCTGCAGCGGCTGCGCGACCTCATCATGGTGCAGTCCGTGCCGCAGGCCATCGAGCGCGGCCTGGTGGACGCGCCGGTGGAGCAGGCCGAGACCATGCGCCGGCAGGCCGAGCAGATCGGCCCCGCCACCCTGGCGCGGTGTGCGGACATGGTGCACGAGGGCATGGCGTCGATGCGCGGTGCCACCTCGCCGCGGCTGCTGCTGGAGATCCTCTGCGCCAAGCTGCTGTTGCCCTCGGCCGACGACTCCATGGCCGCGCTGTTGCAGCGCCTGGAGTCGGTGGAATCGGGGGTCGTGCGCCCGGGCGCCGCGTCGGTCGCCGCAGGTGGCGCCGCCGCACCGGCGGCGGGTGGTGGATCGCGGGTCGACGACGACGAGGTGGGCCCCGGCCCCGCCGGCGGAGCGGCGCCGCAGTCCGCGTCGGGGGCGGAGGACCGCCCGAAGTTCGTGCGCCGGTCGCAGCAGCAGGCCGCCGCGGCCGCCACGCCGCCGGCACCGCCCGCCTCGGCGCCGGCGGAGCAGCAGACGCCTCCGGCTCCGGCACATCCCGCGCCCTCCACGCCGGAACAGCCGGCTCCGGCGCCGCCGGCCCGACCGCCGGTGACCGCGCCGGCCGCTCCTGCGTCGCCCACGCCCGCCAAGCCTGCGCCGTCCCAGCCCACGGTGGCCGCCGAGCCCGCCGAGCCCGCGCCGTCGCAGCCTGTCGTGGCCGCCGACCCGGCCGCCCCGGCGGTGCCCGCCGCGTCCGTGGCCGAGCAGCAGGCCGCCCACCAGGCGCCGACGGCCGGCGAGGAGGACCGGGCGCCCCGGTCGGGGCAGGATTCGCCTCCGTCGGCTCCCGCCCACGAGGAGCCGGCCGCGTCCGGAGCCACGCAGGCCCCTGCCGCGGCCCCGTCCGCCGACCGTCCGACTCCACCGGCCGCCGAGGCCCCGTCCGCCGACCGTCCGACTCCACCGGCCGCCGAGGCCGCGCCCGAACATGGAGCCCCGGAGCCGGACGCACCCGCGCAGACTGAGGACCCCTGGCGCGACCAGGCCGCGGAGCAGGCGGCGACGCCGGAGCGCTCCGCGACTCCGGAGCATTCCGCGACGCCGGACCACTCCGCGAGTCCGCAGCATTCCGCGACGCCCCAGCAGCCCGCCGTCCAGCCGGAAACCGCCGCGCCGGCGGCATCCGCACCGGCAGCGTCCGCCCCCGGCATCGAGGCCGAGGACATCCGCCGCGCCTGGCCCGCGATCCGGGAGGCCGTGCGTAAGCGGACCCGCACTGTCGAGGTCATGCTCGCCGGGGCCACCGTCGCCGGTGTCGACGGCGGTGTGATCCATCTGGTGCACGACTACGCACCGCTGGCCAAGCGCCTCGCGCAGCCGCACAACGCCACCGCCATCACCGATTCGATCACGGAGGTCGTGGGCGGGCAGTGGAGCATCCGCTGCACCTCGGGCGGCGCGCCCGTCTCCGGTGGTGCACCCGCTCCCGCGGAGGGCGGGCCGGCCGCACCCGCTCCCGGTGCGCCCGCCGGGCAGGGCGGCGGACAGAGCGCGCCGCAGCAGGCCGAGCCGCGCGGCTGGGAGCGGCGCCTGCGCAACGCCGACGCCGGCCAGGGGCAGGGCGACCGCTCCGGCGGCGCCGGGGGAGGGGGTTACGACGACATCCCGCCCCCGCCCGAGGAGCCCGAGCCGGAACCGGGCGAACCCGACGCCCCGCCCCCTCCGCCGATCAGCGAAGACGAGATGGTCGACGAGGCCCGCAGCGGCCCCCAGAACCTCGACCACCGCACCGGCGAGGACATCGCGTTGGCCCTGCTCAAGGAGCACCTCGGGGCGCGCCCGCTCGAGCGCTGACCCACCCGGCCCGCCGCGCGGCGGGGCGCGGTGTCGGGGCGGACGGTTACGCTGGATGACGACCGACCGGGGCCGGCCCAGCAGGACAGGCACGCACCCCGTACACCGCCGAAAGGACCCCGCCATGCAGCCCGGACCCGACATGAACGCCCTGCTCCAGCAGGCCCAGCAGATGCAGGCCCAGCTCGCCCAGGCGCAGCAGGAGATCGCCGCGAGCACCGTCGACGGTCAGGCGGGCGGCGGGCTCGTCACCGTCTCCATGCGCGGCACCGGCGAGGTCACCGGCGTGACCATCGACCCCAAGGTCGTCGACCCGGAGGACGTCGAGACCCTGCAGGACCTGCTCGTCGGCGCCTTCGGTGACGCCCACACCAAGGTCCAGGACCTCGCCGAGTCCCGCCTCGGCCCCCTCGCCTCCGGTGGCGGCCTCGGCGACATGATGGGCGGCCTGGGCATGTGAGCCCGCGGGACCCGGCACACCCCGGGTCCCGCCCCACGGGCCCGGTACACCCGGGCCCGTCACCCCGCGGCGCAGTCGTCGTCGGGCCAGCAAGAGCACGGGAAAGCGCGATGTACGAGGGACCGGTCCAGAACCTGATCGACGAGTTCGGCAAGCTGCCGGGCATCGGGCCGAAGTCCGCGCAGCGCTTGGCCTTCCACCTGCTGCAGGCCGAGCCCGAGTCGGTCGAACGTCTGCGCTCCGCACTACAGGCCGTGGTGGAGGGTGTCACCTACTGCGAGGTCTGCGGCACCGTCGCGGCCGCGGAACGCTGCCGCATCTGCTCGGACCCGCGCCGGGACCCCACACTCATCTGCGTGGTCGAGGAACCCAAGGACATCGAGGCCATCGAACGCACCCGTGAGTTCCGCGGGCTGTACCACGTCCTCGGCGGCGCCCTCGACCCCATCAACGGGATCGGCCCCAACGAACTTCGCATCGCCGGCCTCATGCGGCGCGTCGGGGCGGAGGTCGAGGGGGAGGAGATCGCCGAGATCATCATCGCCACCGATCCCAACACCACCGGCGAGGCCACCAGCACCTACCTGGCCAGGCTCCTGCGGCCGTTCCCCGACCTCGTCGTCAGCCGACTGGCCTCGGGCCTGCCCATGGGAGCCGACCTCGAGTTCGCCGACGAGCTCACCCTCGGCAGTGCCCTGTCGGGGAGGCGCATCCTCTCCGGCGGTCCCGCGCAGGCCCCGCGTTCCGGCGGTGTCCTGCGGCCCGAACAGGTCGATCCCGCGCAGCCGGCCGTGCCCGCGCCCGCCGACACCACGCCGCACCGGGTGCCGGGGGCCGAACCGGCGGATCAGGACGCCGGGGCTCGTCACCACCAGCCGTACTGACGCCTCCGCGCCTCTCACGCAGGGCGACACGGCGCGGATCCGCGCCGGGGCGGGGCCCACACCGCCACGGCCCGTGCGAGATTGCCCGTTACCTCCCCATTCGCCCGGCGATGTTCGGATACTGCACACAGACGTGCAGCACGAGAGTTCCCCGATCTCACCGAGCCGTGGAGGCGACATGCCGGATCTGACCGAGTTCTACATCGACGGGCAGTGGGTGGATCCCGTTGAGCCCACCTTCATCGACGTCATCAACCCGGCCACGGAGGAGCCGTCCGGCACGGTGGCGATCGGCAGCGCCGCCGACGTCGATGCCGCGGTCGCCGCCGCGCGTCGGGCGTTCGCCACCTGGGGCAGCACGACCGTCGAGGAACGACTCGAGGTCCTCAACCGGGTCATCGCCGAGTACCAGAACCGGATGGGTGACCTCGCCGCCGCGGTGACCGAGGAGATGGGCGCACCGGCGGGACTGGCCAACGCCGTGCAGGTCCCCATCGGTCTCGGGCATCTGATGACCGCCGCCGCACAGCTTCCCGGGTACGCCTTCTCCGAGGATCGCGGCACGTCCCGCATCGTCAAGGAACCTATCGGTGTCTGCGGGTTCATCACCCCGTGGAACTGGCCGCTCAACCAGGTCATGTGCAAGGTGGCCCCCGCCCTGGCGACGGGGTGCACGATGATCCTCAAGCCGTCGGAACTCGCCCCCTACTCGGCGGCGATCGTCGCTGAGATCTTCGACGCCGCAGGCGTTCCCGCGGGCGTGTTCAACCTCGTCAACGGGGACGGCCCCGGCGTCGGCGCGGCGATGTCGGCGCACGACGGCATCGACATGATCTCGTTCACCGGATCCACCCGGGCCGGGATCGAGGTCGCCAAGAGCGCGGCACCCACCGTGAAGCGGGTCGCCCAGGAGCTCGGCGGGAAGAGCCCGAACATCATCCTCGACGACGAGGACTTCGCCGCGAACGTCGCGGGCGGTATCGCCACGATGATGATGAACTCGGGCCAGTCGTGCAACGCCCCCAGCCGGATGCTCGTCCCTTCCGGGCGCGAGTCCGAGATCGCCGAGATCGCGAAGGGGGTCGTGGCCGAACTGACGGTCGGAGATCCGACCACGGACGTGAAGCTCGGCCCGGTCGTCTCGAAGGCGCAGTTCGACAAGATACAGGGCTTGATCGAGCGCGCGCTGGCCGACGGCGCCACCGCGGTCGTCGGCGGGGCCGGACGCCCCGAGGGCCTCGAGACCGGTTATTACGTCAAGCCGACCGTGTTCACCGGCGTCACCAACGACATGGAGATCGCGCGCACGGAGGTGTTCGGTCCGGTGCTCGTGGTGATCGGGTACGACTCGATCGACGAGGCGATCGAGGTGGCCAACGACACCGAATACGGGCTGGCGGGATACGTCTCGGGCAAGGACACCGAGGAGGTCCGGCGACTCGGGTCACGGATCCGCGCCGGGTCGATCTCGCTCAACGGGGCTCAGCTCGACCCGAGCGCACCGTTCGGCGGTTACAAGAAGAGCGGCAACGGACGCGAGTGGAGCGACTACGCGTTCGACGAGTTCCTCGAGGTGAAGTCCCTCCTCGGCTTCGGAGCATGAGGTACGGGCCCGGACGGTGATCAGAGGCGGAAGAGCCGGGCGGCGTTTCCGTGCCACACCGCCCGGAGCCAGTCCTCGCCCAGCCCGAGCCCTGCCAGGGCCTCGAGCTGATGGGCGTACGGGTACGGGATGTTCGGGAAATCCGTCCCCAACAGCACCTTGTGGCCGAGATCGGCCAGCCGTCCGCGCTCGCCGGACGGGAACGGCGTGGACTCCTCGACGAAGTCGGTGAACGCCATCGTCGTGTCGAGGTAGACGTTCTCGTACCGCTCGGCCAGGTCGAGGAACTCCGAGTACTCGCCCATCCCCATATGCGCGACGATCAGCGGCAGGTCGGGGAAGCGTTCGAGCACGGCGGCGACCGGCTCGGGCCCGGTGAACTCGCCCGCCACCGGCCCGGACCCACAGTGGATGACCGTCGGCACCTGCGCCTCCGCGAGCGCACCCCACACCGGGTCGAGCAGCGGGTCCCGCGGGTCGTACTCGCCCACCTGGATGTGCGACTTGAACACCCGGGCCCCGGCGTCGACGGCGTCGCGGACGTACTCGCCCGCCGTCGGCTCGGGGAAGAACGTCGCCGTGTGCAGACAGTCGGGGTGGCGCGAGGCGAACTCCGCGGACCACGCGTTGAGCCAGGCGCCCATGTCGGGCTTGTGCGGGTACAACATCGACGAGAACGCCAGCACCCCGTAGGAGCGCAGCCGCTCGACGCGCTCGTCCTCGGCCTCCCGGTACGTGATGGGCCAGGGGCGGCCGATCTTCGGCCCGGCGGCGTCGAAGTAGTCCCACACCTTCGCCATCACCCGGGGCGGCATGAAATGCGTGTGCACGTCGATGATGCCCGGCAGCCCGAGCGGCTCCCACAGGCCGCGGACCTGCGCCGCCTCGACGGCGGGATCGGGAGGGGTCACGGACCCGGTGAGGGTGGCGGTGCCGTGGTGTTCACACATGCGTCTGAGGGTATGTCAGCGAACTCTGCCCGCCCGGGATTCGCGGCGCTGACTCTCGGGCCACCCCCGAGGCGCGAGCCTGCCGAGAGCCGGCGGACGTTGTCCACGGGCCGCGGCGCGTTCACTCAGACCAGCATCGCCACCTCAACCCGCAACGCTGCCCATCACATGCCGCTACGCCCAGCGGGCCCCATGGGTGGCGCGCAATCCGATAGGCGGCGCAAGCGCTCAGCGCCGGGCGGCGGCGATGCGCTCGCGGCGCAGCCGCTCCACCGCGGGCACCTCCACCGGCGGGAGCGAGTCCACGCCCAGCGCGCGGCACAGCAGCAGGTCCGCCAGCTCGGGATTGCGGGCCAGCACCGGGCCGTGCATGTAGGTGGCGACGATCGAGCCCTGGACCACGCCCTCGACCAGTCCGCCTGCCGGCACGGACTGGCCGGCCGGCACGCCGTTACCCACACCGGAGGTGACGCTGCCGAGGGGCGCGGCGTCCGGGCCCAGCACGGTGGCGCCCATGTGGTTCTCGAAACCGGTGAGCGGCTGCGTCAGCCCGGCGACCTGCGGCGCGACCACCAGTTCGCCGATCGACCGCGTGGCCTGCGGCGAGGTGGTGACGTCCAGCAGGCCGAGCCCGGGCGCGCGCGAGCCGTCCGAGACGACGAACCACTCGCCGAACACCTGCATCCCCGCGCAGATCGCCAGCACCGGCGCCCCGCGCCCGACCGCCCGCTGCAGCCCGGGCGACGCCGAGAGATGCCGGGAGGCGAGCTTCTGCGCCGCGTCCTCACCGCCGCCGACGGTGTAGAGATCACACGAGTCGGGGACCGCGTCCTCGAGGGTGATCCGCACGATCTCGGCGTCGTAGCCGCGCCACCGCAGCCGCTGGCGCAGGACCAGGGAGTTGCCGTCGTCGCCGTAGGTCCCCATGACGTCCGGCAGGACCAGGCCGATCCGGACCGTCGACTCGGTGGGGCGCGCCGAGTCGGGCGCGACCGTGTCGAGCGGGGACGCCGAGGCCCCCTCGCGCCGCGCGCCCGCGTCGCGGGGATCCGGGTTGCCCTCGCCGGTGTGCTGCTCGCTCATCGTCACTGCTCCTTCCGGGTGGCCGCGGAACCGGACGCCGTGTCGACGGGACGGTGCCCGGCGGCCGCGACCGCCCGCCCCAGGTCCCGGAACGCCGTGTAGTTGGCCAGCACCTCGACCCGCCCCGGGGGGCAGCGTCGGATCGCCGCGAGTGGATCGGGCTCGAGCTCGTGGCGGACTCCGGCGTAGGTCAGGCGCACCGACAGGTCGGCGGCCCGCTCGCCCGAGGCGTAGACCGTGACGCCCTCGAAGCTCTCGAACCGCACGTCCCACAGCCACGACAGGTCCACACCGTCGGCGACCTGCCCGTTCACCGCGATCACCAGGCCGTCGGCGGAGGTGTCGATCATGCCGAGCGCCTCCTGCCAGCCCGCCGGGTTCTTGGCCAGCAGCAGGTGCGCGGACCGCCCGTCCACGTCGACCGTCGAATAGCGGCCCGCCACGTCATCGACCTGCTCGACCGCCCGGACCGCGGCGGCGGGATCGGCGCCCATCGCGACCGCCGCGGCCACCGCCTGCGCCGCGTTGCCGCGATTGGCCCGGCCGGGGATCGCCAGAGACAGAGGGGCGGTGAACCCGTCGGGGCCGTGGATCGCCTCGTCGTCGACCCACCAGTCCGGCTCGGGGCGTGCGAACTCGCGACCGTCGGGCAGTACACCCTCCGAGCGCCACCGCACCGCGCCCGTGGAGTCGACCGACCGCGAGATCGGCTCGCCGGTCCGCGGGCAGCTCACCGAGTCACCCGCCCACGCCGACCCGGCGGCCACCCACACGACCCGCGGATTGTCGTAGGCCACCGAGGTGATCATCACGTCGTCGCAGTTCGCCACCACCGTCGCCTGCGGCTGCGCCGCCACGCCCGCGCGCAGCCGACGCTCGATCGCGTTGATCTCGCCGACCCGGTCCAGCTGGTCCCGACTGAGGTTGAGCAGCACGATCACCTCCGGGGAGGTGTTCTCCCCGACGGCCGGCGTGTGCAGCTCATCCACCTCGATGGCCGCCAACCCGGCCACACTGTCGGCCACGAGCGCGGACACGATCCCGGCGTCCATGTTGTCGCCACCGGTGTTCGAGGCGACCCGGCCCACCGTCGACAGCGCGGACGCGACCATCCTCGTCGTCGTCGACTTCCCGTTGGTCCCCGTCACCAGCACCGTCCGCCGGCCCGCCGCGAGCTGGCGCATGAGCCCCGGGTCGAGCTTCAGTGCCACCAGGCCACCGATCATCCCGCCCGATCCGCGACCCGACACCCGCGACGCCCAGGTCGCCAGTCGGGACACGGCCACGGCCACCCGGCCGCGGGGGGTGAGTGCGGTGATCGCGCGGGAGGTCATGCGACGAGTCTAGGCAGCGCCCCTCTCAGAACCGCGCCGCACCGCCGAGTGCCGACACCACGTCGTGGCCGAGGTCGGCCATCACCTCGTCGGGACCGGCGAACATGCCGGCCGCGGTGCCGATCACCGCGATCGCGTACCGGCCCGAGGCGGTGTTGACCACGGCGATGTCGTGCGACTCGGTATCGGTCTCGCCGGTCTTGTTGGCGACGGTCCCCGCGGGCAGACGGTCGGGCAGCTTCCACCGCCGCTCCTGCCGCAGCATGGTGTCCAGCACGGTGCGGGCCACGGCGGGCGAGGTCAGGGCCTCACCCCGGGGCGCCCGACCGTCGGCAGCCCGCACCAGTTCGGTGAGGTACCCGACGCTGCCGCGGGCGCTGACCCTGCTCCAGTCGCCGGTCCACTCGAAGCGGAACGCGCCGCCGGCGTGGAACTGCTCGGCCAGGCCCACCCTGTCGGCGATGGCGTTGAGGGCGGTCACCGGATCGTCGGTGGGCGGCGCGTCGGGACCGGTGACGGACAGGTCGTAGAGGACGTTGGCGGCGTCGTTGTCCGAGACGGTGACGGCCGCCTCGAGCAGGTCGCCGAGCCTGCCGTACGGGGTCCGCGCGTCGAGGTCGCCCTCCCACGCCTCGAGCGCGCCCACGGCGAAGGCCACCTTGATCACCGACGCGGCGTAGCGCGGTTGGTCGTCCCCGGCGCACACCACCCGTTCGTCGGGAGCGTCGATCGCCCGCACGCACGCCGCGAGCTCGTGCCCCTCGGCCGCGGCGTCGGCGACCGCACGGTCGAGCAGCGGGCGCACCTCGGCCCACCGCGCCGGGAGCGGGCGCTCCACGCGGCCCGGGTCCCCGACGCGGCCGTCCGCGGCGCGCGCCGCGGGTGGGGAGCCGGCGTCTCCGTCCGCGGCGTCCCGCGAGACCGCGGCGTGGGATTCGGCGCCGGGGTCGAGCCGCCCGCCGGTATCGGCCCCGGGGGCGGTGACGGCGAGCGCCACGACCACGGCGACCCCCAGCGCGAGGTACGACCCCGCCGCGATCCGGACCCGACGGCGGGCACGGCGGCGGGCGCGGACGGCCGCGTCACGCGACCTCGCCGCGGGGGTGTCGGACCGGTACCGCCGCACGGGACCTCCTCCGGTGTGCCGGACCGTCACATCCGGCGCGGATCGAATGGGGTAGACCCTAACGCGCCGGTCCGACATCGACGTGTCGGCGGTGTGAACGCCGTGACCGGCGGCAGTGGCGACCGGGATGTCGGAGGGGTCTGAGACCATGTGGGCATGTCGGGTTGGGTCGTGGTGGACGTCGAGACGTCGGGGATGACGCCGGCGGTCGACCGGGTGTTGTCGGTGGCCGCGGTGGTGATCGGGGACGACGGCGAGGTGGTCGAGGACTTCACGACCCTGCTCAACCCGGGGGTCGACCCCGGACCGGTCCACGTGCACGGGCTCACACCGGCCCTCCTCGCGGGCAAACCACGCTTCTCGGACGTGGCGGCGGAGTTGGGCCGGGTGCTCGACGGGAGGACCGTCGTCGCCCACAACGCGGCCTTCGACGCGTCGTTCCTCGCCGCGGAGGCCAGGCGGGCCGGGCTCGCGCCGCCGCTCGAGCGGTTCGTGTGCACCCTCGACTTCGCCGGTCGGCTCCACCTGTCGACCGCCGATCTCAAGCTCTCCACGCTCGCCGCGCACTTCGGGGTCCAGCAGCGGGCCGCGCACGACGCGCACGACGACGCCCTGGTGCTGGCCGGCGTCTTCGCCGGGCTGCTCGAGGTGGCCGCTGCCAAGGACGTGCGGCCCTCGGTGCGGGAGCTCGACGCCATGATCGCCCACCCGGAGACGGGCTACCTGGTGTCCACAGTGTGGGCGGAGGCCCTCGCCGCGCCCCGGCTGTGGCGACCGGCCGGGAGGCTGAAGCGCGGCGGCGGGCTGGTGCAGGGGATGGAGGTGGTCTTCACGCAGGACGTGGATCGCGACCCGGAGGAGATCGCCCCCCTGGTCGTCGACGCCGGTCTCTACGTGGCCGACCGCATCTCGTCCCGTACCTCCCTCGCGGTGTGCGACGCACCCTCCGCGGTGCGCGGGCGCACCGCGTTCGCGCGCAAGAAGGGGCTCGAACTGGTGCCGTTCGCCCGGTTCGAGCAGATGCTCGCCGACGTCGCGCCCGGGCGGCCGGTCGCCGGGGCGCAGGCCGTGGACAGTGCGCAGGAGGCGCTCTTCTAGCCCGGCGCACGGGGCGCGCGTCCGCCGGGGGCCTACGACGAGACCCGGTCCAGGGTCCCGATCGCCGGCGCCGGCTGACGCGAGCAGGCCGACAGCACCAGGAGAGCGAGGACGGCGACCATCACAGCGCCGACGTGCCGGGTCCGAGAAGTCATGTGGTCCACCTTTTCCGAGCAGGGGCGCGAGGAGGGGCGAGCGGGGCCACCGGGCGTGCCCGCACGGGCCCGCTCATGTCTATGTGATCGCACGACGGACCGCCCAGTGCAGCGCCCACAGGGCCACGCCCACCACCAGCAACACGCCCGCGATCCGGTAATCCTGACCCGCCCGCCCGGACAGCGGCGAGACCAGGAACGCGCAGCACAACGCGCCCAGGACCGGGATCACCGTGGGCGCCCGGAAGTGGCGGTGCTCGGCAGCGTCCCGCCGCAGCACCAGGACCGCCACATTGGTCACCGTGAACACCGCGAGCAGGAGCAGCGACGTGGTCCCGCCCAGAGTGGCGAGATCCGCGAACGCGATGAGCCCGAACGCGATCACCGTGGTGAACAGGATCGACACCCACGGGGTCCGGCGTTCGCGCAGCACGCGGCCGAGGGCCGGGGGCAACACCTGCTCATGCGCCATCCCGTACAACAGACGCGACGCCATGAGCATGTTGATCAGCGCCGAGTTGGCCACCGCGAACATGGTGATGAACGCGAAGATCCACACCGGGAAGGCCGGGGCGCCCGCCGCGACCACCTTGAGCAGCGGCGTCTCACCCTCCCCGAGCTCCTCCGGGGCGACCAGGGTCACCGAGGCGATCGCCACGAGGACGTAGATGACGCCGGTGATCACCAGTCCCGTGAGCATGATCTTCGGGAAGATCTTCACCGGGTCCCGGGTCTCCTCCGCCATGTTCACCGAGTCCTCGAACCCGACCAGGGCGAAGAACGCCAACGCGGTGGCGGCGGTGACCGCGCGGAACGGGCTCTCTCCCTCGCCGACGGCGAGCTGACCCGCGCGCGAGAAGTCACCCTGGCCCTGACTGATAGCCCACGCGCCGATCGCGATGATGATGAGCAGACCGGACAGCTCCACGCAGGTCAGCACCACGTTGAGGCGCACCGACTCGGCCACACCCCGGAGATTGACCACCGCCAGGGCGGTCATGAACAGCAGCGCGATGCCGACCAGCGGCCACGTCCCGGAGCCCAGCTCCAGGCCGAACGCCTCGTCGAGGTTCCCCGCGAACGCGATGGCCGCCGACGAGGCCGACGTGAGGCCCGAGGCCATCACCGCGAAGGTGATGAGGAAGGTGAGGAAATGGACCCGGAACGCGCGGTGCGTGTACACGGCCGCCCCGCCGGCCCGCGGGTACTTGGTGACCAGCTCGAGGTAGCTGGCCGCGGTGAGCATCGCCACGGCGAAGGCGACCAGGAACGGTAACCAGACCGCCCCGCCCACCTCGCCGGCCACCTTCCCGGTGAGGGCGTAGATGCCGGTGCCGAGGATGTCCCCGACGATGAAGAGGAGCAGGAGGCCCGGGCCGAGGACGCGCTTGAGCGGGGGCTGACCGGTGCTGCGCTCGGGGCCGGTGACCACCGGCACACCCGAGGGCGCCGCCCGCCGGGGCCGCGCGGACTCGGACGAGGTGCTCATGACGTGCCCCCTTCGCCTTGAAGTGCGATGCGCATCACGTGGAACTCGAGCATTCCACCGCGCGGGCCGGAGGGGAAGAGCGGAGGTGGGGCGACCGGGCACGACGCGCCCATTCCGCATCGTGGATCGCTCGTCCGGACGTCACCCGCGAAGCTGACATGATGGGCCGCGGACAACGCCGTCGACAACAGGAGTACGCCCCGTGCCCGCACCCCAGAACGCCGAAGCCCGTGAGGTCTACGAGAAGGAACGCGCCCACGTCCTGACCCCGTGGTCGGCGTGGGGCTCGGTCGACCCGATGGTCGTCACCGCCGCCGAGGGCTGCTACCTCACCGACGGCGACGGCAACCGGCTCCTCGACTTCACGTCCCAGTTGGTCAACACCAACATCGGCCACCAGCACCCCGTGGTGGTCAAGGCGATCCAGGACCAGGCCGCCGAGCTGTGCACCATCAACCCCGCGCACGCCAACGCCGCCCGCGCCGAGGCCGCACGCCTCGTCGCCGAGGTCGCACCCGCCGGGATGAACCGGGTCTTCTTCACCAACGCCGGCACCGAGGCCGTCGAGCACGCCGTCCGCATGGCCCGCCGCCACACCGGGCGCCACAAGACCCTGTCGGCGTTCCGCAGCTACCACGGCGCCACCACGACCGCGATGAACCTCACCGGCGACACCCGCCGCTGGGCCAACGACATGGGCAACACCGGGGCCGTCCACTTCCACGCCCCGTTCCTGTACCGCTCGCAGTTCTACGCCGAGAACGACAAGCAGGAATGCGACCGCGCGCTCGAGCACCTCGACTCGCTCATCGGCCTCGAGGGGCCCGACCACTTCGCGGCCCTCATCATCGAGTCCGTCCCGGGCACCGTCGGGATCATGGTGCCGCCCGCCGACTACCTGCGCGGAGTCCGCGAGATCTGCGACAAGTACGGCATCGTAATGATCTGTGACGAGGTCATGTCCGGCTTCGGCCGCACCGGCGAATGGCTCGCGCTGGACAACTTCCGGTCCGGCGACGGCGACTGGGCGCCCGACCTCATCACCTTCGCCAAGGGCTCCAACTCCGGGTACGTCCCGCTCGGCGGCGTGATCCTCCACGACCGGATCGCCGCGTCGTTCGAGACCACCCCGTACACCGGGGGGCTCACCTACGCCGGGCATCCCCTGGCGTGCGCGTCCGTCGTCGCGACCATCAACCTCATGCGGGACGAGAAGATCGTCGAGAACGCCAAGATGATCGGCGAGGACGTCATCGGCCCGCGTCTACGCGAGCTCGCCGAGAAGCACCCGTCGATCGGCGAGGTCCGCGGCCTCGGCGTGTTCTGGGCGGTGGAGATGGTGGCCGACCGCGAGACACGCGAGCCCCTGGCCCCCTACGGTGGATCCTCGGAGGCCATGGCCCGCACGTTCGCCACGGCGAAGCAGGACGGGCTGCTGCTGTTCATGAACTACAACCGTTTCCACGTGGTGCCGCCGTGCATCATCACCCCCGACGAGGCCAACGAGGGTCTCGACATCTTCGACCGCGCGCTCGACGTGGCCGATGAGTATGTGAGGAGCTGAGTTCTTCGATGGCGCTGGTACTGCGGCTGATCGTCAACGCCGTCGCCCTGTGGGTGGCGACGCTGATCGTGCCGGGGATCGCCCTGCACGACACCACCGGCATCTCCGCGCCCGTCGCCGGCGCCATCGAGAACGAGGTGAACGTTCCCACCATCACCGCACTGCTCATCGTCGCGGTGGTGTTCACGCTGGTCAACGCGGTCGTCAAGCCGATCGTGCAACTGCTGTCGCTGCCGCTGACCATCCTCACTCTGGGGCTGTTCCTGCTGGTGGTCAACGCCCTGATGCTCATGCTTACCGGCTGGATCACCACGACGTTCCAGCCGTTCGGCGCCGAGTACGTGGTCAGCGGGTTCTGGGCGGCGTTCTTCGGGGCGATCGTGATCGGACTCGTGAACTGGGTGCTCGGGATGCTCCTGCCCACCCGCGCGCACGACTGACCGGGCGCCGGGCGGCCGGCGTCGCGCCTGTGGCGCCGGGCACCGCGCACCGTGCGCGCGACCCGGTCGGGTGGCGCGCCCGGTGCGGGACCGACTCAGGAGCCGAAGGCCGCCGACGAGATCGCGGTGGGCGCCCAGCCCCTGGCCGCCTGGTCCCGGATGAACTGCATCTGCGGGTAGAAGGAGTTGCCCGGGCAGGCCGTGCCGCCCCAGTCGCGGTGGCCGGAGACGGCCATCATCGGCCGCGTCGCCCCGCCCTGCGGGTTGCGGTACGTGATCCCTGCGCGGGGGTTGATGCCCGTGGCGTTGCACAGGGCGCGGACGCAGTCGATGGTCGCGCCCACCGCGGCGGCGGTCGGCGGGGCGCCGGTGAAGTCGCCCAGCAGGCTGATGCCGATGTTGCCGTTGTTGAAGCCGCCCACGTGACCGGCGGTGACCACCGGGGGAGCGATGCCCGCGACCGGCGGGAATTGGAAGACCGGGTTCCCCACGGGCGTCCCGCCGCGGCCCTGGTAGATCCGGCCCTCCGGGTCGATGATGAGGTGGTAGCCGACGTCGCCCCAGCCCAGGGTGTTGGCGTGGTAGTTGTAGATCGCCCGTACGCTCGCGGCGCGGTCCGGACCGGGCACGACCGCGGTGTGGTGGATCGTGATCGACTGCGGCGGGAAGTAGGTCGGGGCCCAGCGGAAGCCCGCCACGTCACCGGCGCCCCATGCGGCGCGCGGGATGACCGGCAGGCCGGCCAGGCCGATGCTGCCGAGGCTGTAGTTGCGCGGCGCGCCGCGGCCGTCGTCGAACACCGTCGCCTCCGAGCCGGCGGGGGCGTCGACCTCGTAACCCACGGCCCCGTCGGGCGCGGCGACGAGCTCGGCGGCGGGCGTGCTCCCGGCGTCGGGGGCGGAGTCCATGGCCTCGAGCGGGAGCCAGTCGCCCACGGAGCCGTCGGGGAACGCGAAGCGGATGCGCCCGGCGATCTCCTCCGGGCTGGGGAAGGTGACGCCCACAAAGCCGAGGGGCCCGTTGGGCTGGATCATCCCGCTGCCGGTGGAGATCGACTGCATGAGGTCCTGGGCCACGCCGAGTGAGCCGGTGGTGAAGGGGTTGGCCCCGGCTACGGGGCCGCGGACGGAGGAGGCGACGGCGGCGCCCACGCCGACCGATGCGGCTGCGAGGAATCCACGGCGGGTCACGGACATAAGGGCTCCAGACTGAGGTGTGCGGAGGGCGGACGCCTTACCTATCGGCGCGGCCCGCCGCCACATTACGCGCTTGTCGTGACCGAATCGAGACCATCGTTGCAGAAGTGAAATATGTGAAGAATGAGGCTGTAGGGAAGCCGCTGCAACCGGGTTCAACGAAAAAGCGTTCCGCACACCCCCTCTCAGGGACGCACGGAACGCTTTCCCGATGCGGCTGTACCCGGCGACTCAGCCCGTCACGGCGCCCAGGTGCGCGCGCCCTCGACCGATCCGACCGCCTCGTTGCCCTCGGCCTCGTCCGCGTAGGCCCGGTTCACGGCGGACACCACGGCCCGCAGGGAGGCGGTGGTGATGGAACCGGCCCGGCCGACACCCCAGAAGACCCGGTTGCCGAACTGCACCTCCACGTACGCGGCCGCCGTCGCGTCATCCCCGGCGGTCATCGCGTGCTCGGTGTAGTCGAGGATGCGTACCTCGTCGTCGAACATCTCGTTCAGCGCGGCGACGAACGCGGCGAGGGGACCGTTCCCGGACCCCGTCAGCTCACGGGTCTCGCCCTTCCACTTGATGACGGCCTCGATCGAGTCCTCGCCGTCGTCGGTCTCGGCGGGCACCAGGTGCTGCGACATGCGCTCCATGGGGGAGACGCGGTCCAGGTACTCGAGCGAGAAGATGTCCCACATCGCCTTGGGCGTGACCTCGCCGCCCTCGGAGTCGGTGACGCTCTGGACGATCTGGGAGAACTCCATCTGCAGGCGCCGCGGCAGCTGCAGGCCGTAGTCGCTCTTCATGATGTACGCGACGCCGCCCTTGCCGGACTGCGAGTTCACGCGGATGACGGCCTCGTACGTGCGGCCCTCGTCCTTGGGGTCGACGGGCAGGTAGGGCACCTCCCACGTGATGTCGGTGATGTCCTCGCCGCGGGCGTCGGCCTCGGCCTGCAGGGCGTCGAAGCCCTTGTTGATGGCGTCCTGGTGGGAGCCGGAGAAGGCGGTGAAGACCAGGTCGCCGCCGTAGGGGTGACGCTCGGGCACCGGCAGCTGGTTGGCGTACTCGACCGTGCGGCGGATCTCGTCCATGTCGGAGAAGTTGATCTGCGGGTCCACGCCGCGGGTGAGCATGTTCATGCCCAGCGTCACCAGGCAGACGTTGCCGGTGCGCTCGCCGTTGCCGAACAGGCAGCCCTCGATGCGGTCGGCGCCGGCCTGGAACGCCAGCTCGGCGGCGGCCACACCGGTGCCGCGGTCGTTGTGCGGGTGCAGCGACAGGATCGTGGAGTCGCGGTGCGCCAGGTTGCGGTGCATCCATTCGATCTGGTCGGCGTAGACGTTGGGCGTGGCCATCTCGACGGTCGCCGGCAGGTTGATGATGATCGGGTTCTGCGGGGTGGCGCCCACGACCTCGGTGACGGCGTCGCAGACCTCCTTGGAGAACGCCAGCTCGGTGCCGGTGAACGACTCGGGCGAGTACTCCCAACGCCAGTTGGTGTCGGGGTAGTCCTTCGCGATGGCCGTGACGAGCTCGGCGGCGTCGGTGGCGATCTTCTTGATGGCGTCGCGGTCCTTACGGAACACGACCTTGCGCTGGAGGATCGACGTGGAGTTGTAGAAGTGCACGATCACGTCGGACGCGCCCTCGCACGCCTCGAAGGTGCGGCGGATCAGGTCCTCGCGGCACTGGACCAGGACCTGGATGGTGACGTCGTCGGGGATCGCGTCGTCCTCGATGATCTCGCGGACGAAGTCGTAGTCCGTCTGTGAGGCGGACGGGAAGCCCACCTCGATCTCCTTGTAGCCCATGCGCACCAGCAGGTCGAACATGCGGCGCTTGCGGGCGGGGCTCATGGGGTCGATGAGCGCCTGGTTTCCGTCGCGCAGGTCCACCGCGCACCACTGGGGGGCGTGGGTGATGACCTTGTCGGGCCAGGTGCGGTCGGGCAGGGAGACGTCCTCGACCTCTTCGGCGAACGGCCGGTAGCGGTGCCACGGCATGGAGGAGCCGCGCTGCTTGTTCCACGACGGCTGGTCGGGGCGGCCGGGCTTGGAGGGGGGAGTGAGGGTCGACGACGACGAGACGAAGGCGTCAGCGGGATTCATTGCAGGGGCTCAACTTCCGTGGAGTGCGATCTTCAGGGATCGGACCGGCGCGACGAGATCCCGCGACGGGGAGCCGGTCCGCCTCAGCGGGCCCCGCCGCGGCACCCAAGAAGGAGCACGCGCTGCATGCGGGCCACCATACACCTTCCCGCCGAGCGTCACGGAATCGGAATGACGAATGTGGTGGGCTCTGCGGTGATGTCCCGGGGGGTGTGGAGGGGCGAGTCGGGGCCGAGCGCCTCCACGTCGGTGTGGTGCATCGATCCCCACACGCGGCGGCACCCGGCCTCCTCCGCCACGGAGACGGCTTTCTCCACCAGGCGGTGCGCGATGCCCTGGTGCCGCAGGTCCTCGCGGACGCGGATGCCGTAGACGAAGAGGTCCGGGCTGGCGCCCAGGTGGCCGGTCTCCACGGCGACGAGCATCGCCACGGGTACCTCGTCGTGCAGGCCCAGCAGGAGCAGGTTGGAACCGCGGTCGAGGAAGTCCTGGGTCCACTCGGCGGTGGGCGGCGAGTCGAACAGGTCGGCTGCGGACAGCACGAGGTCCAGGTCTGCGCGCGAGGCGCGACGGATCACGAGCTCCGGCGTGGTCATTGGTCCAGTGTGGCAAATCGCGTGGCGGTTCGGCACTGTCACGTGGCTCGGCTCGGGGCGGCGGGTCGGTCGGCGCATCGTTCGGGGGTCACCGGTCGGCGGTCACCGGTGGGCGATCATCCAGTCGATCCAGCCGTTCTGGGCGGGGATCGATTCGTAGCGGGCGGGGTTGGTCCCGTCCGGCCGGCGGCGGTCGTGGTCGGAGCCGGAGTGGATACCGACCAGGCGGTCGCCGTGGAAGACGGGTCCGCCGGAGTCGCCGAGTCCGTAGCCGCCCTGGATGGTGTGGGAGCGGCCGATCCACGAGCCCGCGCGCGGTTCCATGCGCTCCAGGCGGGTGAGCCCGGTGCGCAGGTCGGCGGAGCGCAGGCCGCGGGGGGTCGTCTCGCCGAAGCCGTGGAACCGCAGGACGGTGCCCGGGGCGGGGTCGGCGCCGGCGCGCAGGACGGCGGGGGACGGGGCGGGGTGGCGGAGCTTGATGAGCATGACGTCCCCGGCGGGGGCCTTGTAGACGGCCTCGGGGGTGTGGCGGCCGAAGCTGCCGGTGTCGAGGGAGCCGAACGCGCCGACGACCTGCGGGGTGGCGAGCGAGGCGGTGGTGGCGAAGCCGCCCGGGACGGTGGCCCAGTTGCCGAATCCGAGGGTGTAGGCGTTGGGGTTGGTCGGGCCGCAGTGCGCGGCGGTGGCGACCCAGCGTGGGTGGATGACCACGCCGGAGCAGGGCGATCCGAGGACGTTGCCGAAGGTGGTGATCTGTACGGCCCACGGCGCGGGGCCGGAGGGGGTGCCGCCCACGACGGCGCCGGCGGTGGGGGTCGCGACGGCGAGGGTGGCGGCGACCGTGCCGACGGCCGCGCCGACCGCCGCGACGAGCCGGCCCATGTGACGTGTGAGGCGCATGTGACTCAGCTTAGGGGATCGGGCGGCGGTGCCGGGGCGCTCGGCGGGAGTGCTCATGGCAGTGAGATCGGGGCGGTCGGCGCCCGCGTTACCGCGAGGGTGGCTCCGCGCGCGTGTCGGGGGACGGGGGAGTCGCTGTCGCGGAAGGGGTGTCACCGGACGCCGCCGCCGGGTCCACCGCGTCCTCGCCCGGCCCCGAGTCGACCTCCTTGTGGGCGAGCCGGACCGTCGCCACGACCATGACTCCCAGCGTGGCGGCGAGGATCGCCAGTTCGGCGCCGTCGACCGCGAACCACTCGCCGAGCACGACCACGCCCAGCGCGAGCGAGACGACCGGGGTGGTGACGGTCGACGCGGGCACGGCCTGGTGGACGGCGCCCGCGGAGAAGGACATCTGCTGCAGGGTCAGCGCCACGACGGCGGCCGCGACCAGTCCGTAGACCTCGCCCGTGGTGGCCACGAGCAGCGGTCCGCCCTCGTAGAACCGGTCGGCGACGCCCTTGGTGAGCAGCGCGACGTAGGCGAACGCGGTGCCGCCGGCCACGCCCAGCAGGAGGGCACGGTTACCGCCGGAGCGGAGCGCGCGGGAGAGACGGAGGAGGACGACGACGACGAGGATCCCGGCCGCACAGGCCAGTGCCCACTGCCACCAGGGCGGATGTGTCTCGCCACCCGTGGGCCGGCCGTAGATCACCAGCACGACCACGCATCCGGCCAGGACGTGCCCCCAGAACAGTTCCGTCTTGGTGACCCGCCGCCCGGTGACCCAGGCGCCCAACGGGAGCGCGAAGGTGAGCGAGAGGACGGTGATGGTCTGGACCAGGATGAGCGATCCGTAGGCCAGTGCCAGTCCCTGGAACACGAATCCGGCGAGGCTGATGCCCATGCCGGTCCACCAGTACCGGCTGGTGAGGATATGGAAAGGCCCCTCGTGTCGGCCCTTCGCGCGGCGTGGGGAACGGTGCCGCATAACGGTTCCGAAGGCCTGGCTGAGGGCGGACGCGAGGGCGAGCAGTACCGCCACCCAGGTTTCCGTCATCCCTGACGAGTAAACACCTCCCGTAAAGTGGGTCTGCGTTAAGCCGATCAACACCGGAAGGGTGTGACCGCGTGGCACTCGTAGTGCAGAAGTACGGCGGCTCCTCCGTGGAGTCCGCAGAACGTATCCGTCGGGTGGCCGAACGGATCGTGGAGACCAAGAAGGCGGGCAACGACGTGGTGGTCGTCGCCTCGGCCATGGGCGACACGACCGACGAGCTGCTGGATCTGGCCGACCAGGTGTGCCCGTCTCCGCCGCAGCGCGAGATGGACATGCTCCTGACCTCCGGCGAGCGCATCTCCAACGCGCTGCTGGCGATGGCGATCAGTTCCTTCGGGATGGAGGCCTACTCCTTCACGGGGTCGCAGGCCGGGATCATCACCACGACCAGGCACGGCAACAGCCGCATCATCGACATCACCCCGGGGCGCGTCCGTGAGGCACTGGACGAGGGCAAGATCGCCCTCGTCGCGGGCTTCCAGGGCGTGTCGCGCGAGACCCGCGACGTCACGACCCTGGGTCGCGGCGGGTCCGACACCACGGCGGTCGCGATGGCCTCGGCCTTGGGTGCGGACGTGTGCGAGATCTACTCGGACGTGGACGGCATCTACACCGCCGACCCGCGGATCGTGTCCGATGCCCGCAAGCTCGACTCCATCTCGTACGAGGAGATGCTGGAGATGGCGGCGGTCGGGTCCAAGATCCTCAACCTGCGCAGTGTGGAGTTCGCCCGCCGCTACCACGTGCCGCTGCGCGTCCGCTCGTCGTATTCGAACAACCCGGGCACGCTCGTGGCCGGAAAAGTGGAGGACATCCCCGTGGAAGACGCAGTCCTGACCGGAGTCGCTCACGACGCCTCGGAGGCCAAGATCACGGTGGTCGGCATCCCCGACCAGCCGGGGTACGCGGCCAAGATCTTCCGCGTCGTCGCCGATGCCGAGATCAACATCGACATGGTCCTGCAGAACGTCTCCAAGGCGGAGGGCAAGACTGACATCACCTTCACCTGTCCCCGCGAGGTCGGCGCCAAGGCCGTCGAGGTGCTGTCCAAGGCCAAGGAGGACCTCGGGATCGACCAGGTGCTCTACGACGACAACGTCGGCAAGGTCTCCCTCGTCGGCGCGGGCATGAAGTCGCACCCGGGCGTCACGGCCACGTTCTGTGAGTCGCTCTCGGAGGCGGGCATCAACATCGAGCTCATCTCCACCTCGGAGATCCGCATCTCGGCCCTCGTGCGCGAGGAGGAGCTCCCGGAGAGCGTCCGCGCCCTGCACGCGGCGTTCGAGCTGGGCGGCGAGGAGGAGGCGCAGGTCTACGCCGGAACCGGCCGCTGACCCACCCGGCCCGAGCCCCGGCCCGCCCGGCCCGAGCCCCGGCCCGCCCGGCCCGCCCCACCCGGCCCCGCCCGAGCCCGCCCGGCCCGCCCCACCCATTCCGCGAGCCGTCGCTTGTGTACGTTTTCCTGCCAAACGTCTTGGGGAAACGCTGACGCAAGCGACGGCTCGCGGTGTGCCGGCGGCCGAGTAGCCGATATGGCAGCCGCCCTGTTCGGCCCGGGCCCGGCCCAAGCCCAAAGTCCGGGCCCGGCCCCAGCCCAGGCCCAGGGCCGAGCCCGGAAGCGGCGCGCGTGGCCGTCAAGCCCGATCACGGAACGCGAGGGTGATCTGGGTCGCGAGTTCCGCGGGAGTGCGGAAGAGCTGGCGCTTCGTCACGACGATCACTGTCCACCCGAGCGCTGCCAGTCGATTCCGCCTCTCGACGTCCCGCGTGTGCTGGTCCGAGAACCCGTGATGTTCCCCGTCATATTCGATCGCGATCCGGCGGGCCGGGTCGGCGAGATCCAGCCTGTACGGGGTGCCGGGAACCCGGTACTGGACAACCAGGTGGTCGAACCCGAGGTCGTGAGCGAAGAGCCGCAGACGGGTCTCCATCGGCGACTCGGAGAGCGGGGCGCAGAGCGCGGCGTGCCGCAGTGCGGTCGCCCGTCGGCTGGCCTCGGGATTGCGGTCGGCCATCGCGGGCACCGAAGCGCGGGCGTCGATCCCGAGGCGGCCAGCACCGTCCAGTGCGACGACGGCCTGGTCGCGGGGCAGATAGCGCGCGAGGTCGAACAGCGCGCGGTCGAGCGTGGCGACGTGGATCGGGTGCCCGTGGGGGCCCAGGAATTCCTCGTACTGCGACTCGGGGATCGTGAACTGCCTGGACAACACCCGGGGACGCCGAACCCGCCGGCTGCCGGTGGCGACCTCGAGGGCGGGATCGGGCGGTGGCCACGGGTGGCCGTGAAACGCCGCGGCGGTCCACCCGGTTGCGACGGCGTCCGGCCGGACGACGGTCAACGCCTCGAGTTGGAGGGCCACGGACTCCCGTGAGTCGTTCGGGACCCAGACGCCGCGCTGCACTCTTCGTCGTCCGTTGGTCGCGCGCCGGCGTCCGCGGGTCCGCGAGAGTTCGCTGAACGTGAGGGGCTCTGGCGATCTGCTCATGGTCTCGAGGTTCGTCAACGGCTCGGCCCCCATCCCCGCGATCTCGGGCCCGGTCGTGCCCGTCTGTGGACACGGGCGGGATCTGTGGAGGCCACGACGTCGTGGTCGCCGGTGCAGCGCCCGGCAGAACGGACGATCATCACCGCCGGACGCCGAGGAGCAGCTGGCCGGTTGGCGGCCTCGCGCCCGCCCTCTTCCATCAGCCGTCACTTCGGTCAGCGTTTCCCCAGGGCGGGATCGGCCAAAGCGTGCATATGCGACGGCTAGCTGCGGATCGATGCCCCCGCCCGCCGCGCAGGCCCACGCGAGGCTGGGTGGGCCGCCCGCCGAGCAACCCCCGCGGGAGGGCGGGATACTGCGGCGGCGGGACGGGCCGACTGCGGCGGCTGGGCCGCGTGTGACGTGGGCCGCTGACCATCGCCGCCGGTCTCGGTAGACTGGGCCGACACACCGGTCGGTCGAGCGCAGGGCGGAGAACCCGTCCGCGGCGGGCCGGGTCGCCACGACTTCCAGGAGTTGACCTCACAGATGACCACTGTCGCCGTAGTCGGAGCCACGGGCCAGGTGGGGCGCGTCATGCGTGCCCTGCTGGAGGAGCGGGACTTCCCGGCCGACAAGGTCCGTTTCTTCGCGTCCGCCCGCTCAGCCGGGACCACGCTGCAGTTCCGTGGCGAGGACATCGTCGTGGAGGACACCGCCGCCACCACCGACGAGGAGCTCAAGGGCATCGATATCGCCCTCTTCTCCGCGGGGGGCACGATGTCCAAGGAGCAGGCGCCCAGGTTCGCGGCCGCGGGCGCCGTCGTCGTCGACAACTCCAGCGCGTGGCGCAAGGACCCCGACGTCCCCCTCGTGGTCTCCGAGGTCAATCCCGACGCGGCGAAGAACCCGCCCAAGGGCATCATCGCCAACCCCAACTGCACCACGATGGCCGCCATGCCGGTCCTCAAGGTCCTCCACGACGCGGCCGGCCTCAAGCGGCTCGTCGTCTCCACCTATCAGGCGGTCTCCGGATCCGGCCTGGCCGGCGTGGACACCCTCAACGACCAGATCACCGGCAACGTCGGCGCGGGCCACGAGCTGGTGCACGACGGCTCGGCCCTCAAGGTCGACGAGACGGGGCCGTACGTCGCGCCGATCGCGTTCAACGTGCTGCCGATGGCGGGCGCGCTGGTCGACGACGGGTCCGAGGAGACGGACGAGGAGCAGAAGCTGCGCAACGAGTCGCGCAAGATCCTCGGCCTGCCCGAGCTGCGCGTGGCCGGCACCTGCGTGCGCGTGCCCGTGTTCACCGGCCACACGCTGAGCATCAACGCCGAGTTCGAGAAGGACATCACCCCGGACCGGGCCCGCGAGCTGCTGGGCGTGGCGGCCGGCGTCAGGGTCGTCGACGTGCCGACCCCGCTCGAGGCCGCGGGTATCGACGAGTCGCTGGTGGGCCGCATCCGCCAGGACCAGTCGATCGAGGGCAACAAGGGCCTCAACCTCATGGTGGCGGGCGACAACCTGCGCAAGGGCGCGGCGCTCAACACCATCCAGATCGCGGAGCTGCTGGTCAAGTAGCGCGCCTGCTGGTCAGGTGGGCGGCCGCGGGGTACGCCGTCGGGAGTACGACGACGACGAGGTCCGCAGTCGCGCCACGAGATCCGCCGCTCGGTGTTCGCGCCGGGCGGCAACTCTCGTCGTCCCGGGAGTCCGTGCGGACCACACCCATATCGGTCCCACCTCACACCGGTCGTGCCGGAGCCTGCCCGGTGCCATAGTGGGAGCCGGAACGGCCATTGTGTCCGGAACCACAGTCGGGCAGATGGCGACACCGCACGACCGTGCAGGTCACGGGCCTGCACCGACGAGAGGATCGCAGATGGCTATCAACGACGACGACATGACCACTTCCGCGGGCCAGGGCGAGGGGATCGCCGACGGCGGTTCGAACCCGGGCGGTCACGACGGCGGCGCGGACGGCTCCGCCCACCACACCAAGGGCGAGGGTGAGGGCCTGGCTGATGGCGGTTCGAACCCGGGTGGTCACGACGGCGGGGCCGACGGGTCCGCCGACGCCGGGGAGGGGCCCGCTGACGGGGGCTCGAACCCGGACGGCGCCGACGGTGGCGCTGACGGCACCCAGTAATCACCGGTGCTCGAACGGTGCGTCGCATGCGGGCGGGATGAGTTCGCGTCGCGTTTCTGGGGCCGGCGGCCCCTGCTGAGCCGGGCCGCGCAGCTGCCGCGCGACTTCTCGGACCTGCTCGGACCCGGGATGGTCGACGAGATCATCACCGAACGCGGGGTGCGTACGCCCTTCGTGCGGATGGCGCGGGAGGGCACGCTCGTCGACCGGGCGTGCTTCACCCGTGCCGCGGGCTTCGGTGCGCAGATCACCGATCAGATCGACCCCGACGGCGTCCTCACGCAGTTCGCCGCCGGGGCGACGATCGTGTTGCAGGGGCTGCACCGCTTCTGGCCGCCGATCATCGACTTCGTGCGGGGCATGGTGGCGGAGGTCGGCCATCCGGCGCAGACCAACGCCTACATCACGCCGCCCGCGAACCGGGGGTTCGATCCGCACTACGACGTGCACGACGTGTTCGTCCTGCAGGTGTCCGGCACCAAGCGGTGGCGCGTGCACGAGCCGGTTCACCACCACCCGCTCGCCGATCAGCCGTGGACCGATCACCGTCGGGCGATCGCCGCCCGCGCGGCGGACGAGCCGGTGATCGACGAGGTGCTCGAGCCGGGGGACTGCCTCTACCTACCGCGTGGGTGGGTCCACTCGGCGGAGGCGCAGGGCGAGACCTCCATCCACCTGACCGTGGGTGTGGCTCCGCTGACCGGGCATGACGTGGCCAAAGCTCTGCTCGAGGCCCTGGCCGCCGACGAGCGGGTGCGCGAGTCCCTGCCTCTCGGCCTCGCCCCGGTGGACGCCGCGCGGGCCGGGGAGCCCACGCAGGAGATGGTCGAACACATCGCCCGGTTGGTGACCGAAAAGCAGGACGAGCTCGCCGGGAAGGCCGCCGGCGAGCTCGCCGAGAGGTACCTGGACCTCACCCGCCCGGCCGCGGTCCGGCCCCTCGCCACGTTGGACGCCATGGACTCGCTCGACGCGGACACCCCGGTGCGGTGGCGCGACGGCCTGCACGGTTCGCTCGGCCCCGCGTCCGCGTCCGGCAAGGTCGCTCTGCGCCTGCCCACCAAGACGATCACCTTCCCGGCGGAGTGCGAACCCGCGCTGCGGGAGATGCTCGGAGGCGACCCGGTCAGCGCCGGCGCGCTCCCGGGACTCGATGCGGCGGACGGTGTGGTGGTGCTGCGACGACTGCTCCGCGAGGGCGTGGTGGTGGCGCGGTGAGCAGGCCCGCGGACTGGGAGCCGTGCAGCGACTCGTCACTGCGCCGCGGCGATCCCCTGGAGGGGTCGGGTTCGCGGGGCTTGAGGTGGTTGATGGTCGAGCTGTCCGGGCCGTGGGGGTACTCGGCGTTGCTCGACTCACCGGCCCTCCTCCCGCCCGAGCTGGGCCGCGAGATCGCCGGACGAGCCCAGGAGGCCGATGTGAGGGTGGCCGCGATCCGCAGGCCGGGTCGTCGTCGTCATGCCGGCGGGCAACGCTGGCGGTGGGCGCTGGCCGACGCCCGCCCCGGGCACGAGGCGCTGCGCTGGGGCGAGGTGGACGGACCGGTCGGGTACGCGGAGATCCCCCTCGACGGCACCGCCGGTGTGCCGACGGACGAGCCGCTGGTCGCGGTGTGCGCGCACGGCAAGCACGATCAGTGCTGCGCGGTGCGGGGGCGCGCGGCGGCCGCGCGGATCGCCGAGCGGTACCCGGAGGAGACCTGGGAGTGTTCCCACCTGGGCGGGGACCGCTTCGCCGCGACGATGCTCGTCCTGCCGCACGGGCTCTTCTACGGGCGCGTGGACCAGGCCGAGGACCCGGCCGACATCGTCACCCGCTACACCGACGGCCGCGTCGACGAGCGCTACCTGCGCGGGCGAAGCAGCCACTCGGCGGTCGTGCAGAGCGCCCAGCACTACGCCAGGGCGGTGGTGCTCGACGACCGGATCGACGCCTTTGCCCCCGTGAGCGTGGTCGAGCGCGACGAGCACGTCGAGGTGACGCTCGCCGGCCCGCGCGGTCCGGTCGAGGTGTGGCTGCGGGAGACCTACTCCGAGCCGATCTTCACGATGTGCCGGGCCCACGCCCCCGGGCCGGTGAGGCAGTGGGAGCTCGTGGAGATCAGGGCGGGTGGCTAAGGCCGGACGGCATGGTGAGGTGGAGCGAGGATGGTCGAACCACGTGGTGCTACGCGGAGGCGCACCCGACCGCGGCTTCTCGCCGGCACGCCACGTGAGAGGGAAGGGGCGTCGATGCGGCCGTTGATCCGCGCTGCGAGCCTGCGCGGGTTCGGGGCGCTCGTCACCGAACTCGGCGGGGATCCGGATCGGCTGCTCGCGCGGTTCGGCATCGAGCCCGAGACGTTGGCGGACGAGGACGGGCTGCTGTCGATCACCGACCACGACCGGATGCTCGATGTGGCGGCAGCCCACCTGCGCTGCCCGGACCTCGGTCTGCGGCTGGCCGAACGGCAGGACGTGACGATTCTCGGCCCCATCGCGCGGGCGATCGGATCGTCGCAGACCCCCGCGGAGGCACTGGAGTGCGCGGCTCGGTTCATGTTCGTGCACAGCCCCGCGCTGAGGATCGAGGTCGCCGACGACCCGTGGGGCCGGCGCGGCGTGATCGCCCTGATTTACCGCAAGGAGTTGACCGAGTCGCCGTACTCGCCGCAGGCCGCCGAGCTGGGGCTGGGGGTGTTCTACCGGGTGGCCGTGCATCTGGTCGGGCAGTCCACCGGGTTGCGGTCGGTGGAGGTGCCGCACGGACCACTCTCGCCGGTCGGCCGGTATCTGGGCTTCTTCGGCGTCGACGTGAAGTTCGACCGGCCCGCGGCCGCGCTGTGCGTCGACCGTCGGATGTTGGATGCCACGTTCGCCTCCGCGGATGAGGATCTCCGTCGCGCGGCCCTCGATCACCTGACGGGCTCGTACTCCGACCCGTCGGACTCGGTGGCTCACCAGGTGCGCCGCCTCGTGGGGGAGCGCCTTCCCGGTCGTGTCCCCACGCTCGCCGAGGTGGCCGGGGCGCTCCTGCTCCACCCGCGGACGCTGCAACGTCGCCTCGCCGCCGTCGACACCACCTACGGCCGGGTCGTCGACGACCTGCGTCGGGATCGCGCGCACCGGTTCATCACGACCAGCGACCTGTCCTTCACCCAGATCGCCGACCTGGTCGGTTTCGCCGAGCAGGCCACGCTCAGCCACGCGGCGCGCCGGTGGTTCGGTATGTCCCCCGGGGAGCTGAGGCGGACCACCAACCTGTCGCCCTGACACAAGTTTCCCGCCGCTGGACACCGGATGCTGGTGTCGACCGCGGGAACGACCGGCGCCCCCCGGGCGGCCACCCCATCGGCGAGGAGGAGCGAACGATGCTGCGCGAAGATCCACCGCGTTCGGACCAGGTGTCCGGACCCATGCTCGAGCAGATCGGCGCGCGGCCGATCCCCGAATTCGACGGCGTCCACGACGTGTGGCCGCGGGGCGAGCGGCTGAGGGCGGTGCGCTCGGCGGCCGCCGAGTACAAGAAGCGGTTCGTGCAGCAGGGGCAGGTGCGGGCGGTGCGGTCAGTCGACGTGGCCGGGGCGCCGTACCCGGTCAAGTACGCCTTCGACAACGCGGTGTCGGTGCCCAGCCTGCCGTTGGTCACCATGATCAACCGCATGGTGGTGGTCCAGTACGACGACTGGAACGGTCGGCCCCGCACCCTGGTGTTCGAGCCGACCGTCCCCGCCGGTTCCGCCAAGGCGCCGTTCTACGCCAATCTGGAGAGGCTGGTCGACGCCGTCCCCGGCGGCCGCCTGGCCAGCAAGGCGATCCTCAAGTACTTCAACGAGCCCGGCGAGGCCCTGGCCAAGGTGGGGCTGCGGTCGGAGGACGTGGACTTCCTCACGTTCGACCACCTGCACGTGCAGGACCCCCGGATGATTCTCGGCTCGAGCGAGGTGATCGCGGGCGAGCCGACGCCGCGCACCGCCCTGTTCGGCGACGCGCAGCTGCTCGTGCACCGCCGCGAACTGGCCACCCTGGAGGACCTGCACCCCATGCAATGGGCCTGGTACGTCGAGGACGGACTCGACGGCGTCCACCGGGACAGGTTCGCCGTGTTCGACGGCGACATCGAGCTCGGCCCCGGCATCGCCCTGCTGTGGACGCCCGGCCACACGGACGGCAACCACTCGCTGGTCATCAACACCCCGGACGGCGTGTGGGTGTCCTCCGAGAACGGCATCTCCCTGGACAACTGGCAGCCGGAGCTGTCGAAGATCCCCGGCGTGCGCCGCTACCACCGCGAGTACGGCCGTGAGATCTGCCCCAACGCCAACACCCTCGAGGACGCGCTGGACCAGTACGACTCCATGATCAAGGAGAAGACCCTCGCCGACCCGTGCCCTGCCGACCCGCGCTGGCTGCAGATCCTGCCCTCCACCGAACTGGCGCCGTGGAAGCGTTTCTGGCCTGTGGTGCCGACGTACTGCCACGGTGGGATCTCCTACGGCGAGATCCGCGCCGGACTGAGGGACGGGAAGTGACGACGACGACGAGGATCCGCAGCGCGCTCGTGACCGGGGCCGGTCGCGGCCTGGGCCGAGATATCGCGGGCCTGCTGGCCGACCGCGGGTATCGCGTCATGATCACCGATCTGGACGAGCAGTCGTCCCGGACGGCGGCCGCGGAGATCGGGCGGGGTGCGCTCTGGGCCGCTGTCGACGTCCGCGATCGGAGGCAGGTCGACGAGGCCCGGGACCGGCTGGTCGCGGAGACCGGGGGCGTGGACGTGTGGGTCAACAACGCCGGTGTCCTGCTCACCGGCCCGGCGTGGGAGCAGACCGACGACCAGCGGCGGCTCATGCTGGACGTCAACGCGCTGGGGACGATCAACGGCACGGTCGCCGCGATCGAGGCCATGCGCGCCCGCAGCGCTGGTATCCCGGGCACCGGCGCGACCGGCAGTGGCGGGCACATCGTCAACATCGTCTCGCTGGCGGGGATCTCCGCGGTCCCGGGTGAGGCCGTCTACGCGGCGTCCAAACACGCGGTGATGGGCTTCAGTTCCAGCACGGCCGCCGACCTGCGGCTGGCCGGGGTGGACGATATCGACATCTCGTGCATCTGCCCGGACGGCATCTGGACCCCGATGCTCTTCGACAAACTCGAGGACCCGCAGGCGGCGCTGTCGTTCTCGGGTGTCCTCCTGCAGTCGGAGGACGTGGTGCGCGCGGTGGGCAGGGTGCTGGAGTCGCGGCGCCCGGTTACGGCCGTCCCGGCTAGGCGCGGGGCGCTGGCCAGGCTGGGTGCCGCGTTCCCCCGCCTGGCGTCCGCCCTCCTGCCGCTGATGGCCGCCAAGGGTCGCCGGAAGCAGCGCACTCTCCTACGAACGCAAGGATCGTCCCGCTCTTGACCACTCGGACAGACCCCTCCGTGACCATCCATCGTGAGGTCGACCTCCAGTCCCGGTTGCTCTACTGGGCCGGGCGGGCGACGCTCCGTCAGGTGTACCGCTTCTGGCCCATGACCGGCGCCGGGATCCGGGGGCTGGCCGCAGTCGAGCGCGGGTTCTCGCGACTGGCGGGCCCCGCCGGGGTGCGTGTGGAACGGACCGTGCTCGGCGGCACCGCGGCCGAGACGTCGACCCCCGATTCCGTCGGCCCGGACGCACTGGCCGACGTGACCGTGCTCTACCTCCACGGCGGCGCGTTCGTCTTCTGCGGCCCCGGCACCCACCGTGGGCTCTGCGGCCGGCTGGCGATGGACCTCGGCGTGACCGTGCACTCGCTGGACTACCGGATGCTGCCGGAGGTCGACCTGGCGACCGTGGTCGCGGATGCTTACGCCGGGTATCGCGCTCTGTCCGAGCAACTGCCCGCGGATCACCGGATCGTGGTGGCCGGGGACTCGGCGGGCGGGTACCTGGCCGCCGCGATTTGCGAGTTGGCCGCCCGCGACGGCGTCCCCCAGCCCGCCGCGATGGTGGGTTACTCGCCCCTGCTCGACGTCGATGGCGAGGTGCGTGAGGGGCCGTGGGCCACGCGCGACTCCTACCAACCGGCCGTCACGGTGCAGCGGTTCCAGAGGCTGTGGCAGCACCACGCCGACGGGCTGGAGAGCAGCCGCTCGATGCTCACCTGCGATCCGGAGGTGTTCCCGCCGACGCTGATCACCCTGGCTGCGGGCGAACTCGTGGAACCGGCCGCGCTCCAGCTGACCGAACGCCTCCACGCGGCCGGGCGGCCCGTCGAGACCCATCGGTGGTATTCGGCAGTCCACGCGTTCCCGGTGCTCGCCGGCCTGACCCCGCACAGCCGCCACGCCGGCGGGATCACGGCCGAGTTCTTGCGCCGGACGATGACGGCACCGGTCTCACAG
Source organism: Dietzia sp. CH92 (assembly GCF_032248695.1). Classification (NCBI taxonomy): domain Bacteria; kingdom Bacillati; phylum Actinomycetota; class Actinomycetes; order Mycobacteriales; family Dietziaceae; genus Dietzia; species Dietzia sp. CH92. The sequence goes on along the minus strand of NZ_JAVHXC010000004.1, from coordinate 142,082 downwards.
CACCCTCTCTCAAGACATGCACGAGATGGGTCTTGACCGTGCCTTCGGACAGGTGCAGCGACTCGGCGGGCTGCCGGTTGCTCGAGCCCCCTCGGTCACGGAGCGAAGGACCTCGGACTCCCGGTCCGTGAGCACCGGCCGAGGACCACGCATCCGGCTCAGTAGCCGGGCGGCGACCGCTTCGCCGCGACGATGCTCGTCCTGCCGCACGGCCTCTTCTACGGCCGCGTCGACCAGGCGGAGGACCCGGCAGACATCGCCACGGCCTACACCGAGGAGCGGGTCGACGAGCGGTACCTGCGTGGACGCAGTAGCCACTCGGCGGCCGTGCAGAGCGCCCAGCACCATGCCCGCGCGGTGGTGGGAGCTGATCGAGGTCAGGGGCGCGTAGGAAGCGTCAGTGCGTCAGACGGTCTCCACCACGGGCTCGGACAGGGAGTCGGCGACGGCCTCGGCGGCGGGCTCCTCGAGCGGGATGGTGCAGGCCAGGGGCTCGCTGCCGGACCAGTCGTGGCCCCAGTAGCTGTCGGCGGTGATGTTCTGCGGCAGGTACTGGTCCTCGTCCACCATGAGGCCGTCGTAGCCGTACTCGATGTCCCAGCCGCCGGGGGCGCGCAGGTAGTAGGACACCATCTTGTCGTTGGTGTGGCGGCCGAGGGTGGAGGAGATGCCGAAGCCGTGCTCGGTGGTGCGCTCCATGGCCTGGGCGACCATGTCCATCTCGGCCACCTCGAGCATGATGTGGACGATCCCGGGGCCCATGTGCGGGGCGGGCATCACGGCGAAGCTGTGGTGGCGGGGGTTGACGCCCATGAACTGGATCCGCAGCGGCGGCATGCCGGGCGCGGAGGGGAAGGGGAACGCGCCGCGGGTGTGGAAGCCCAGCACGTCGCGGTAGAAGCCGATGGTGGCGTCGTAGTCGGTGGTGGGGACCACGAGGTGGCCCAGGCCCAGCTCGTCGGTGACGAACTCGGTGCGGTACTTGGTGGAGACCTTGGAGTGGTCGAGCTCGGCGCCGTGGAAGATCTCCAGGCGCTGGCCGCAGGGGTCCTCGAGGGTGATGGCGCCGTCGACCTTGATGGCCTGCGCCTCGTCGTGGGTGAGGTCGCGGTAGGCGATGCCGTGCTCGGTGAGGGTGGCGCGGACGCGGTCGAGGGCGATCTCGTCGCGCACCTCCCAGCCCACGGCGTCGAGGTTGTCCTTCTCGGCGCGGCGCAGGGTGATGCGGCGGGCGCGCTCGTCGAGGCGCAGGTGGAGGGTGTCGTCGTCGCCGCCGGCGCCCACGCCCAGGTCGAGGACGTCGTGGGCGAGGGTGCGCCAGCGGTCGAGGTCGGTGGTGTCGATTCTGAGGTAGCCGAGGGCCCGGATGTCGCCCATGGAGTGTCCTTTCGCCAGTGAGGGTCCCGGCGTGCCGGGAGTGCCGCCGCGTCGCGTCGCGCGCGCCCGGGGGCGGGATGGGACCACTCTGGTCGCGCTGTGGCGTGCATCACCGGTCGATTCCGCTGGGCGGGAAAGGTGCAGGTGGGAAGGTGGGTGTCAGGGCGACGACGACGACGAGGGCCGCGGTCCCGGACGGTGGGCGGGCGCCGCCGCGGCCCTCGGGCCTCAGCCCACCCGGCGGTGGATCGACTTGTAGGCGACGTACTGGGACAGCCCCTCGATGCCGTACTCGACGCCGAGGCCGGAGTCGTGGCGTCCGCCGAAGGGCGCGTTGTGGTTGGAGCCGAAGAAGTTGATGCCCACCGAGCCGGTGTCCATGCGCTCGGCGGTGGCCAGGCCCGCGGTCTCGTCGGCGGTGAACACCACCCCGCCGAGCCCGAACTCGGTGTTGTTGACGATTCCCACGGCCTCGTCGACGGTCTCGTAGCGCAGGATCGACACCACCGGACCGAAGACCTCCTCGCGCGCGATCCGCATGTCGGGGGTGACGTCGGCGAAGACGGTGGGCTGGATGAACCAGCCGGGGCCGTCGACGCGCGCGCCGCCGGTGGTGGCGCGGGCGCCCTCGGCGTGGGCGGAGTCGAGGAACTCTCCGACGCTGCGGAACTGCGCCTCGGACGCGACGGGGCCGAACACGGTGGCCTCGTCGAACGGGTCGCCCTGCGGCGCGGCGGCGACGGTGCGGGTGACCGTGTCGACCACCTCGTCGTAGCGCTGCGAGGGGGCGAGGATCCGGGTGGCGATGTAGCAGGTCTGACCGGTGTTGCGCATGCAGGTGCGGACCAGGCGCTGCGACATGAGGTCGAGGTCGGCGTCGGGCAGCACCAGCGCGGAGGACTTGCCGCCGAGTTCGAGGGTCACGGGTCGCAGCAGCTCGCCGCAGGCCGCGCCGATCCGCCGGCCCACGGGCGTGGAGCCGGTGAACGCCACCTTGGCGGCGAGCGGGTGCCGGACCAGGCGGTCGCCGACCTCCCCGTCGCCGGTCACCATGTTGACCACGCCGTCGGGCACGCCGGCGGCCCGGCACGCCTCGACGATGAACCGGATGGACAGCGAGGTGCCCGGGGCCGGCTTGAGCACGACGGTGCAGCCGGCGAGCAGGGCCGGCGCGAGCTTGATCACCATGAGGTTGATGGGGAAGTTCCACGGCGCGATCAGCACACACGGCCCGACGGGGTCCTTGCGCACCACCGATTCGGCGCCACCGGCGGGGAAGGGGCGCACGTCGTCGTCGTCGAGCCACCACGCCAGGGACGCGACGTGCCGCAGGATCCCCGCGGCGTTAGCCGCCGCGCCGGCCGTCTCCGCGACGGGGGAGCCGTTCTCCATGGTGTTGGTGGTGGACAGGTCGGCCGCGCGGGCCTCGACCTCGTCGGCGATCCGCTCGAGCAGGGCGGCCCGCTCGGCCACGGAGGTCGCGGGCCACGGCCCGGTGCGGAACGCGCGGTCGGCGGCGGACATGGCCGCGTCGACGTCCTCGGCCGAGCAGTCCGGCACCGAGCCCCACCGCTCCCCGGTGGCGGGGAAGTGCAGGCCGATCGTGCGCGAGGAGGTGGACGTGCGCCAGGTGCCGTCGACGAAGTAGTCGGTCTCGTGGGTCCACGGCAGGGTGCGGGCCGGGGTGATCGACGGGGTCATCGCAGGACCTCCGTCTTGAGCAGCGCGCGGGAGCGCTCGAGGTCGGCGCGCGCGATCTCCACGGCGGCGGAGGTGATGAGCTCGGGGATGATCTCGGTCTCGAGCCGGTCGGTGTAGTGCGCCGGGTCCATGGAGAACCAGCCCGAGGCCAGGGCGATGCCGGCGTGGTCGAAGCGCCACAGGCGGTCGGCGTCGCGGACCAGGGCGTCCTCGAGGGAGTGGGCGACGGGCCGGGTGTCGTGGCCGTCGATGATCGCGCACACGGCCTCGACGAACTCCGGCGGGTAGCCCTCGGCGGGCAGGACCTCGCGGGCGACGTTGCAACCCTGGACCTCGTGCTCGAAACGGATGCGGGATTTGCGCCAGTCGCCCCGGAAGCCCTCGGAGATGATGCGCTCGGTGTCGACGCGGGCCCAGCCGGTGTCGTGGAGCTGGATCGCGACGCGCACGAGCAGGCGGTCGGCCTCGGGGTGGGCGTCGCACAGCCGCTCGGCGTAGGCCAGGGAGATCGGCAGGTGGATGTCGTTGCCGCGGGCGCGGCTCTCGGGGACGACCCGGGACCAGACGGGGTCGAGGTCGGTGCCCGCGGCGGGGGTGAGGGTGATGGGCGAGGTGTCGACCGGGCCGTTCGACGGGATGGGCCGCTCCGCGGGCAGCGCGGCGGTCAGCGAGGTGGTCATGGGGGCTCCTCAGACGGTGATCGACTTGAGGCGGACGGCGGGGTCGGCGGCCTCGTCGAAGGGGATGTGGGCTCCGGTGGCGAGGGCGTTGCGCACGGCCATGAAGTCCAGCGGGTGGTTGATGCAGTCGGCGGCGATGACGCGGTCCCCGCGGTAGTACAGGACCGAGCGTTTGCCGCGCTCGGGCTCGGCGCGCACGAGGGTGCGGTCGTGGCCGGCGGACAGGCCGGCGATCTGCAGCTTGATCGCGCCCTGGTTGGACCAGAACCACGGGATGCCGGCGTAGTCCTCGCGGCGGCCCATGATCGCGTACGCGGCGACCTTGGCCTGCTCGATCGCGTTGTTGACGCTCTCGAACCGGACGCGGTCGCCCTCGGGCGAACCGGGCACGGGGTTGGGCAGGTTGGCGCAGTCGCCCACGGCCACGGTGACCCCGTCGGAGGCGATCGCGGTGGCGTCGACGCGCACCCCGTCGGAGCACTCGAGGCCGATCGACTCGGCGAGCTCGGTGTTGGGGATGACGCCCACGCCCACCAGGACGAGGTCGGCGTCGATGGTGCGGCCGTCGGCCAGTTCCACCCCGGCCACCCGGTCGCCGCGGGCGAGGATCCGGGAGACGGTGGTGCCGAGCTCGATGTGGATCCCCTGGGACCGGTGGTGGTCGAGGAGGTGGGCGGAGGTGTCCTCGCCGACGGCGCGGGGGACCAGGCGCGGCGCGGCCTCGACGAGGGTCACCGTCTTGCCCATGGTGTGGAGCGATGCGGCGGCCTCGAGGCCGATGAACCCCCCGCCGACGACGACGACGCGCTCGACGTCCGGGACACGGGCCTTGAGCTCGAGCGCGTCATCGGCGTTGCGGAGGTAGAGCACCCCCGGCAGGTCGACGCCCTCGAGGAGGAGCCGACGGGGCCGGGCCCCCACGGCGAGGGCGAGCCGGTCGAAGTGGAACTCGGCGCCCGACATGGAGTGCGCGACGCCGGAGCCGTCGTCGTTCTTGGCGATGCGGATGATCCGCTCGTTCTTCACGACGTCGATTCGGTGCTCGTCCCAGTAGTCGGCGGAGCGGAACATGAGCGAGTCGTTGGTGATCTCGCCCTGCAGCCACTCCTTGGACAGGGCCGGGCGCTGGTAGGGGCGGTGGTTCTCGTCGCCGAGCATGGTGATGGGCTCGTCGTACCCCAGGGCCCGCAGCGAGGTGGCCAGGGAGACGCCCGCCTGGGACGAGCCGATGATGAGCAGTCCGTGGTTCATCGTCATCACGTCTGGGTGGCCGGGGTGGTGACGTGCAGGTCGGTGCCCTCGGCGAGCTTGATCTGGCACGACAAGCGGGAGTTGTCCCGGCGGTCCTCGGTGGTGCCGTAGAGCATCTCGTCCTCCATCTCGTCCATCTCGGGGAGGGAGTCGAGCTGGGCCTCGTCGACGTAGACGTGACAGGTGGCGCACGAGAGGGAGCCGCCGCACTCGCCGACGATCCCGGGGACGCCGTTGCGGACGGCGGTCTCCATGACGGAGTCGCCGGTGGTTCCCTCCACGACGCGGCTCTCGCCGGTGTGGTCGGTGTAGGTGACCTTGGGCATGGTCTCTCCTTGGTCGGTGTGGCTGCTGGGGCCAGCAGCGTGGTGGTCAGATGAACTGGCGGCCGCCGTCGACGACGAGGGTCTGCCCCGTCACGAAGCCGCTGTCCGGGCCGGCGAGGTACATCGCCGCGCCGACGATGTCCTCGGGTTGGCTCGCGCGGCGCAGGGCCCCGCGGTCGACTCCGTACGATTCGGCGTCGTCCATGAGCCCACGGCTGGCCTCGGTGAGCGTGAATCCGGGCGCGATCGCGTTGACGGTGATCTCGCGACGACCGAGCTCCTTGGCCATGACGCGGGTGAGGGCGATGACCCCGCCCTTGGAGGCGACGTAGTGGGCCCACTGCTCGGAGCCGCTGTACACGGTCGCCGAGGACAGGTTCACGATCCGGCCGCCGGCGCCCATGTGCGGGCTGACGGCGCGGGTCATGAGCCACGGGCCCTTGAGGTTGACGGCCATGACGAGGTCCCACTCGGCGGGGTCGATCTCCTCGAGCGGGGAGCGGGTGACGGTGCCGTAGACGGCCGCGTTGTTGACGAGCACGTCGATGCGCCCGCCGCCGAACTCCGCGACCCCGGCCGCGCACCGCTCGGTCGAGGCGGGGTCGGTGACGTCGACCGGGCCGTGCCAGGCCTCGCCCCCTGCCTCGGTGACGAGGCGGGCGGTCTCGGCGGCACCGTCGGTGTCCCGGTCGGCCACCGCGACCCGGTCACCGGCGGCGGCGAAGCCGAGCGCGAACGCGCGGCCGAGGCCGCCCGCCGCACCGGTCACCAGCACGGTGCGGCGGGTGGTCGGGGAGTCGGAGGACGAGGTCACGGCTCAGTCCTCCAGGATCTCGACGCGGCCGGTGTTGCCGTTGACGCGGATGCGCTGGCCGGTGCGGATGGTGGTGGAGGCGGTGCCGGTGCCGGTCACGGCGGGCAGCTTGTACTCGCGGCACACGATCGCGGCGTGGCTCATCATGCCGCCGATGTCGGTGACGGTGGCCCGGATCTTGCCGAACACCGGCCCCCACGACGGGGCGGTGATGGTGGCCACGAGGATCTCGCCCTCCTGCACCTCGCCCAGCTGGTCGGCCGAGTGGACGACCCGGGCGATGCCCTCGACGTCGCCGGAGGAGGCGGCCATGCCGGTGATGACACCGTCCTCGCCACCGCCGTCGCTGCCGTCGAGCCACTGCTGGACCTGCTCGTCGGTGATGCCGTAGAGCATCATCGTGAACGGTTCGGTGATGTGCTCGGGCGGGGTGTTGAGCGCCGGCTGCGGCCGCTGCGTGGACAGCGCGTCGATGATCGCGCGGCGCCGCTCGATCTCCGTGGGCCAGTAGGTCGGGCCGGCGCCCGGCGCGCCCACGGCCCAGCCGGTGACGAGGTCGAAGATCGCGTCGCGGACCTCGTTGCGGTTGAGGTAGAGCAGGTCGCCGACGTCGTGCCAGAACCCGGCCTCGACGAACACCGCGGACAGCTCGCGCACCTTGCGCCAGAACACGCCCATGGTCCAGTGCTCGATGTAGAAGTTGTGGTTCTCCACGTACGGGTAGGCCGTGGCGGCCAGTCCCCGCTTGGCGTCGAACTGCTCGCGGGCCTCGTCGTCGAGCAGGTCGCGGTACTCGGCCACGACGCGCTCCTTCTCCGCCATCAGCTCCTCGACCGGGCGCATGATTTCCTGACCCTCGTCGACGCGGCGGATGTAGTCGGCGATGAAGCCGAGCGGGATCTCCTGGTGGTCCTTCCAGTACTTGTCGTGACCGTAGAAGCCGTTGCCGGTGGTGAAGTTGAACCACGGGTCCTGCGCGGCCTCGTACTGGGCGATCCAGGACTCGCCGCCGGCCTCGCGGACCGCGCGCAGGGTGCCCTCGACGTCGTCGGTGTTGCCGAACGCGGACTGCAGGCCGTCCTCGACCGCCTTGATGGCGAGCTTCTTGAGCTCGTCGTCGGGCCGGAACAGCTCCATGTCCACGCCCTGGACCATCTTGGCGATCGCCTGGTCGGGGATGGACGGGAAGACCTGCTTGCAGAACCCGAAGAAGTCCAGGTAGGCGAGGTACCCCAGGTTGAGGAACTCGAAGTGGTACTGCCAGTTGCGGTACAGCAGCGAGATGAGCTTGTCGTAGTTGTCGAGCAGCTCCTGGGAGCCGTCCATCGCCACGCCCTGCACGATGTCGTCGAAGGGGACGGCGTCGGGCAGCGTGCGGAACTCGAGCTCCTCCATCTCGCGGATGGTGCCCTGGACCTTCTCGTACCAGGACTCCAACAGGGTGTCCCAGTTCTGGAAGTAGTGGCCCGCGCGCCGCTCGAACTCGGGGACGCGGTCGGCCATCTGATCCTCGGGCACGCCCACCGGGCTCATGTAGAGGTAGCCGAGGTGGATCTTGAACTCGATGCCGTTGGCCGGCGGGATGAGCAGGTGCCGGGTGTTGTACTGGCCCAGGCACTTGACGGCGAACTCGCCGCCGATCGTCTCGAACGGCTTGAACACGGTCGGCCAGTGCTGGCTGTCGCAGAACCAGAACTTGTCGTCCACGTCAGGGGAGTTCGAGAACGCGAGGTTGTACGGGTACAGCTCCTCCCAGCCCTCGGCGCCCTCGGGGACGGTGAGCTCGGACGGCTTGGGGAACGACTTCATGGATCGCTGCTGCTCGATGGTCATCGCGAAGATCCTTTGGTGGTGAGTGACGAGGTGATCCCGGACATGAAGCCGCCGGCGGCGGGCGTGGTCGCGGGAGCGGGGTCGGGGGTGGTCTGGGAGTGGACGGTCTCGGGGCGGGACTGCAGCATGAGCAGGTTCTGCCCGTCGGGCAGGTCGGCGTCGATCGCCCACTCGACGTCCTGCGGGCTGCCGTAGTGCTTCTCGGCGCGCTTGGCCATGGCGGCGACGGCCTGCAGTTCGTCGTCGGTGAGCGACCGGATGGCGCGACGGTCTCCGGGCACCTCCCGCTCGACCAGCGCCCCGGCGTCGGCGTCCGGCACGAGCTCGGCGTGCTTGTCGCCGATCGTCTCGCGGACGACGGTCAGCATGACCTTGTCGAGCAGGATGTTGTCCGGCGTGACGAGCCCGGAGACCACCATCTCGCCGACGCCCCAGGAGGAGTCGATGACGATCTTCGAGCGGTCGCCGTTGGCCGGGTCCAGGGTCATGGCCACCCCGGCACTGCGGGCGTTGACCATCTTCTGGACCGCGATCGCCATCGACAGGTCCGTCTCCGGGATGTCGTTGCGCAGGCGGTAGAGGATGGCGCGGCTGGTGTACAGCGACGCCCAGCACTGGCGGGCGTGCTTCTGGACCTCCTCGTAGCCCCGCAGCCACAGGTAGGTGTCCTGCTGGCCGGCGAAGCTGGCGTCGGGCAGGTCCTCGGCGGTGGCCGAGGAGCGCACCGCGAGCGGCACCTCCTCGCTGAACCTGCTCATCAGCGAGTCGTAGGCCCGGCGCAGCACGTTCTGCAGCGAGGCGGGGACGTCGCGGGAGCAGATCGCCTCGCGGATCTCGGCGGAGATCCGCTCGACGCTGTCCACGTCGTCCGGGTCGACCCCGGAGAGCTTCTCGGCGACCTCGGCGCGCAGGCCGGTGCCGTCGATGAAGTCGTCGAACGCCGCCGTGGTCAGGGCGAAGCCGGGCGGCACGGGCATGCCGGCCGCGGTCATCGACACGAGCGAGGCGCACTTTCCGCCCAGTTCGTCGAGCCGGGGTTCGCGGTCCGAATCGAAGAAGACCACGTAGTCGTCGTACCCGTGGGCCGGACCGTCACCGGCGGCACCTCCGCCGCCCGCGTCACCACGCTCGGCGTCTCCGGCGTCGCCCCCGGCGGCGCCGCGCGCCTCGTCCCACGAGACCGGCACCACGACCGGGGCGCGGAAGGAGAGGTTGTCGCCGAACCGGATCGTCTCCGGCTCGACCAGCCGAAGGTCCGGCGCCAGGCGCGTGACCTCCTCCAGCACGATCTTCGCCTGCAGCTTGGCCAGCAGGTTGCCCAGACAGTGGTGGATGCCGTAGCCGAAGGACAGGTGCTCGCGGGCGTTGGGCCGGGTCACGTCGAAGGTGTCCGGCTCGTCGAAGCGGTCCTCGTCGCGGTTGGCCGAGCCCATGAGCAGGAGCAGTTCGGCGCCGGCGGGGACCTCCACCCCGCCCACCACCGCGTCGGCGAGGGCCTTGCGGCGCCAGCCGACGATCGACGGGCTGAAGCGGAGGGTCTCGTCGACGGCCGAGGAGATCGTGGACGGGTCGTCGAGGACCTTCTGCCACTGGTCACGGTGGGTGAGCAGCTCGCGCAGCACGTTGGAGATGAGGGTCGTGGTGGTCTCGTGGCCGGCGAACAGCAGCGAGTAGCACAGGGACGCGATCTCGTGATCGGTGATCTCGGCGCCCTCGGCCTGCATCCGGACCAGATCGCCGACGAGGCTGTCGCGCTCGGTCTCGTGGGCCTCGGCGACCAGGCGGCGGCACTCGGCCCAGTACGCCACGAGGTTGTGGGCGTGGGGGATCTGCTCCTCGTCGGTGAGGTCGCCCCACGTCATGGCGGAGCGGGAGTCGGACCACGTCTTGAACTGGTCGATCTGTGAGACGTCGGCGCCGATGAGGGTGAGGATCGTGATGGTGGGGACGTCGTAGGCGAGGTCGCGGACCAGGTCGCCGCGCTTCTCGGGGCGCGAGAGCATCTGCTCGAGCAGCCGGACGACGTTGGCGCGGATGTCCGGCTCGAGGACCTTGAAGCGGCGGGGCGTGAACGCCTTGGCCGCGATCTTGCGGATGCGGGTGTGGTCCGGCGGGATCCGGGCCGACAGGCCGGAGTAGGCGGTGAAGCCGCCCTCCTCCATGATCTTCTTCGCCTGCGGGCCGCGCTCGCGCACGGGCGCCTGGGCGTTCTCGGAGGAGAAGGTCTCCCAGTCGGAGAAGACGGCCTTGATGTCGTCGTACCGGCTGACCACCCAGTAGCCGACCCGCTCGTCGTACATCACGGGCTCGTTCTCGCGGAGCGCCGCGTAGGAGGGGAAGGGGTCGTTCTGGGCGAACGGCTCGTAACCGTGGTGGACCGGGCAGCCGCCGGCCGGTGCCGCTGGGCTCGTGGGCGTGGACATCAGCGCCTCCTGTCGTCGGTGATGTGGTCATCGTCGGGTGACATGACTCATAGTGATGCGCACCACAGGTTCGGGGCCATGTGGAGCTTCCATCTGATGGAAGTGGTGTTCCCGGCCCGCTCGGGGACGGGGAGCGAGAGGGTCCCCCGGGGGCGCGGACGGGTGCCGGCGGGCGCCGATGCGCCCACCGCGGTTCAGGGGCGCGGGCGGATCAGGGTCGTCTGCGGGTGACTCGCCGCGGCCTCGATGCGCCGGGCGACGCCCCGCAACGCCGGCAGGTGGCGTTGCATCGACTCCGCGCGCGCCGAGGACATGACCAGGCCGATCGCGGCCGGGTGTGGCTCGAGCGCCACGGGCACCGCGATCGAGGCCGATCCCTGGCGCACCTCCTCGTGCGTGGTGGCGAAGCCCTGGGCGCGGATGCGCTGCAGCTCGTCGGCGAGGCGGCCGGGATGGACGTGGGTGTGCCGGGTGGGCGCGGCGAGATCCTGGGAGAGGAACGCCTCGCGGACCCACTCCTCCTCGAAGGCCAGCAGGACCTTGCCCACGGCGGTGGCGTGCAGCGGGAGGCGGCCGCCGACGGGGGAGGCCTGCGGTATGCGGGTGGAGCCGTAGACGCGGTCGATGTAGAGCGCCTCGTAGCCCTCGCGGATCGCGAGGTGAGCCGTCTCGCGGGTGAGCGAGTACAGGTCCTGGAGATGCGGGCGCGCGGCGTCGCGGAGCTGGCGGCCCGCGCTCTGGGTGACCTCCCACAGGCGCAGGCCCACGCGGTAGCGGCCCTGGTCATCGCGCTCGAGCGCGCCCCACTCGACGAGCTCGCCCACCAGCCGGTGGGCTGTGGGCAGGGGGACGCCGGCGTGCGCGGCGAGGTCGGTGAGAGTGATGGCGTTGGCGCGGCCCTCGAACGCACTGAGCAGCGCGAGGACCTTGGCGGTCACTGAGCGGCGGTCGTCACCCATGGCACCCCTCGTCGGACGGGCGGCCCCTCCGGCCCGCTCGGTCGTGTCGCCGGCGCCCGGGCGGGGCCCGCTCGGCCCGCCCGCACGCCGTGTCGTTGGTGGCCATGGTGCACCGGATCGCCCGCGGCGGAAGGGATTCGAGCGAGAGGGGGCCACCGCGGCAGGTGGGGCCCGGGTCAGTACCGGGAGAACCTCGGGGTTAGCAACGGCCCGGGGCGGCCGCCGCGCCTCAGCCCAGCACGGTCCGCTGCGGCACCGAGTCGATGACCGCCACCGCCGCGTAGGCGCGGGCCATGGTGCGGGCGGCGTCGGTGAACAGGTGGTCGTGGACTCGGCTGCCGATGAGCACGTGGGCCTGAGGTCGCGTGAGGCCGAACCAGTCCATGACCGTGTCGATCCCGTGCGGGGTGAGCCGCCACAGCTTGTCGGAGTCCTTCACGAGGGCGTCGTTCAGGCTCAGGGCCTCGCGGCGGGAGTCGTGGCCGTCGACGATCGTGGTGATCTGATCGATCCGCTCGTCGGGGAACCCCAGGTCCCGCAGGATCCCCTCGGCGATGCGTGCGCCCTCCTTCTCGTGCCGGATCACCGACTCCGGGTTACTGCCGGTCGGGCTGATGGCGGCGAGCACGTCCTGGGGCGGCAGCATGGACCACCCGGTGTCGTGCAGGATCATCGCGGGCAGCACCACGTCCCGGTCGGCCTCGGGATGCAGGTCGCACAGGGCCGAGGCGATGCCGTAGGAGTAGGCGGTGTGGACGTCGTTGCTGCGGACATGCAGGTGTTCGACGGCGGCCTCCCACACCGGGAGGTCCTGCTCGCGGAAGCCGGCCACGCCCACCACGTCGCGGGCCGCGGGCAGGTGGTCGGTGACGTCGCGGCCGTAGTGATTGGTGGTCGGGTTCTGACGGGGCAGGGTCATCGCTACTTCCTCCCCGGCCAGCCGGTGTAGCCCTCGGCGAGGTAGGTCGATCCCGCGAGGGACTGGGTCACCGAGGCGAGCTCGCCCTCCTGGCGGCGGATGTCGAACGGGGTCGCGTCGGGCAGCGTGTGGAGCATGGTGGTCATCCAATAGGAGAAGTGCTGCGCCTTCCACACCCGGCTCAGGGCGCGCTCGCTGTAGGTCGCCAGCGGTGCCGGGTCCTTGGCGCGGATCGCGCGCTCGAGTTCCTCCGCGAGGACCCGGACGTCGGCCAGGGCCAGGTTGAGCCCCTTGGCGCCGGTCGGCGGGACCGTGTGCGCGGCGTCGCCGGCGAGCGCCAGGTGCCCGTGGTTCATGGGTTCCTGGACGAAGCTGCGGAACGGCAGGACGGTCTTGGACACGATGGGCCCCTCGGCGAGCGCGTGACCGTTGGCGCCGACGCGCGCCTGGAGCTCGGCCCAGATCCGGTCGTCGGACCACGCGTCCACGTCCTCGGTGGGGTCGCACTGGAAGTACATGCGCTGGAGGGACTCGGTGCGCTGGCTGATGAGGGCGAAGCCGCGTGAGGAGTGGCTGTAGATGAGCTCGGGGGAACTCATGGGTGCCTCGGCGAGGATGCCGAACCAGGCGAAGGGGTATTCGCGGAAGTACTGGGTCCGCAGGCTCTCGGGGACCTCGTACCGGCAGATGCTGCGCGAGCCGTCCGAGCCCACGAGGAAGTCCGCGGCGATCTCCCGGCGGGTGCCGTCCGCGTCGGTGAACCGGACGATCGGCTCGGTGGTGGCCGACTCCAGGCTGACGGCGCTCACCCCGAAGTGGACCTCGCCGCCGTCTCGGGCGCGCGCGTCGGCCAGGTCGATGAACACGTCGGTCTGCGGGTACAGCTGGGTGCTGGCGCCGACGAGGGCCGAGAAGTCGATGCGGTGCGACCCGCCACCAAAGGCGAGGTCGATGCCGTCGTGGCGGTAGCCGTCGCGGTGAACGCGGTCGGAGACGCCGGTGTCGACGAGCAGGTCCACCGATCCCTGCTCGAGGATGCCGGCCCGGTGGGTGTGCTCGATCTCCTCGCGGCTGCGCAGGTCGATGGCGATCGAGTCGATCCCGGCTAGCGCGAGCAGGTGGGTGAGCATCAATCCGGCGGGCCCGGCGCCGACGACGGCGACCTGGGTCCGACTGCGGGTGGGGGACGGTGGATGAGCGGCCATGCGTCCGAGTGTGCGACGCGCGGGTGACGTGGGCCACGTTCTGCTTCCGTCTGGTGGAAGTCGAACGGTGGGCCGGCCGCCGGTGTGTGCGGGCCCGGCCCCGGAGTGCCGGCGTGCGGGGGCTGGGGTGGGGTGTCGCCGCGTCGGCGGGGACCGGTTCCACGTGGTGACGTGGGAGTATGACGACGACGAGGTGCCCGATCGCCCGGCCGATCTCCTCAACCTGGTGGTGCAGTACATCGGCAGGGTGAGCGCCGAACGCGGCGAGCCGGCCGGGGCCCTTCACTACGCCGGGTGCGGCACAGATGAGCGCGGTCGATGATCACCCCTACGGCCCTCGTTGCCCGCGGCAATCACGAGGAGCTGGCAATGCACTTGCACGCGGGACGCACCAACGGGCCGAGCCGAGTTGCAACTACAGCCCGGCGGCCTTTGCGGTGTGCCCGACATCAATACCGCCGCCAGGACCTCGAAGCAGGCGCGGGAGGGTGAGAGGTTAGCTCGCACTCTTGAACGCGTCGAAGCGGGCAGATAGACGGTCCCGGTCAGGTTTGTCCCGGCTGCGCGACGGCAGCCACAGGGCGCGCTTATGCATCCGCTGAAGACCGTGGTCCAGCATGGGACCGTCCTTCTCGTGAAGAACGTCCGCATTGATATGAACTTCGTAGTCTGGAGAAATGCCGAGGATGTTCTCGTCGTACGCGGCGTGGTGGATCTTGCATAGTGCTAGCCCATTTGTTACTACGGGTTTGCCGCCCTCGTGCGCATCGGCAGTGATATGAGCAGCATCCAGCAACGGGATCTTTTTTAGAACGCAGACAGCACATCGTTCGGCGTATGCGGTGAGCACCTTGGCACGAAACTCCGGCTGGTGTAGCCGCTGCCGAACGATTCGCTCTGCGTATCGTCGTTGGTCTTCACTCAGATGTGCAGGGTCGGGCAAAAAACGCAGGCTTTCGTCAATGGCGAGCAAGAAGCGTTGATGCTCAGGTTCATCTTTCACGACGTACACAGGCATGATGGGTACGTATTGTCCGGTCGCTACTTTGCGCAGCATGACAATGGGAAGGCCTAACCTCATGGCCTCTCGTAGCTTGCTGTTGGAACCGCCCTTTGGGTCCTGGCCAACAGGCCGTCTTTCGTAGGAATACCGATAGAGCGAATCGCCGTGGTCGCCATCGTCGTACTCACTGTCCGGGTCGCTCACAATCGTGAGGGTCGCTGCGTAGGACTTTGGATTCCATATGCCCTTGGAAGAGTCGATGATCCGTTCCGGGCCCCAGCCGAAATCCACCTGTGTTAGCCATTGTCGGGAGAGGACTGGGTTGCTCGCGAACTCTGTAGCCAGAGCGTGCATAAGGGAAGTCCGCCTGTTGAGCTCGGATGAGAGGTCTGCCACTGGATCATCATGGCATTAAGCGCTATGGCGGGCTGCCGAAAGGAATGGTTTGAAGGACGGCTACTGCAGGCAGATCAGGAGCGGCCCAGTCCAATGACGCCAGAGAGTGGCGGGGCAGCCAGCGCAGTTCATCGTGGTCGGAGCTGCGGGCGGGCGCCTCTGCAGACGTGACGAGGTAGCAAGCCAAATCGATGTCGAGGTCGCCTACCGGTGTAACAGTTCTATCGACTAGAGCGCCAACCGAGACCGAGATTCCAAGCTCTTCTCGAACCTCGCGAACTAAGGCGGCCTCAGGTGTCTCGTTGTCGTCGATCTTCCCGCCCGGGAACTCCCACTTTCCGGGTGCGGATTTGCCCGGCGCCCGTCTGCACGCGAGCACCTCGCCACCCCGTACGAACACTGCCGCTACTACTTCAATACGCGGCAATGGGGCTCCCTTGTCAGCAGACTTCACATGCGCGAGTAGATCGTATCCGCTACGTCGGAAGTAATTCCGACATATCGCCCCGCCCCGCGAACCCCGACGAGACGAGCTGATCGCGGGGTGGCGGATGCCGCTGGCGTGGTCGAGCTACATATCCGGCCAGCCCAGCTGCTTGATCTGCCCGTCAACGAACGCCCGACGTCCGCGGGCGGCCACGCCATGTGGGAACCGCAAGCTCGTCGTCGTCCTACTTCAACCCCGACCGCACGAACCCGTCGATCACGTGCCGCTGGAGCAGCGCGTAGAGCAGCACCACTGGGATGCAGGCGATCGAGCTGGCGGCCATGAGCGTGCCCCAGTCGTTGCCCTCGGCGGTGAGGAAGCTGCGGATGCCGACCTGCACCACGGAGGTGTCCTGCTGCATGACGAGAACTGGCCAGAGGTACTCGTTCCACGCGGAGATGAAGGTGACGACGGTGAGTGAGGCGATGGCCGGGGTGACGTTGGGGACCACCACCGTCCAGAGCGTGGACCACGAGGTCCGGCCATCAATCGCGGCGGACTCGAGCAGCTCCTTGGGCAGCGCCGACATGTGCTGCACCAGCATGAGCACCGCGAACGCCGAGCACAGATTGGGCACGATGATCCCGAGGACCGTGTTGAGCAGCCCGAGGTTGGCGATGAGCACGTAGTTGGGGATCATCGTCACCTGGAACGGCACCAGCCAGGAGCCGACGAACAGCAGGTACAGCAGCTTCTTCCCGGGAAACGTGAACATCGCGAACCCGTAGGCGGCGAGGATCGCCACCAGCACTTGGGCCAGTGCGATGGTCACTGACATCACCAGCGAGTTGACCATCATCGAGCCCAGATCGATGGTGCCCCACGCGGCCGCGTAGTTGCCCAGCGAGGTGCCGGGGCCCAGGATCTCGCCGGCGGCGATCCGGTCCGGGGATGTGAGGGAGGTGGCCACCATCCACACGATCGGGAACAGGGCGAACGCGGTCAGGGCGATCATCACCGCGTGGGCGAGGACGGCGGGCCTGGGCCGGTCACGGCGGGCAGCCCGACCGGGTCCGGTGGCCGAGCCGCGCACGGCCGGTGAGGTGGAACCGCCGCGACCGGGGGACTGTGCCGGGGCGGCCTGGGGCGCCGGTGCGGGGGCGTCGAGAACGAAGGTCATCGTCTTGTCCTAGTCGTCGAAGAAGCTGAGTCGCTGGCTGAGTTCCACGAACGCCCAGGCGATGAGGCCAAAGACGACGAAGAACAGCGTGCCGGCGGCAGCGGCGAGCCCGGAGTCGAAGCTGCGGAACCCGACGTCGTACAGCAGGTAGTAGATGTTGGTGGAGGTACCCGACGGCCCACCCTGGGTGAGCAGATCGATGAGCGGGAACGACCACTGCGCCACCAGCAGGACCGCCATCAGGCCCAGGAACACCAGCGTCGGCGAGAGCAGGGGGAGGATCACCCTGCCGATGATCTGGCGGCTGTTGGCACCGTCCATCGCGGCCGCGTCGGCGTACTCCGGCCCGATGGAGGTGTAGCCGGCGGTCACCATGAGCACGCCGAAGCCGAACATCTGCCAGCCCAGGATGATCACGATCGCCCACAGCGCGGTGTCCTGGTCGCGGAACACGGTGCCCAGGTCCACGCCCACGGCCGCGGCGGCGCTGGTGATGGCCCCGGTCTCGTCGGCGAAGAGCCACCGCCACACCGCGCCCACCGCGACCGGCGGGATGAGATACGGCAGGAAGAGCGCCCCCTTGTAGAGGTTCCCGGCGCGGGACGAGATGCTGCGGGTGGCCAGGACGATCCCGGTGGGGACGACGACGAGGAAGACCATCGCGGCCAGGATGTACAGCCCGGTGTTCGCGACCGCCTGTCGGATCTCGGGCAACTCCAGGACGCGGGCGTACTTCTCCAGGCCCACGTAGGTCTTGGGGCTCGTGGGCATGAGATTCCAGTCGTAGAACGACAGGTTCACCGCGTCCACCAGCGGCTTGTACACCCAGATCGCGAGGAGTGCGACGCCGGGCAGGACGTAGGCCAGCGGTGTGAGTGCGCGGGCGACGCGGGGCGGGCTGAATCCGGATCCGCCATGGTCAGGCGTCCGCCGGCCCGGCCGCGTCGCGGGAGCCGCGGGAGGCGCCGAATCGGTCAGCGCGGGGACGAACATCAGCTGCTCAGCAGGTCGACGGCGGACACGGCGTCCGGGTCCAGCATGGCGGTGAGCTGCTCGGCCGACACGGCGTAGACGGTGTCGAACTCGGTGAGCGGCATGTGGGCGTGCACGACCCGATCGGGGTAGACGTCCACCAGTGCGAAGCCCTGCCCACCGTTCTGGGCCCGTGAGTCACCGGGAGCCACCAGCAGGTCCTGGCTGTAGCAGGTCGCCGAGACCACCGAGACGGGGATGCCGGCGAACGTGCTGGACACCGAATAGTGGAAGTGCCCGGCGAGGATTCCGCGCACGTCGCTGCCGGCGAGAACCGACTCCAGGACGTGAGCGTCCCGCAGCTCGACTGCGCGGAGCAGTCCCAGGTGTGTGGGCACCGGCGGATGATGCAACGCCAGGAGGGTGCCGTTCGGGGCGGGCGTGGCGAGCTCCGCGGATAGCCATTCCAGCTGGTCGGGGGTGATCTCACCGTGGTGCACGCCGGGCACGGTGGAGTCCAGGGCGATGATCCGCAGCCCGTCGACCATGGTGACGTGGTCCACCGGGCCGCCCTCGCCGGTGACGTCGTCCCGCAGGATCCGGCGGAAGGCCCGGCGGTCGTCGTGGTTCCCCATGACCCACACGATCGGACAGTTGTACTCGGTGGCCACCGGATCGAGCGCCGAGCGCAGGCGCAGGTAGGCGTCCTCGGCGCCACGATCAGCGAGGTCACCGGTGAGCACGATCGCATCGGGCCGGATCTCGGAGGAATGCAGACGCTCGACGAGGGTCGCCAGCTGCGCGTCGCAGTCGATCGCCCCGTAGAGGGGCCGCCGAGCGTTGACGAAATGGGTGTCGCTGAGGTGCAGGATCCGGTGGGTCGGATCGGGGTACTGGGTGGGAAACGCGGTCACGGTGCGCCTTTCTCTGACGGGGTGACGGGTCGGCTGGCGGCAGCCGGAAAGGGGGAGGGGCTGAGCAGGAAGCGGTCGCGCAGGGCGGTCAGCTCCTCGGCGGCGAGGCCGTGGGCGAGCAGATACGCGGCGGCATCGCCCCAGGGGGCCAGGACATGGGCGGCGAACGCGGTGGCCAGCACCTCTGCTGGGCTCCCCGCGAGAATCTGGAGCAGGCGCTCGTCGATCCTCATCCCCGCCGCGGTGAGGGCGGCCACCATCGAGTCCGTCCACGGGCCGGCGAGGAGGGACTCGGTCATCGCGTAGTCGTCGACGATCGTGTCCATCGGCGCCCCCAGGACGCTGAGGATGAGGGCGACGGTGAGTCCGGTCCGGTCCTTACCGGCGGTGCAGTGGACCAGCACCCCGCCCCGTGGGGCCCGGGCGACGGCGCGTACCGCCCGCATCAGGCCGTCGGCACGCTCGACGAGCATGCGGCTGTAGAGCGCGTCCAGGGTGAGCTCGGTGCGGTGGGATTCCGCGGCGCCCATCAGCTCCAGGGGGACATGGACCAATTCCACCTGGGGAGCGGGGAAGACCGACGGCCGTGCCGCCGTCTCCACCTCGGATCTCAGATCGATGACGGTGCGGATCCCCAGGCGACGGATGTGGTCCACTCCGGCTGCCGGCATCTCGTGTGGCGACGCGGACCGGAACAGCCGGCCGGGGGCGATCAGGGGAACGACCCCGGCCGGGCGGGCGACATCACGGAAGTTCGCGGTGGCGAGCTGCGCCGGGGGAGGCGACGTCAGAGACGGGACGGTCACCGGTCGGCCAGATCCTGGGCACGGGACGCCGCCCCGGTGAGGGCCGCCTGCGGGTCGGCGCCCTGATAGACGGACTCGTTGACGGCGTCCATCAGCAACGACCCGATCTGGACGTAGCTCTCACCCGGGTAGGCGACCCACGGCTCGATCGACTCGAGCTGCTCGAGGTTGGGGGCCAGGAGGCGGTTGCCGGCGGCCCACTCGGCCAGCGCGTTGCCCTCCTCGATCAGGCCGGTCCGCAGCGGGAGGTAGCCGAGCGGGGCGATGGCCTCGTAGGCGGTCTCACCGGTCATGAACTTGAGCAGCTCGAACGCGGCGGCCTGCTTGTCCGCATCCTGCGAGAAGACCATCAGGGCCGAGCCGGAGCTGGTCGGGACGACGGGGGAGCCGTCGAAGGCCGGGATGCCGGCGGCCTCGATCGTCCACCCGCCGGCGGATGCGCCCTGCTCGAAGCTCGCCTGCATGGACGCCGAGTTGACGTGCATGAGCACCTCGCCGGCGGCGAAGCTCTCGCTCTGGGTGGTGAAGTCGGCGTTCTCCAGGACTCCGTCCTCGTACAGGTCCTGCATCAGAGAGATGACCTCGACGGTCTCGTCGGAGCCGAACTCGATGGTGGACCGGTCCTCGCTGAGGACCCGGCCTCCGTTGGAGCGGATCATCGACTGCAGACACCACTCGCCGACAGGATCCAGGCAGGACACGCTCAGAGACGGCTTGCCGGTCTTCTCGGTGACGGCGCGCGCCGCCTCCGCGACCGAGTCCCAGGTCGAGAAGTCGGGCGCAGCGACCCCGGCCTCCGCCAGGCCGGTCGCGTTGTAGAAGAACATCGGCGTGGACAGCACGTACGGCACGCCGTAGATGTGCTCGCCCAGGACGCCGAAGTCGCGGACGTTCTCGTGCATGGGGATGCCGTCCTCGAAGTGGGCGTCCACGGCGTCCCGGCCGTAGAGCACGTCGAGTGGCTGTGCCGAGAGGTTCTCCACCGCGTAGTCCAGGGTGTCGAAGGTCATCTGGACCACGTCCGGTGGGTTACCGGCCAGGACCTGGCGCTGGACGCTTCCGGCGGTGCCACCGGCGGCAGTGGAATCCGCGCCGAGGGCCTGCGGGATCACGTCGACGTTGGGGTGCTGCTCCTCGAACTCCTCGATCAACCCCAGGATGGTGGGTTCCCAGGTGGCGTTGCCGAGGTTGTAGCTCTCGAACACGATCTCGTACTGCCTGTCCGGGTCGAATGCGGCGGCGGCGCTGGCGGTGGTGGCCCCGCCCTGGTCGTCGGAGGATCCCGCGGCCCCGCCCGAGCAGGCGGAGAGCGTGAGTCCGCCCACCGTGAGGAGGGCGGCCACACCGAGAGCACGGCTGGAAAGCGTCATCTGTCGTCCTTCGAAGAAGTGGGTGGTGGGTGCGCCGGGGAAGGGCCCCGGCGCGCGAGGTGGATCAGGGGGACCCGGCCGGGCGGGCTCAGGCGGAGTGGGTGAGCGTCGCGGTTCTGGGCAGCGCGTGCGACTCCCACCGCAGACGGCCGCCGGTCTCCGGGCTGAAGAAGTGGAGGTGCTCGACGCGGGCGGAGAGCACCACCGGGTCGCCGGCCGCCAGCGGGCAGTCCGCAGGGGCGCGGGAGACCAGAGCGCCCACCGCGGTCTCGGCGTGCAGGAGTGTCTCGTGCCCCAGCTTCTCGGCGGTGGTGACCAGCCCGTCGATCCGCAGGTCCGAGGGACCTCCGGCACCCTCGGCGAGGGTGAGGTGATCGGGCCGGATGCCGAGGGTCACCCGCATCGGCGGGGTCTGGCCGGGCCAGAGGGGGAAGGCGTGGTCACCGAGGTGGACGCGGACGGACGCGCCGTCGTCGTCGAGCGGGGCCTCGACCAGGTTCATCGGGGGGCTCCCGATGAACCCGGCGACGAACGTGTTGGCCGGCTCGCGGTAGATCTGCTCGGGCGTGCCGATCTGCTGGACGCGGCCGTCGCGCAGGACCACGATGCGAGTGGCCATCGTCATGGCCTCGACCTGGTCGTGGGTGACGTAGACGAACGTGGAACCGAGGGCGCGGTGAAGCTCGACCAGCTCGTGGCGGGTCGCCGAGCGCAGGGTCGCGTCCAGGTTGGACAGCGGCTCGTCCATGAGGAAGGCGCGCGGCTCACGGACCATGGCCCGGCCCACGGCGACGCGCTGACGCTGGCCACCGGAGAGCTCCTTGGGCCGACGGTCCAGCAGGTGGGCGATCTCCAGGCGCTCCGCGATGGACTCGACGCGAGCGGCCACCTCGGCGGACCCCAGCCTGCGCAGGCGCAGTGGGAACGCCAGGTTCTTGAACACCGTGAGATGCGGGTAGAGGGCGTAGTTCTGGAAGACCATCGCCAGGTCGCGCTTGCGGGAGGGCACGTCGGTGACGTCCTGCCCGTCGATGCGGATGGTGCCGCCGGTCGCGGGGATGAGCCCGGCGATCATGCGCAGCAGCGTGGACTTGCCGCAGCCACTCGGGCCGAGCAGGACCAGGAACTCGCCGTCGGCGATTCTCAGGTCGACTCCGTCGACCGCGGTCGTGTCTCCGAAGCGTCTACTCAGACCCTCGAGTTCGATCGAGCTCATGCACCAACTCCGCTACGCAATCGGATTTCACGGCAAGAAATCCTGTTGCACGAAGACTGGTCCGGTCAGGTGAACGGACGGGAGCATCGGGATTGCCGATCGGTGGGATCCGGCGGAACAGTCAGTGATTCTCCGGCCGATCGGGCGCGAGGCTGGTGAAGATCTCCGCCTCCACCACCGCGCGGGGGGCCGGCCCGAGGCCGCGACGGTCCGCCACCAACTCCTGCAGGGCTCCCAACACGAGGGCCTGGACGAGGCCGCCCACGGTGGAGATGGAGTTCCACACCCCCGGCGACTGCACCACCAGGCTGATGTCCGCCTCCGCGGCGACGGCGGTCCGCCCGTGACCCGTGATCGACACGATCCCCGCGCCCGCCTTCCGCGCGGCGCGGACAGCGTCGACGGTGTTGCGATTCATTCCCGAGTCGCTCATCGCGAGGCACACGTCCTCCGTGCCCAGGAGGCGACACACGACGATCTGGGCGGCCGGATCGGTGGGGGCCTCCAGGGGGATGCCGGCGCTGCTGAACCGGAGGACGCCCCACTGCACCAACGACGCAGACGTCCCCGAGCCCACGAGCACGATCCGTCGCGCCCCCGCGAGCATCTCCGCGGCCGCGTGTAGCTGCTCGCGGTCCACCGTGTGGGACGCCCGCACGAGCGCCTGGTGCATCTCCTCGAGCAGTCGATCCAGAGGCCCGGGGGCCGACTCCGCCGACGGGGCCGCCGCGGCGGCGGCCGCCCCCGCGTCGCGGACCAGGAGCATCCGCAGATGCTGGAAACCCTGGAACCCGAGCGACTTGCACGCGCGGACCACCGTGGCGGCCGAGGTGTTGCAGCGCTGACCGAGGTCGGCCGCGCTGAGGTCCGCGACCTCGCCCGGCCGGGCCAGGATCTCCTCCGCCACCCTGCGTTCTCCGGGGTGGAGCCCGCCCAGCCCGAGGCGGATCGTGTCGATCGTCGCGCCGACGTCCGGGGAGCCCATGGCCGACATCGTAGAGCGATGGCGGGTCCGGCCCGGTCGGACGCCCGAAGCGCGGCCACCCGGGACCGCTCGAGTGCCCGGGCTCGCAGGCCTCGTCGTCGTCGTCGCCACCTACCCCTCCCGGATCCGTGATCCGTCACCGATCCCCGCGCGTCGGTAGCCTCGACGCACGAGCCGCGGATGTTCGCGGCGGTCACGGTGAGCTACGAAAAGGTGCGTTGTGTCGGTCCCCCTGAGCATTCTCGACCTGGTCTCCATCTCCGAGGGGGCCACCGCGCGCGAGGGTATCGCCGCGTCGATGGAGTCCGCCCGCCTCGCCGACCGGCTGGGCTACTCGCGCCTGTGGTTCGCCGAGCACCACAACACCCCCAACCTCGCCTCCAGCGCCACCTCGCTGCTCATCTCCCAGGCGGCATCGGTGACCGAGCGGATCCGCGTGGGCTCAGGTGGCGTCATGCTGCCCAACCACGCGCCGCTCATGGTGGCCGAGCAGTACGGCACCCTGGCCAACATCCACGGCGACCGGATCGACCTCGGCCTGGGCCGCGCCCCCGGCACCGACGGCATGACCGCGCAGGCCCTGAGCCGCTCGTCGGCCGAACCGCAGGCCTTCGCCCGCCACATCTACGACCTCCAGGGCTGGTTCGGCGAGTCCGGCACCGCCCACAGCGTTCCCATCTTCTCCGCGGTCTCGCAGCGGACGGAGGTGCCGATCTGGGTGCTGGGCTCCACCGTCAACGGCGCCTCGATCGCCGGGCAGCTCGGCCTGCCGTTCTCCCTGGCCTCGCACTTCGCGCCCGACCAGATCGACGACGCCATCCGCGTGTACCGCGAGACCTTCAGCACCGAGGCGCCCACCGCCCGCATCGAGAAGCCGCAGGTGATGGCCGGGATCAACGTGGTCGTCGCCGACACCGACGAGGCCGCGCAGCGCGAGTTCACCACGCTGCAGCAGATGTTCCTCGACCTCCGCGCCGGCCGCAGCCGCAAGATCCAGCCGCCCGTCGACCCCGCCCAGTTCGCCGGAGCGACCAACCCGATGCTCGACATCAGCGCCGTCGGCTCGCCCGACACCGTCAAGGCGCAGCTGCAGGAGTTCGTCGAGCGCACCGGCGCCGACGAGCTCATCACCGTCACCTACGCCTACGACCCCGCCGTGCGGAACCGCTCGATCGAGCTGCTCGCCGACCTCTGGTTCTGACCGCCGCCACCACCCGGACCCACCACCCGGACCACCCGCATCCGGCCCTCGCGGCGCGCTCCCCACGGGCGCGCGGGAGGATAGGCCCATGCTGACCCGTCACCTCGCCTCCCGCACGGTCTGAGAAGAACCGTGGAGTTCCTCACCGTCCTCTTCCTCATCGGCATCACCGCGGAGGCGATGACCGGTGCGCTGGCCGCCGGTCGCGAGCGCATGGACCTGTTCGGAGTGGTGATCGTCGCGTGCGTCACCGCCATCGGCGGCGGCTCGATCCGCGACGTGCTGCTGGGCCACTACCCGCTCATCTGGGTGAAGCACCCCTCCTACCTCGCGCTGGTCGCGCTGGCCGCGGTCCTCACCGTGGTCGTGGCCCCGATCATGCGGCACTTCAGAGTCCTCTTCCTGGGGCTCGACGCACTCGGACTGACGGTCTTCGCGATCATCGGCGCCCGGATCGCGCTCGAGATGGGCCACGGTGTCCTCATCGCCGTTGCCGCCGCGGTCATCACCGGCGTGTTCGGTGGAGTCATGCGTGACCTGCTGTGCGACCGGGTGCCGCTGGTGTTCCGGCAGGAGCTGTACGCCAGCATCGCCATCCTGGCCGCGCTCGTCTTTGTGGGCCTCACGGCCGTCGGCGTCCCGGAGAACTGGAGCGCGGCGATCACCCTGGTCGTGGGGTTCAGCCTCCGGGTGGCCGCGATCCGCTTCAAGCTCGGCCTTCCTGTGTTCGACTACTACCAGGAGCGCGAGCAGCCCGGGCGCCGTCCGCGGGAGCGTCGGCGGCACCGCTGGAGTCTGCGGGGCTGGTCCAAGGACCTGGACTGACAGATCGGGCGGGCGGTCGGTCGTGGCGCGGACGGGCTCACCGATTCTCTAGTTCTGAGTCTGATGGTCTCCGGCGCGGGATTGCGCGCGGGCGGGGGTAGGTCACTTTCGTCTGACGCCGGTTGAGTGCAATGGTGGCGCCGACAATGTCACTCAAGAGGGCCTACAGTGACATTGTGAACCTGGAAATGTTCGTCAACGACTCGACGGGCGCGCTCGTAGATATCGTCGGCACCGACCCGCGCGTCGGCGACTGGCGCCATAAGGCGTTCGTCCCCGCGCGGCTCCCCGAGGGGATGCCAGAACTCACGATGCCTACCGTCCTGGCGGTGGGGAACGCCCGCGCGGCGTTGGCCTCCTTGGACAGCACCGCGCGACGCTTACCGGATCCGACCCTCCTCCGCGTCCCTACCCTTCGCCGTGAGGCGCACTCGACCTCCGCTCTGGAGGGCACGTACGCGCCCCTGTCCGAGGTCCTGGGGGCGGACGTGGAAGAACCTGGGTCGCCGGATCTCCGTGAGATCCTCAACTTCGAAGTAATGGCGCGCCTCGGGTTCGCATGGGCAGCGGACGGACGCCCGCTGTCAACGACGATGTTGTACGACCTCCAAGGCGTACTCATGAGGGGTGGGCCCCTTGAGGGAGTCTCAGGTCGGCTACGCGATACCCAGGTTGTCGTCGGCTTGAGATCGGACGTGGACCCGCGCGGTCCGGCGATCATGCGAGCTCGCTTTGTTCCGGCGCCCCCCGGCCCGCTCCTCGAGGCGGGGCTGTCCGACCTCGTCGACTGGATGCGGACTGACCACAGTTCAACGCTCGACCCCGTGGTCGCCGCGGCTATGTCGCACTACCAGTTCGAGACATTGCACCCGTTCCGCGACGGGAACGGTCGCCTCGGGAGATTTCTTATCGTTCTACACCTCCTCTCGATGGACGTCCTAGGGGAGCCGACTCTTACCGTGTCGCCATGGTTCGAGGCTCGACGTGCCGAGTACTACGACGCCCTTCTCGGTGTGAGTACGCGGGGAGACTGGGACACCTACGTGGCGTTTTTCGCACGGGGACTCGAAGCTGCCGCGCGCACCACGCACACGCAGATGATCGAACTCGTCGGCGTGCAAGCCGAACTCAAGGAAATCGTCCGCGGGTCCCATTTGCGTTCCGCAACGCCGATCTCGGTAATCGACCTCGCGGTTGCCCATCCGACTTTCACGGTTCGCCACGTCGAACAGGCGCTGGGCGTCTCTTATGGTCGAGCCAACAAGGTTGTCGGACAGTTGGTGGAGCTCGGTGTTCTGGCCTTCATCGATCCTGAGGCCTACAAGCGAAGGGTGTACGCCCCTCGTGTTCACGACGTGATTCTCGGGAGGGGATAGTCAATCGAACTGCTCGCCGACCTCTGGTTCTGACGCCCGGGCCACGCGAGTTCTGTCTCGCGCACCGGAAGCCGGCATGCGATAGCGCTGGTAGAACGGGGTATGGCCATCGACGCACTCGAACCCCACCCCCTCGTCCGGCTGCTCGGTAAGCCCACGGACGAGTTCACCGCAGGCGACCTCGTGCGCGCGGTCGCGGAGCTGGGGCTGAGCCAGGTCAACCTGCGCTACGTCGGCGGCGACGGTCGCCTCAAGACCGTCGCGTTCCCCGTCAACTCCCGCGAGCACCTCGCCGAGGTGCTCACCCGCGGCGAGCGCGTGGACGGCTCGAGCGTCTTCCCCGGCACCGACACCGACGCCAGCGACGTCTACATCGTCCCCCGGCACCGCACCGCGTTCCTCAACCCCTTCGGCGAACGCCGCTCGCTCGACGTGCTGTGCGCGTTCTACGCGCCCGACGGGACCCCGCTGCCCTACGCGCGCGAGCAGGTGGTGCGCCGCGCCGCCGAGGCCCTGACGCGACAGACCGGCATGACGCTCGAGGCCTTCGGCGAGCTCGAGTACTACCTCGTCGACGCGCCCGAGGCGATCTACCCGGTCGAGGAGGAACGCGGCTACCAGGAGTCGGCGCCGTTCTCCAAGCACGAGCGGGTCCGCGAGCAGGTGCTGGGCCACCTGGCCGCCATGGGGATACCGCTGAAGTACGCCCACGGCGAGGTCGGCAACATCCGCACCGCCGACCGGCAGATGGTCCAGCACGAGATCGAGCTCCAGCCCCTGCCCCTCGAGCAGGCGGCCGACGCCCTCGTGCTGACCAAATGGGTGGTGCGCGAGGTCGCCTACTCCCACGGCCTCGAGGCGACCTTCGCCCCGCTGGTGAGCGGTCAGGGCGCCGGCAACGGCCTGCACATCCACAGTCGCCTGGTGCGCGACGGCGTCAACGTGATCGCGGGTGGGGGCGACGACGATGACGACGACGACGAGCTCAGCGACACCGGGCGTCGGCTCATCGCCGGGTACCTCTCGGCGGCCCGGGCTCTGACCGCGTTCGGTAACACGGTCCCCACCTCCTACCTGCGTTTCTCCGACGGCGAGGAGTCCCCCGAGGACATCTGTTGGGGCATGCGGGACCGCACGGGCCTCGTCCGGGTCCCCCTCGCCTGGGGCGGAGACGTGCTCGCGGGCATGGTCGCCCACGCCAACCCCGGCACCACCGAGCCGATCCCCGAACCCGCCGTGCATCCGCAGACCGTGGAACTGCGGCTCGGCGACGGCTCGGCCGACGTGCACCTGCTGCTGGCCGGCATGGCCGTCGCGGCCGCGCGCGGGCTGCGCGATGATGACAGCCTGCAGCTGGCCGAGCGGCTCAGAGTCGACGCCCACGACGAGTTCGAGCAGCTCCCGTCCTCGTGCGGGGAGTCGGCCGACGCGCTCGAGGGGGAGCGAGAGCTCTTCGAGGCCGACGGCGTGTTCCCGGCCGCGTTCATCGACGCCGTGCTCGACGGCCTGCGCGACACCGACGACCCGGCGGAGGGGGAGGCCGCGCGCGACGAGCTCATCCGCCGTCACTGGCACGTCGGCTGACGTCGCCGTGGGCGGGCTCGCCACCTCCCGCTCACCGGAACCGGCTCGGCTGTGCCGTCCCGGCCCGCTCTAGGGTCGGCGTCCACGGGTGTGGAGCCCGCCGGACGTGCGCCCTGCTCACGGGCGCCGGGAGTGAGGAGACAGGCGATGGCGCAAACCGCAGCAGGCTTCGACGAGGTCGTGGACGTCCTGGTCGTCGGGTCCGGGGGCGGTGGTCTGTGCGGCACGTACACCGCCGCCCGCGAGGGCCTGACCGTCACGATGATCGAGGCCAGCGACCGGTTCGGCGGCACCACGGCCTACTCCGCCGGCGGCGGCGTCTGGTACCCGGTCAACCCCGTCTATCAGCGCGAGGGGATCGACGACACGATCGAGGACGCGCTCGAGTACTACCGGGCGGTCGTCGGTGACCGCACCCCGGCCGACCTCCAGGAGACCTACGTCCGCGGCGGCGCCCCGCTCATCGAGTACCTCGAGCAGGACCCGCACCTGTCCTTCATGGCCTACCCGTGGATCGACTACTTCGGCAGCGCCCCCAAGGCCCGGCTGGACGGCAAGCGGCACATCATCCCCACCCCGATGCCCGTCGCCGAGGCACCCCACCTGCGCGAGGTGATCCGCGGTCCGCTCGACACCGATCGCCTGGGCGCCGCGCATCCCGACGATCTGTTCATCGGGGGCCGGGCCATGGTCGCGCGGTTCCTCACCGCGATCGAGGCGTATGAGAACGCGACCGTGCACCTCAACACGACGCTGCGCGAGCTCCTCACCGACGACGCCGGCCGCGTCGTGGGCGCTGTGGTCGAGCGGGACGGTGCCCGACTGCGCATCCGCACCGACCGCGGCGTCCTACTCGCCGCCGGCGGCTTCGAGGCCAACCAGGACCTGCGCACCGAGTACGGCGTGCCGGGCGAGGCCAAGGACACCATGGGCCCGCCGACCAACGACGGGTCCGCGCTGCAGGCCGCCCTGGCGGTGGGCGCCGACACCGACCTGCTGGACCAGGCGTGGTGGTCTCCCGGACTCATGCACCCGGACGGCCGCGCCGCGTTCGCGCTGGGCATCGTCGGCGGGATGTTCGTCAACCAGGACGGGGAGCGCTTCGCCAACGAGTCCGCGCCCTACGACTCGCTCGCGCGCACCATGCTCGACCAGGTGGCGGCGGGAAAGCTGACCGCGCCGTACTGGCTGGTCTACGACAACACCGGAGACGGCAGGCCCCCCGTCCTGGCGCCCAACGTCTCGATGGTGGAGACGGAGAAGTACCAGGAGGCCGGGCTCTGGCGCAGCGGGGAGACCCTCGAGGACCTGGCCCGCGAGATCGGTGTGCCCGAGGAGTCCCTCGTCGCCTCGGTCCGCCGCTTCAACGAGTTCGTCGCCGCAGGCCAGGACGCGGACTTCGGGCGCGGCGACGAGGCCTACGACCGACTGTTCAGCGAGGGCGCCGCCCCGTTCGCGCCCATCGAGTCCGGCCCGTTCCACGCCGCGGCCTTCGGGTTCTCCGACCTCGGCACCAAGGGCGGCCTGCGGACCGACGTCCACGCCCGCGTCCTCGACGCCTCCGGTGAGCCGATCCCCGGCCTGTATGCGGCCGGCAACACGATGGCCGCGCCGAGCGGCGAGGTCTACCCCGGCGGTGGCAACCCGATCGGGACGTCCGTGCTGTTCAGCCACCTCGCCGCGCGGCACATGGCCGGCTGAACACGCCGCGCCGCCCCCTCGCGCACGCGTCGGCGGGCGCGCCGCGGAACTCCGGCGGCGCCGAGGTCGTTGAGCCCCCTGAGATCGATACCGGGAGGCGCGAAGTGGGCGAGGGGCACGGACGTAGGGCGGCGGCCGACGCCGCGATCAGCGGCGCGACGATGGCGGCCTGGTACGCCCTGCCGGACGTGGTGGGCTCGCGTCGGGCGCGCGGGTGGGTCAAGGCGGGTCTGCTGCTGGCCAACGTGGGAGTGGCGGTGTGGTCGGCCAGGTCTGACGACGATGACGACGACTCCGTGAGCTCCGGCCGGGACACGACGGATGCCGAGGTGGACCTCAGTGGGATCGCCCAACTGGCCGCCGTCGCTCCCGTCATCGACGCCGACGCCCTGGGGCTGACCACCGCGGAGCCGGGTCGGGCCGCGAGGATCAGGGCCACCATCACCGCGCTGGCCGCGGTGACCGTGCTGGGCGCGCTCGGAGTGGCCGGGACGGTCGCGGCCGAGCGGGCGATCTTCCGCTGGGGCGAGCGTCGCGCGGCGCGAGGCGTCCGTGGCGCCCATACCCGGACCGGGGTGGTCGCCGGCGTCGCGACGGGAGCCGCCATCTGGCTTCTGGAGCGAAAGGCCCGGTCGACGGGAGGGTAGCCGGCGAGGACGGTGCGCCGGCCCTCACCACGCCGCGGTCAGCAGCAGCTCGACCCGCCGGACGAGGTGAGGGTGATGAGCTGCGGTGCGGCGGGCGCGTCGCACGAGCCCCCGAGATCGGTCGAGCACACCCCGGTCTCGGGCAGTTCGAGTCTGACGTCATCGGCGGCCTCCCGGTCGCCCGCCAGCGCCGCGGCGATCGAACGCACCTGCTCGTAGCCGGTGGCCATGAGGAAGGTCGGTGCCCGCCCGTAGCTCTTCATGCCCACGATGTAGAAGCCCGGCTCCGGGTGGGCCAGGACGCGCTCGCCGTGCGGTTCGACGCTGCCGCAGGAGTGGAACTCCGGGTCGATGAGCGGGCCGAGCTGGTGGGGGGCTTCCACGGCCGGGTCCAGGGCGAGCCGGAGCTCGGACAGGATCGACAGGTCGGGGCGGAAGCCGGTGGCGGGGACCAGCAGGTCCACGGTCACCTCCTCCGGCCCGGAGGGGGTGTCGGCGTGAACGGTCAGCCCTGAGTCGGTGGACGTGAACGATGCGATAGTGAACGAGGTGAGCGCATCGATCACACCGGACTCCACCGCCTCGCGCAGGCGCGTCCCCAGCGCCCCGCGTGCGGCCAGCTCGTCGCGGTCACCTCCGCCGTAGACGCCGGACAGGTCCACCGAGCGCACTGCCCAGCTGATCCGGGTACCGGGCACCTCCCGGGCGAGGTCGACCAGTTCGAGCAAGGAGTTGGCCGCGGAGTGCCCGGCGCCGACGACCAGGACATGGCGGCCGGCGAAGTGGTCGCGGTCGGAGCCGGTGATGTCCGGGAGTGGTGCGGTGATCCGGCCGCGGGCGGCGGCCTCGAGCTCCCCGGGCGCGGGCAGACCCGAGCGCCCGAGGGGATTGGGCTGGCCCCACGTCCCGGAAGCGTCGATGACCGCCCGGGCGAACACGTCGGAGGCCGGCCCGTCGGCCCACTCGACGCGCACGAGGAACGGGGTCTGCTCGCGTCCCGCGGAGCGGGTCTTGTCCATCCCGGCGCGGGAGACCGCGACGACGCGGGCGCCGGTCCGGACGTCGGAGTTCAGAAGGCTGGCCAGCGGCTCGAGGTAGGCGTCGGCAAGCTCATGGCCGGTCGGCAGCGATTCCGGGTCGGGGGACTGCCACCCGGTCGGCTCGAGGAGCCGTCTCGCGGCGTCGTCGATGTTGTAGCGCCACGGGGAGAACAGGCGGGTGTGCCCCCACCGGCGGACGGCGGCCGCCGCCGTCGGACCGGCCTCGAGGACCAGTGGAGTGAGACCCCGCTCGCGCAGGTGGGCGGCGGTGGCCAGGCCGACGGGGCCCGCGCCGATGACGACGACGGGCAGATCAGTCGCAGCAGTGGTCACTGATGTGCCTCCGAGTCGACCAGTTCGGCGATCAGCGCGCGGACCCGGCGGTCGATGTCATCGCGGACCAGACGCATCCGCTCCAGCCCCTCGATGCCCCGGTCCGAGGGCTCATCGGTCCGCCACACATCGACAGCGGTGACCTCGTCGTCGTCGCCGATCTCCCCGGCGGCCTCGGCGCCGAGCACCACCACCCGGTCCACCCGGCGCATCAGTTCGGGGTCGAGCGCGGTGGGCGCCTCGCCCGACATGTCCGCACCCACCTCGGCCACCGCCTCCGCCGACAGCCCGTTGATCTTCGACCCGGGTTCGGTGCCGGCGGAGTGGACCTCGACCGCGTCGCCCGCGTGCAGGCGCATCAGCGCGGCGGCCATCTGGGACTTGCCGCCGTTGCGCACGCAGACGAACAGGACGCTGGGAGTGCGGGCGGATTCGCTCATGAGCCGGCTCCGGGGGTCGGGGTGGTGGAGTGGGGTGGCGTGGCGGAGGGTGTCGGCGTGGCGTGGCGGCCGGGGCGGTCAGGCAGCGTGGGGTCGCCGGGGAACAGGCGCGGGCCGAGCCACAGCGCGACGTAGACCAGCCCGACCAGGACGGGCACCTCGATGAGCGGGCCCACGACCCCGGCGAGCGCCTGGCCCGAGGCGATGCCGAACGTGCCGATCGACACCGCGATCGCGAGCTCGAAGTTGTTGCCCGACGCCGTGAACGCCACCGAGGTGGACTTGGCGTAGTTGAGGCGGACGGCCCGGGAGACGAACAGGCTGAAGAAGAACATCAGCACGAAGTACAGCAGCAGGGGTACCGCCATCCGCGCCACGTCCAGCGGCCGGGAGGTGATGGCCTCGCCCTGCATGGCGAACAGCAGGACGATCGTGAAGAGCAGCCCGTACAGCGCCCACGGTCCGATCCGCGGGAGGAAGGTCTCCTCGTACCAGGTGCGTCCGCGCGCGCGTTCGCCGAGGACGCGCGTGAGGAAGCCGGCCAGCAGGGGGATGCCGAGGAACACCAGCACCGACGCGACGATCGCCCACACGGAGAACTCCGCGGTGGTGGTTTCCAGGCCCAGCCAGCCGGGCAGGACCTGCAGATAGAACCAGCCCAGCGCCCCGAACGCGACCACCTGGAACACCGAGTTGATCGCGACCAGGACGGCCGCGGCCTCACGATCACCGCAGGCCAGGTCGTTCCAGATGAACACCATGGCGATGCAGCGGGCCAGGCCGACGATGATGAGGCCGGTGCGGTACTCCGGCAGGTCCGGCAGGAAGATCCACGCCAGCGCGAACATGAACGCCGGACCCAGGATCCAGTTGAGGATCAGCGAGAGGGTGAGCAGGCGGCGGTCCCCGGTCACCCGGTGGGTCTCGTCGTAGCGGACCTTGGCCAGGACCGGGTACATCATCACGAGCAGGCCGACGGCGATTGGGACGGAGATCCCGCCGACCTTCCCCGCGTCCAGCGCGCGGTCGAGGCCGGGGACGAACCGCCCCAGCAGGAGGCCGGCGGCCATCGCCACGAGGATCCACACCGCCAGATATCGGTCGAGGAAGGACATCTCCTTGGCGACCGGCGCGGCGGCGGGCGCAGTCGGGGGTGTGCTCATCAGCGCGGCGGATCCTTGGGTCGGCGAATGTCTACGGAGC
The DNA here is from genome assembly GCF_032248695.1 of Dietzia sp. CH92. Classification (NCBI taxonomy): domain Bacteria; kingdom Bacillati; phylum Actinomycetota; class Actinomycetes; order Mycobacteriales; family Dietziaceae; genus Dietzia; species Dietzia sp. CH92. The sequence goes on along the minus strand of NZ_JAVHXC010000004.1, from coordinate 108,975 downwards.
GAGGCTAGGCTGACGTATCGAAGGGTGTCAATGTATGGCTCGGCCGGAAGGGGTGGCGATGACGGCGAGGGATCCGGGTGGGACGGTCGCGGTGCGCGACACCTGCTGCTCGATGTCAGCCGGACCGCTCGACGTGCCCACCGCGGAACGCATGGCGGTCAGGCTCAAGGCCCTGGCCGACCCGGCGCGCCTGCGGCTGCTCTCGCACATCGCAGCGCAGGGGTGCGAGTCGGTGTGCGCGTGCGACCTGATCGACGTGGTGGACCTCAGCCAGCCGACCGTCAGCCACCACCTCAAGAAGCTCGTGGACGCCGGCCTGCTGTCCCGCGAGCAGCGCGGGAAGTGGGCGCACTTCACCGTGGTGCGGGAGTCGTTCGACGAACTGCGCGGCTTCCTCGACCTCACCTGACGGTCATCGGCGGCGACCGTACGGGTCGGTGATGCCCGCCGCGCGGTGTGCCCGCATGGCGTGGAAATGCTCGACCGCGTCGACCACCGACAACGAGCCCAGAGTCGCGGACAGGTGCCCGTCGGCCATGTCGCCGGCGGGGTGGACGGCGCGACGGAGCAGGTCCGCCAGATAGTCGGGCCGCCCGTACACGGACATGTGGCGCGCGGCGTGCGCTGCGGTCGCGTCGACGTCCGACCAGTCGACCGCCCACCCGGCGTGGCGGAACATCTGGTCGAAGAACACTCGCTGGGTGCGACTGTTGCCGTCGCGGAAGGGGTGGACCAGCGTGAGCTCGGACCAGTGCGACGCGATCGTGTCGGTGGCGTCGTCGGGCTCGGTGGTGCTGGGCGGGTCGTCCGCGATCCGGCGGAACACCCGGTCGAGCTCGTCGGCCAGGAACTGCGGCCGGGCGTGGGGGATGCCGAGCGCGCGGGTGTCGACCGTCCGCAGCTCGCCGGCCCAGTCGTAGATGTCCTGGAGGATGTACCGGTGGATCGCCCGGAGGTGGGCGAAGTCGAAGCAGCCGTCGACGGGGTGGAGTTCCAGCTCCACGACCCGGAAGAAGGCGAGGTCGCGTTCGTACTCGGCGAGCACGGCGGGGTCGGTGACGCCGAGGAGGTTACGCAGGACCCCCGAGGGCTCCCGATACGGATCCCGGGAGGCCATGCGTGCTCACCACGATCGGATCAGGCGGTGGCCCCGGCGGTGCGCTCGCGCACCGCGGCGCGGATCGCGGCGAGGGCCTCGTCGCGGCTGAGCAGCCCGTCGGCGAAGCGGCGGGTGATGTCGGCGGCCTCCGGGGACGGCTCCATGCCGGCCATTAGATGGCCGGCGGTCGCCCCGGCGAGGGCCTGATCGGTGGTCGGGCGGATGCGGGTGGACAGGGTGTCCTCCTTGCGTCGACGTCGGTCCGATTCTACCGGCTCGCCCCGGTGGGGGCCGCGTGGTGAGCGGTGCGGATCAGCCCCGGGAGCAGGTCCGACCCGAACCACCCCGGCGCGCGACCGGTGAACTCCGCCGGCGACAGGCCACCCGCGCCGGAGGGGACCCGGCCGAGTAGCGGCACGCCGGTCAGGCGCGGGAGGTCCTCCAGGTTGCACCGTTCGGCCAGGCTGGGGTCGTAGGGCCACGACCCGAGCACGATCCCCGCGCACCGCAGGCCCGCCGACTCGATCGCGCGTACCGCCAGCTCGGTGTCCGACAGGGTGCCCAGGCCGGCGCGGGCCACCACGATCACCGGGGCGTCGAGCGCGGTGGCCAGGTCGAGCACGGTGAGGTCGGTGCCCAGGCGCACCAGCACGCCGCCGGCGCCCTCGACGAGGTCGAGCCGGCCGGGGGCGGGCGCGGCGCCCGCCGGCGCGGCGAGCCAGCCGCGGATCGGCTCGACCAGGTCCGCCAGCGTGGACTGCGGCGCCCCGGTCACGCGGGCGGCGGTCTCGGGCGCGAGCGGATCGGGGAGCCGCCGCACCTCCAGCACGCGCCGCGCCCCCGAGAGGCGGGCGGCCTCGTGGGCGTCGCCGGGCTCGTCCGGCCCGACCCCGGTCTGGATCGGCTTGCAGATGCCCACGTCCCACCCGGCGGCCCGGGCGGCGGCGGCCAGCGCCGCGGTGGCGACGGTCTTGCCGACGTCCGTGCCGGTGCCGGTGACCACGACCGCCGCGCCCGTCATGTCGAGGCCCCCTCGAGCCGAGCGGCGGGCCGTTCGAGCCGCGCGGCGGGCTCGTCGAGCTGCGCAGCCCGCGGGGCCCGGCGGCCGTGCCGGTGCCCGTGCCGGTGCCCGTGCTCGGCCAGCGCCTGCACCAGCACGTCACCCGCCCGTGCGAGGTCGGCCGCGGACAGGTCCGCGCGGGCGGTGAGCCGCAACCGGGCCGTGCCGTCGGGCACCGACGGCGGACGGAAGCAGCCCACGCGCACGCCCAGTTCGAGGCACCGTGCGGCCGCCGAGACCGCGCGGGCGGGGTCGCCGAGGATCACCGACACCACCGCCGAACACGGTTGATCGGCACCCGTCACGGCGGCCAGGTGCTCGGCCACCTCGAGCGCCCGGGCGGCGCGGGTGGGCTCCTCGCGCAGGACGCCCAGCGCCGCGCGCGCCGCGCCCACCGCGGACGGGGCGAGACCGGTGTCGAAGATGAAGGTCCGCGCGGTGTCCACCAGGTGGTCGCGCACCCGCCCGGAGGCCAGCACCACGCCACCCTGCGAGCCGAGAGCCTTGGACAGTGTCGCCGTCACCACCACGTCCTCGTGCCGATTAAGCCCCAGCTCCGCCACGAGGCCGCGGCCGCCGGCGCCGCGCACGCCCAGGCCGTGGGCCTCGTCGACCAGCAGCACCGCGCCGTGCGCCCTGCTCGCGCCGTGCAGGGCGAGCAGCGGGGCCAGCTCGCCGTCGGCGCTGTACACCGAGTCGGTCACCACCAGGGCGCGGTCCTCGCCGCGCGTGGCCAGGGCCTTGGCGACCGCCTCGACATCGCCGCGCTCGACCACCACGACCCGCGCCCGCGACAGCCGGCACGCGTCGACCAGCGAGGCGTGCGAGCCCCCGTCGGAGACGATGAGCGACCCCCGACCCGACAGCGCCACCACCGCGCCGAGGTTGGCCGTGTACCCGGAGGAGAACACCAGTCCGGCGGGCTGGCCGCAGAACTCGGCGAGCTCGGCCTCGAGCGCCAGGTGCTCCTCGGTGGTGCCGGTGACCAGGCGCGATCCGGTCGCACCCGCACCCCACCGGCGCGTCGCCGCCACGGCCGCCTCCACCACGCGCGGGTCGCGACCCAGCCCCAGGTAGTCGTTGGAGGCCAGGTCGATCACCCCGTCGTCCGCCGCGCGCGCGGTCAGGGCCCGACGCACGTGACGGGCGGCCCTGTCGGCGGCGGCGTCGTCCAGCCAGTCCAGTGCGGGGGAAAGCTGCGCGGTCATCGGCCCGCCCCCGCAGCCGCCGCCCCGGCCACAGCGGCCGCACAGATCCGGTCGATCTCGGCGTCCGTGCAGGTCAACGGCGGCATCGTGTAGACGAGGTCCCGGAAGGGGCGTAGCCACACGCCGTGGGAGGTGATCGCGCTCGTCGTCGTCGTCATCTCCACCGGCGCGTCCAGCTGGATCACCCCGATCGCCCCCAACACCCGCACGTCCGCCACGCCTCGCAGCTCCCGCGCGGGCGCCAGACCGCGGCGCAGGCCCGCCTCGATGCGCGGCACCCGCTCGCGCCACTCGCCGGCCTCCACCAGGTCCAGCGACGCGCACGCCACCGCGCACGCCAGGGGGTTGCCCATGAACGTCGGCCCGTGCGCCAGGCCCCCGGCCTCGCCGGCGCTGATCACCTCGGCCACGTGGTCGGTGGTGAGCGTCGCGGCGAGGGTGAGGTAGCCGCCGGTCAGGGCCTTGCCCACGCACATCACGTCGGGCGCGACGCCCGCGTGGTCGGCCGCCCACAGCTCGCCGGTGCGGCCGAACCCGGTGGCGATCTCGTCGAATATGAGCAGCGCGCCGGTCTCGTCGGCGATCCGCCGCAGGTCGCGCAGGTAGGCGGGGTGGTGGAAGCGCATCCCGCCGGCGCCCTGGACGATCGGTTCCACGATGATCCCGGCCAGCTCGCCGGCGTGCGCGCGGAGCACCCGCCCCAGCTCGGCGGCGTACGCCGGGTCGTAGTGGCCGGGCGGGGTGGGCGCGAACACCTGCTCGGTCACCACGCCGCGCCACATCGCGTGCATGCCACCGTCGGGGTCGCACACGCTCATCGGTGCCAGGGTGTCGCCGTGGTAGCCGCCGCGCCACGTGGCCAGGCGGGTGCGGCGCGGGTGGCCGAGCGAGCGCTGGTACTGGATCGCCATCTTCGCCGCGACCTCCACGGACACTGAGCCCGAGTCGGCGAGGAACACCTTGTTCAGCGCGCCGGGCGCCATCCGCGCGAGGCGCGTCGCGAGCTCGACGGCCGGCTCGTGGGTGAGTCCGCCGAACATCACGTGGCTCATGGTGTCGATCTGTCGGTGCGCGGCGGCGTCGAGGTGCGGGTGCCGATAGCCGTGGATGGCCGCCCACCACGAACTCATCCCGTCGATGAGTTCGCGCCCGTCGGCCAGCCGGAGCCGCACGCCCTCGGCGGAGACCACCGGGAGCGGGTCGGTGCTGGCGGGGAAGCCGCCGTAGGGGTGCCAGACGTGTTCGGCGTCGGCGGCCAGGAGCGCGTCGGTGCGCGCCCGCGCGGCGTCGGCGGCCAGGTGCGCGGCGGGGTGCGCGGTGGGGTGCGCGGCGCGGTGCGTGCCCTCGCCGCGGGTGGTCGGGGAGGTCGGGGTGTCGACGACGACGAGGTCGTGCGTGCCGGGGAGGTGGACCGAGGCCGACATGTCAGGCGTTCGCGGGCTCGCTCGTGCCGGCCCCGCGCGTGCGGATGGCCACCTTCTCGTCCCGCCTCGCGGGGGCCGCGACGGGCGCGGCGGTCGCCGGGTCGGCCTGCACACCGGCGTGGGCGGGCTGGTCCCGCTGCAGGACCTCGAGGCCGGCGTCGGCGATCATCTGCAGGTCCTCGCCGCCCGGCTGGCCCTCGCTGGTGAGGTAGTCGCCCAGGAACAGCGAGTTGGCGACGTACAGCGCGATGCCCTGCAGGTGGCCCAGGTGCCGCTCGCGGCCGGCGGCCACGCGGATCTCGGTGTCGGGGGCGATGAAGCGGACCATCGCGAGGATGCGCAGGCAGTCGCGGGGGGTGAGCGTGTCCACGCCCTCGAGCGGGGTGCCGTCGAAGGGCAGGAGGAAGTTCACCGGGATCGAGTCGACCTCCTTGGCGCGCAGGTCCAGCGCCAGCTCGACGAGCTGCTCGCGGGTCTCGCCCATGCCGGCGATGAAGCCGGAGCACGCCGACAGGCCCGCGCCGTGGGCCTGCGCGACGGTGTGCTCGCGGTCGGCGTAGGTGTGGGTCGTGCAGATCTCCTCGTAGTGGCTCTCGGCCGTGTTGAGGTTGTGGTTGTAGGCGTCGGCACCGCTCGCGCAGAGCTTCTCGGCCTGCCCGTCCTTCAGCGCGCCGAGGCACGCGCACACCTCGACGCCCGGGGTGTCGCTCTTGATGGCCTCGATGATGTCGGTGACCTTGCCGACCTCGCGGTTGCTGGGGCCGGTGCCGCTGGCGACCAGGCACACCCGCGAGGCGCCGGCCGCGATGCCCGCCCTGGCCGCGGTGACGGCCTCCTCGGTGTCGAGCCACGTGTAGCGCAGGATGCCGGCGGTGGAGTTGAGCCGCTGCGAGCAGTAGAAGCAGTCCTCGGGGCACAGGCCGGATTTGAGGTTGACCAGGTAGTTGACCTTGACGGTGTTGCCGAAGTGCGCGAAGCGCAGCCGGGACGCGGCCGCGACGACCTCCATGAGCTCGGAGTCCGGCGAGTCGAGCACCGCCAGGGCGTCCGCCGCGGTGATGGCGCCGCCGCCGAGTACGTGGTCCGCGAGCTCGTGCCAGCGGGGAGTCGTGGTGGGCATGGCTTCCTCCTGAACGCCGTTCATTGAACGCCGTTCAAGCTAGCCCAGGAGTGCGGACTTGTACAGCGTTCAGGAGAAGTGCCTGTACGGCGTTCAGGTCGGTGCGGCGGGACCGGTAGGATCGGCCCTCATGGCCCTGACCACGACGGCTGTCGTCGATACCGCGCTCGACCTGCTCCGCGAGGCGGGGCTGCCCGGCATGTCGATGCGCACGCTGGCGACCCGGCTGGGCGTGCAGCCGAGCGCGCTGTACTGGCACGTGCCGTCCAAGCAGGCGCTGCTCACCGCCGTCGCCGAGCGCATCCTCGCGGCGATGGGCCCGGTCGATCCCGGTGCGTCCGCCGCCGACGACCTGCGGGCGGTCGGCGCGGCGCTGCGGGCGGCGGTCACGGGGGTGCCGGACGGGGCGGAGATCGTCGCGCTGGGCCTCGCGGCGGGGGCCACGAACCCGGTCGCGGACGCCGTCGAGGGGGCGTGCGCCCGTCACGGGCTGGGGGAGCGGGCACCGGGACTCACCACCGCGCTCACGGCCTACGTCGTGGGGCTGAGCCTGGAGGAGCAGACCCACCACAACCTCACGGTGGCCGATCCCGCCACGCCGCCGGTCGAGTTCGACGCGCGGTTCGAGCAGGGGTTGGCCGCGCTGCTCGCGGGCGTACCCGCCTGACGCGCGCCACGGCGCGGGGCGGCCGGGCGGGGCGGCGTCAGTAGCGGGCGAACACCTGGGTCGCGTAGAGCTTGCCGTCCGCGGCCACGGCGGCGCCCATGCCCATCGAGGTGTGGCCCGGGTTGAGCAGATTGGCGCGGTGGCTGGGGGAGTTCATCCACTGGTCCACCAGCTGCTGCGGGGTGGCGTGGGCGTAGTTCTGCAGCACGTTCTCGCCGAAGTGGCGCCAGCCACCGGGGATCTCGCCGCGCACGTTCGGGTTGTGGAACATGCGGTTCTGAGTGGCCTGCACGCCGCTCCAGCGGACCGCGACGTCGGTCAGGCCACCGTGGCTCTGCAGCGGCGCGAGGCCGTGTGCGGTGCGCGCGGCGTTGGTGGCGGCCTCGAGCTGGGCGCGGTACTCGGCGGAGGCCGGATCCAGGGTGGGCGCGCCGCCGGTGGGTGCGGGGGCGAACCCGATCGTCAGGCCGGGCAGGTGGATCTGCGGCAGCTGGGCCTGGGGCGCCTCGGCCGAGGCCTGGGCCGACGCCTGGGGTCCCGCGCCGAGGGCGACGGTGGCGGACGCGGCGGCGACCAGGATCAGGCCGCGGCGCAGATGGTGGAGGGCTCGGGTCACGGGTGTGGGTGCCTTTCGCGTGCTGCGACCCGACGGTCGGATCGCCAGCCGGCACGCTAGGGCCGGGCGGGCGCCCTAAGCTAGCCGTCATCACCCGGTGACCGTCCTGACCTGCGCCCGACCGTGTGCGGGCGCACCCCCACTGGACGGGTGTGTGGGTCAGCCGCGGGCGTAGTCCTGGACGACGAGCACGGTGCCGTCCTCGGCGGTCGCCACTCCCACGCCGACCCGCGTGAAGCCGCCGTCGAGCATGCGCTCGCGCATCTCGGTGTCGGTGAGCATCGCGGACAGGGTCTTCTGCGGGGTGCCGCCGGCGGGCAGGTTGACCACCGTGCGGTCGGCGTCGGGGTCGGCCTCGGCGTCGGCGTCCCCGGTCGCCTCGCCGGCGGGGGTGCCGGTGGTCGGGGCGTCGGCGGGGGCGGGGGTCTCGTCGGCCTCGGGTCCGCCGGCGGCGAGCTCGGCGGCGCGCTCCCGGGCGGATGCCTCCAGGGCCGGGTCGGTGACGAGTCGGTCGGCGCCCACCACGAGGCGGGCCTCGTTGACGGCCGCCACGACGCTGCCCTCGAACGCCATGAGCCGGACCTCCTCGGGCAGGAGATCGCCGGACGGGTCGCCCGCGACCGCCGCTGCGGGCTCGGGCGCCGCCGCCGGGGCGAGCGAGGACAGGCCGGGGATCACCAGGCCGAACGGCAGCGTGAACTCGAGCGAGCCCTGTGCGGACGCGGAGCCAGCGCCGGAGACGAGAAGCAGGGTCGCGGCGCCCGCGGCGATGGCGGGGCGGAGGTGACGACGCACGCGTTGGTCCTTTCCTCGGGCCGCGGTGGGTGCCGCGGCCGGCGTGTAGGGGAACGACCGGGCCGGGGACGTGATGCCGCACCCGAGTCACTCCTGCATCTGTCGTCACTCTAGTCACAGGCGTTACATCGCGGCACCCCACCGGAGACGGTGCCGCCCCCGACTCCGGGTGGGACGGCGTCGCCCCCGGCCCCGCCGGAGACGGCGCCGCCCCCGACTCCGCATGGGACGGAGGCGGGGGCGGCAGGTGTGGAGCCGTCCGTGGCTCAGCGCAGGGCGACGAAGTTCTGGGTGGAGTACAGCTTCCGGCTGTCGGCGACGTCGACGCCCACACCGAGGTGGGTGTGCCGCGGGTCCAGTAGGTTCACGCGGTGGGGTGGGGAGTTCATCCACTGCTGGACAAGAGCGTCTCCGGAGACGCCGCACCAGTTCTGCAGGACGTTCTCGCCGTAACTGCGCCACTGCCCGGGGAACGCGGCGGTGATCTCGGCCCGCACGCGTGGGTTGTGGTACATCCGGTCCCCGGCGGCCATCCGCTCGCTCCAGTTCCGGGCGATCCCGTCGAGGGTGTCGAGACGGGCGACGGGGGCGACCTCGGCCTCGGCGCGTCGGAGGTTGGTGTGCTCGTGGATGTCCGCGACCACCTGCTCGAGCTCGGCGGCGGTGGCCTGCTCGCACGGGGCGGGTGCGGCGAGGGTGAATTCGAGGGACTGGGCCCAGGTGGCCGGGGCGGCCAGGACGGTGAAGGTCGCGGCCGCGAGCGCGACGGCGCGGATGCGGAGCCTGACGATGCGTGTCATGAGGGGTCCTGAGGGATATGGGGGATGTGGACGCGGCGAGGGGGGCCGCGGATCTGACGGTATGTCCACCTCGCCGCTGGCCACCCGCGGTCACCCCCGGTGCCCGGGCGGGCTCGAGCCCGGATTATCGCTGGTCAGCCGGGTGTCGCGCTGATGCATCACATATACGATCGTTCAGTTTCGGCGCGCGTCGCGGCCGGGAAGGGCCTTGAGGCCCCGTGATCGGCCCGCATCGGCGCGGCGGGTCCGCGGAATCTGTGAGGGAAAATTCCCCTACTGCCGAGTAAGTTCGGAGGCCCGGCGGGCACAATCAGCCCCATGAGCCCGAGCCACCCCCACCTCCTGAGCCCCCTCGCCGTCGGGCACCTCACCCTGCGCAACCGCGTGGTGATGGGCTCGATGCACACGGGGCTGGAGGACCGCACCCGCCACCTGCCCGAGCTCACCGCCTACTTCGCCGAACGGGCGCGCGGCGGCGCGGCCCTGCTCGTCACCGGCGGCTACGCGCCGAACGTCGAGGGCTGGCTGCTGCCGGCGGGGTCGATGATGGCCTCGCGGCGGGTGGCCGACGCGCACCGCGGGCTCACCGACGCCGTCCACGCCGAGGGCGCACACATCCTGCTGCAGGTCCTGCACGCCGGGCGCTACGGTTACCACCCGCTGGTCCGCTCGGCTTCGTCCACCAGGTCGCCCATCAGTTGGTTCGGCGCCCGGGCCCTGAGCTCCCGCGGCGTCGAGCGGACCATCGACCACTGGGTCCGGGCCGCGCGACTGGCCCGACGCGCGGGCTATGACGGCGTCGAGATCATGGGCTCCGAGGGCTACCTCATCAACCAGTTCCTCGCCGCGCGCACCAACCACCGCACCGACGCCTGGGGTGGCACGGCCGACAAGCGGATGCGCTTCCCCGAGGAGATCGTGCGCCGCATCCGGGCCGAGGTGGGGTCTGACTTCCTGGTGCAGTACCGGATCAGCCTGCTCGACCTGGTGGAGGACGGGCAGACCTGGGACGAGACGGCCGAGCTCGCCCAACGCCTCGAGGCCGCCGGTGTGGACGTGTTCAACACCGGCATCGGCTGGCACGAATCCCGGATCCCCACCATCGTCACCTCGGTCCCGCGCGCCGCTTTCGCCGACGTCACCGCGCGGCTCAAGGGCGCCGTCGGGGTGCCGGTGATCGCCTCCAACCGCATCAACACCCCGGAGGTGGCCGAGCGGATCCTCGCCGACGGCGCGGCCGACCTCGTCTCCATGGCACGTCCGCTGCTGGCCGACCCCGCGTTCCCCGCCAAGGTCGCCGAGGGGCGGGCCGACGAGATCAACGTCTGCATCGCCTGCAACCAGGCCTGCCTCGACCACACCTTCGCGGGCAAGCGCGCGTCGTGCCTGGTCAATCCGCGCGCGGGCAGGGAGACCGAGCTGGTGCTCACCCCGGCGCCGGCGGACAGCCGTCACTTGCGTCAGCGTTTCCCCAGGACGTCCGACAGAAAAACGTACACAAGCGACGGCTCGCGGAATGGGCGAGCCGGGGCGCTGGCCGGGGCGCGGGCCGGGGCTCAGGCTGCGTGGGCAGGGGCGCGGGCCGGGGGGAGGGTCGCCGTGGTGGGCGCGGGACCGGCGGGCCTGGCGTGCGCGGAGGCCGCGGCGTCGCGTGGGCTGGCGGTGGAGGTGTTCGAGGCCACCGGCGCGATCGGCGGCCAGTTCCGCTACGCGATGCGCGTGCCGGGCAAGGAGGAGTTCGCGGCGTCGTTGGCCTACTTCTCCCGGCGGCTCGACGTGCTGGGCGTGCCCGTCCGCCTGGGGCACGCGCCCACCGCGGCGGAGCTCGCGGGGTTCGACCACGTGGTGGTGGCGACCGGCGTCCGGCCGCGCGACATCACCATTCCCGGCGCCGGGCACCCGATGGTGATGACCTATCCTGAGCTGCTCACCGGCGCGCGCACTCCCGGCCGCCGCGTCGCGGTGATCGGCGCCGGCGGAATCGGCGTGGACGTGGCGCAGTTCCTCCTGGCCGGTGGGTCGGGGCTGGCACTCGACGGCTCCCGCGCCCACGGCCACTCCACGGATGTCGAGGCGTGGCGTCGGCACTGGGGCGTGGCCGACCCGGCGCAGGCGCGCGGGGGACTGGGGACCGCCGTGCGCGACGCCCCGGCGCACGAGGTGCACCTGCTCCAGCGCAAGACCACCCGCATCGGCCGCGGCCTCGGGAAGACCACCGGGTGGGTGCACCGCGCCGAGCTCGAGGCCGGGGGAGTCCTGCAGTACACGGGCGTGACGTATGTGAGGGTCGACGACGACGGGCTGCACATCCTCGACTCCGACGGCCGTCCCCGGGTCGTGCGGGTGGACTCGGTCGTGGTGTGCGCCGGCCAGGAATCCGTGCGGGACCTGGTCGATGAGTTGTCCGATCAGCCGGGCGGCGGGGTGGGCGGCCGCGTCCACGTGATCGGCGGGGCGGACGTGGCCGCGGAGCTGGACGCCGAGCGGGCGATCAGGCAGGGCGTCGAGCTCGCCGCCCGCCTCTGAGCCGGATCGGCCGGCGGAGGACACAGACCCTCCCGCGCCGCCGCGCCGTGACCGGGCCGGCAGCCCCCTCGTGGGCGTCGGCGGCTCCCGGCAGCCGGGTCACGTCCAGCCCCGACCACTCGACGTAGTCCGTCCACGCGTCCATCGTCCCCCCTTGTCGACCAGAACCGCCCGCTGGCGGCGGGATGCCTGGAGGCTAGTCGACGCAGAGCCCCACAAGCGCTCCGGAGCAGGGGTTTTGGCGGGTGAACCGAGGGTGAAAAAGGGGTGAGGGGCGCCCGTCACGTCTCGCGGATCTCGCGCCGCCGGTCGACGATGCTGAACGCCAGCGCGCCCGCCGCGAGGGCGGCGATGAGGCCGATCGCCACCCGGAACGCCAGCAGCCAGTCCCCCTGGGACTCGACGATCCAGAACAGCACGCCCGGCACGATCGCCGTGCCCACCGCTGTCCCCATGCGCTGGCCGAGCGAGATGATGCTGCCCGCCACCCCGCCGTACGCCGGGTCGACCGCGCGCAGGGTGAGCGTCTGGTTGGGGGAGATGGTCATGCCCTGCGCGGTGCCCATCATCGTGGCCGGGACCATGAAGATCAGGTAGCTCACCGCGCCCGACTCGACGACTCCCGCGAGCAGGATGAAGGTGAGCAGGGCCGTGATGGTGATGCAGAACCCGGTGATCACCATGCGCCGGCCCAGCCGCAGTACGAACCGTCCCGCCACCTGGGCCGAGACGGCGGCGCAGATCGAGGCGGGCAGGCTGATGAGCGCCGAGTCGATGGGCGCGTACCCCAGGTGGAACTGCAGGTACATCGGCATGACGATCCACAGGCTCGTCCCGCCGACGAAGTAGATCGACACGATCACCATGCCGTTGCGGAACGCCCGGTCGCGGAAGATGTCCGGGTTGACCAGCGGGGGCCGGCCGAGGCGCTCGTAGCGTCGTTCCCACCACACGAAGGCGGCCAGGAACCCCAGCCCGACCGGGACCAGTGCCCAGTAGGCGGGGGTCCCGCCGCGGGTGAGGAAGGGAAGCATCAGCGACAGCACGGCCGCGCCGAGCAGGACGATGCCGACCGGGTCGAGGTCCAGCCGTGCCCGCCGGCGCGCCCGGGGCGGTCTCGGCAGAGCTGCGTTCACCGCGGCTGTGATCCGCGAGGCGCGGCCGGCTTCGTCGTCGTCGTGGTCGTCGTCATCACCGTGGGCCCGGTCCCCGCGCCCGTCCTCGTCCCCGGCCCCGCCACGTCCGGCGCCCCCGCGCGCGGCCTCCTCCCGCTCGGCGGCGAGGCGGGCCATGTCCCCGGCGCGCGCGGCGGACCCGCCCACGTCGGGGCTCTCCTCGCCGGGCGGCAGGCGGCGGTCGTCGGGCAACCACCGCCACCCCAGCACCATCGCCAGCACGCCCAGCGGCACGTTGACCAGGAACATCGCCCGCCACCCCAGGTCGTCGCCCAGGGCCTCGATGAGCAGGCCGCCGACGAGCGGCCCCGACGCCGTCGCGACGGACACGGTCGTGGCGAGCGTCGCGAACGCGCGCGCCCGTGCCCCGCCGCGGAAGTACTTCTGGATCAGGCCGAACGTCTGCGGGTTGAGCATCCCCGAGCCCACACCCTGGATGAGGCGCGCCAGGTTGAGCATCTCGATGGACTGCGCGAACCCGGCGACCACCGCCCCGCCCACGAACACCGCGACACCCGCGAGGAACAGGCGCTTGCGCCCGGTCGCGTCGCCGAGGCGACCCGACGGCACCAACAACAGCCCGAACGCCAGCGCGTACCCCGACACCACCCACTGCAGGCCACGCGAGTCCGAGTCCAGGGCCGTGCCGATCACCGGCAGCGCCACGTTGATCACCGAGAGCGCGAGCAGCGCCATGAACATCGGCACCATGAGGGTGGTGAGGACCCGGGCCGTACTCACCGGCCGCCGGTCGGTCGTCTCAGGCACATCGGTCACTCCCGCGATGGTATCCGCGGCCCCCCGGTCACCCCCGGACCCACTGTCGCGCACCCAATGTCACAGCCCCACAACAACCCGGTCACCGAACCCACGGGACGCTGTGACGTGGGTAACGTCGGGTCATGGCTGATGTCACCCGTACCGCGCACGTCGATCCGATCCCGCTGACCGACCTCGCCGAGCTGGGCACCAGTACCGGCCGGGCCGTGTCGATCTTCCTGCCCACCGCCCGCGGAGGCGCCGAGGTCCGGGAGAACCCCATCCGGGCCAAGTCGCTCATCAAGGAGGCCGAGGGCCAGCTCTCCGCCCACGGCGCGTCGGCGGAGGAGGCGGCCGGCATCCTGGGGCCGCTGGTCGCGCTGCTCGAGGACGACACCTACTGGCAGCAGCTCTCCGACGGGCTCGCGCTGTTCGCGACCGACGGGCTGTGGCGCGCCTACCGCGTCGCCACCGCGCTGCCCGAGGCGGTCCACGTGAGCGACCGGTTCGCGGTCCGGCCGATCGTGCCGGCGGCGGTGTCGGACGGTGAGTTCCTGATCCTGGCGGGCAGTCAGAACAAGGTCCGGCTCTTCGAGGGCACCGCGTCGACGGTCCGCGAGCTGGACCTGGGTTCCATCCCGTCGTCGGTGGAGGACATGGCCGGCGACGAGCAGCCGCCCGCGCACCAGCAGCAGCGCTTCAGCGCGGGCCCCACCGGCAACGGCGGTGGCGCGGGCGTCCTGCACAGTCACGGCACGGGCGCCGAGGTCGGCGACGTGCAGCGCGACAAGTTCCTGCGCCAGGTCGCGCAGGGCCTGCGGGAGCAGCTGGAGCCCAACGACCGGCGCCCGGTGGTCCTGGCCGCCGTGGGTGAGCACCTGCCGAGGTTCCGCGAGTACCTGGGCTACGAGCACCTGGTGGACGAGGTGGTCGCCGGCAACCCCGACGCCCTGTCGGCGGGCGAGCTGCACGAGCGGGCGTGGGCGATCGTCGGGCCGGCCCTCGGGCGCCGCGCGGAGGGCGACGCCGAGCGGCTCGGTGACGCGATCGGAGCCGGCCGGGCGATCGTCGGCGGCGGTTCCGAGATCCTCAAGGCCGCCAAGGAGGCCCGCGTCGAGAGGCTGCTGGTGACGCGCCGGCGGTGCGCGGCCGACCACGGGCCCGACGACCTCGACGCGGCGATCGGGCACGTGTTGGCGACGTCCGGGTCGGTGGTCGTAGTGGACTCGCTGCCACAGGATGTCGCGGAGGGCGCGATCCTGCGGTTCTGACGCACCCGGCGGCGGGCGGCGCGGGTGAAGCGCCGCGCCGCGCGCCGCGCTGTTCGAGCCCCGGGCGCGCCGCGCGCACAGCTCCCGCCTAACTCCGGTGTGTACCGTCGGCGTCTTCACGCACACGGACAACGTGAGGAGATCGAGTGCGCGCACGGACATGGAGGGCGGCGGTCGCCGCCGTCGGGACCGTCCTGGTGGTCGCGGGCTGCGGTGCCGGGGGCGACGACGACGAGGCCAGCGCCTCCGGCACCCCGGCCGCGGCCGAGCAGTCCGAACCGGCGGACGGGCAGGAGCCGGGCGGTGAGCAGGCTCCCCCCGGCCCCGATACGTCGGACATCCCGGACCCGGTCGCCGAGGTGAACGGGACGGAGATCTCGCGCGACGAGTTCCTGTCGGTGTTCGAGAACCAGTACCAGCAGATGAGCATGCAGGCGCAGATGACGGGCCAGCCCGTCGACGAGGCGCAGCTCAGAACGCTCACCACCGACGGGCTGGTGGGCACCGAGCTGCTCACCCAGGAGGCGGGCAAGCGCGGCATCGACGTCTCCCAGGACGAGGTCCGGGCCGAGCTCGCGGAGTTCGCCGAGCGTAACCAGGTGAGCACCGACGAGTTCCTCTCGGCGATGGGGGAGCAGGGACTGGACCGCGAGGCGGTGCTCGAGCAGATCGACAAGCAGCTGCGCGTGGAGAAGCTCATCACGGCCGAGTTCGGCGAGTTCGAGGCGAGCGACGCCGAGGTCGAGGCCGCGTACGAGCAGATCGGTCAGCAACAGGCCATGGCCGGTGGCGGTGCCGGCGGTGGCGGGCTGCCGCCGCTGGAGCAGGTCCGCGGCGAGGTCGCCGAGCAGGTACGCGTCCAGAAGGAGGCGGCCGCGATGGAGGAGTTGTCGCAGAAGCTGCGCGCGGACGCGGACGTCACCGTCCACATCTGAGCCGTCTCCGGCGCTAGACGGTGACGTCGGTGTGCGGCAGCTGCTCGGCCACCCACGGGAACACGACCTCCATGAGCGTGAGGAACACCGCGGCCAGCAGGGCCACCGCGAGGAGGATCTTCACGGGCCGCGGGCCGGGCAGCGCCCGCCACAGGTAGGCGTACATCAGTCCTCCAGTGCGGCCGGGCGGCCGTCGGTCTTGGCGGTGGTCTCGGCGAGCATCGCGTGGACGATCAGTCGCTCCGCGGCGGAGTACATCGGGTGGCACGTGGTGAGGGTGAGCAGCCGCTCGGCCTCGCCCGCCGCCGGTGCCGGGCCCGGTTGCCCGGGGACGGGGGCGATGACCTCGACCGCACGGGGCGTGGTGATGTGCCGCCCGGCCACGTGTGAATAGTCGCCCGCGGCGACCCGCTCGACCTGCGGGGGCGCGAGGCAGGCGGCCGCGGTCGCCCGGCGCTCGGGTTCGTCGGCTCCCGTCGGCAGGACGCGGTAGGTCATCCACTGCGTGGCCGTCTCGACGACGATCGCGTCGCACGCCTCGAGCCGGTCCAGGTGCTCGAACACGGCGCCGGAGCCGTTGCGGTGCCCGGCGAGCGCGGCGTTGCCGGGTTCGCCGGGCATCTGCGTGCCGGGGTAGTGGCCGGGGCCGGTGCGCAGGTCCTCGGTGCGGGTGCCCTCGACCACCGCGTAGTCCGCGTCCTCGCCGAGCGTCGGCAGGTGGATGCGGGCGAAGGGGGCGCCCATCGGCGGCGCGGCCGGGGGGACGGGCTCGGCGGCCGCGGCCACGGCGGGGGCGTCGCTCCACCGCTCCTCGAGTCCCGCGGTCGCCTCGGCCTGCAGCCGCCCGGCGGCCAGATTGGTCCAGAACGCCTCGTAGAACACGTAGAGCAGCAGGATCGCGCCCACGGTGAGCAGGAGTTCCCCGGCGATCCGGGCGGCGCCCGGGCGGGTGTGGCCTGCGCTCATCTGCTCGATCTCCTCGTGGTGACGCCGCTGGGTCGATGGTCTCACGGGCGGGCCGTGGGGCGTTTCGACCGGAGACGGAGCGGGTCGATCAGAATAGGTCGAGGCTCCTCGCCTTGGCGACCGCGGCCTCCCTGGTGGAGACGCCGAGCTTGCGGTAGACCGCGCGGATCTGGGACTTGATGGTGTTGGGGCTGACGTATCCCCGGGCCGCGATCTGCTTGACGGAGGCGTCCGTCGCGAGTTCCAGGAGGACTTCGCGTTCGCGTTTCGTCAGCCGGGCCTCGACAGGGCGGGGCAGGGGTTCTTCTGAGGTCATGAACTGCCAGTCCGCGTGAAAGGTGAGGGTCCCGAACCCGGGTCCGGTCGCTCGCGGGGGCGTGGGGAGATCGGGAGCCAGGCTGCCGAGGCGGTCGCCGACCGCGGCGGGGAGGGTGCGGAACGGGGCGTCCAGGCCCGACACGCGGTGGGTGAGGACGGCAGCCGAGGCGTGGTGCCGGGCCCGGGGAACATCTCCCGTGGCCAGGCTCGCGGCGGCGGCCACCAGTTCGAGTTCGAGGGACACCCTCGTCGTGCTCGCCGGGTCTCGCAGCGCCTCACAGGCGAGATCCAGCGCGGAGCGGGGGTCGTCGGTGAGGAGCAGGAGCCGTGCCCGGGCCGCGGACGTGAGCGGGTGCACGGAGCCGGAGAGCGCCGCGGCGGCCTCGTCGGGCTGGTGGCACGCCAGGTGGAGGTCGGCCCGCACCGCCTGCAGGAGTGGCACGACGACGGCGCCGTCCGTGTGCAGAGGGGCGAAACGGGGCTGATGAGCGTCGAGGAATCGCAGTCCCTGCCCGGGGGTGCCGGCCGCCAGGTGGAACTGTCCCCAGGCGTAGAGGACGAAGCCCCAGAACTCCTCGTGGTCGCCGGGCGGTCCGAGATCGCCCAGCACCCCGCTCGCGGTGTCCAGGTCGAACCGCTCCAGCGCGAGGAGTGCGGCCGCGGCGTCCCCCGCCGGCCGGACGAGGATCTCGGTGGCCGCGGGCAATGCCGGGTGGCGGCGTTCCTCGGTCAGGTTCTCGCGGGCGTCGTGGAGATCGCCGAGGACGGTGTGGACCAGTGCGAGCTTGCCCGCCACGTCCCGGTGGACGAGGGACTCGGTGGTCACGCGAGGGGCACGGCGCAGGGCGGCGATGGCGTCGGTGAACCGCCCGGTCATGATGTAGCTGATCCCGATGTGGGTGTAGGCGAAGCCGAGTGGGTCCCGGTTCGCCTCGGGGATCGTCTCGGCCTCCGGGGTCGGCCGGGACACGAGGTCGTCACACAGTCGGACGGCCCCGGCGTAGTCGCCCTCGATCCGCAGCTCGAGTGCGCGGATGATGGTCGTGGTCCATTCCCGCGTCTGCCCGTCCTCGTCGCCGGTGGTGGCCTGCCCGTCCGGCGGCAGGGGGGCCGGCAGCCCGTCCCTCGACGTCACGTCCGGGGGGCCGGAGAACGTGTGGTGGACGCGGCGCAGGCGCTCGAGGTCGGGTTCATCGGCGAGGAGATGCGCGGGGACCCGGGCGAGGACCTCGTCCGTCATGGTGACCGCGTAGTGGCGGGTGTAGAGGACGTGTAGGTTCTCGCGGGCGATCCGCACCACCAGCGGCCAGTCCTCGAGATCCCCGGCCACCGTCAGGGCGTGCGCGGGTGAGTCGGAGTCCAGCAAGTGGCGGACCAGCTCGAGCCGGTAGTCGTGCAGCTCGGTAGGAGCTTCCTCGCGGCAGGTCCGCAGCAGGGAGGACCGCACGGGGCGGGGGAAACGCCATTCCGGATCCCTGGGGCTGCCGGTGGGATGGGCGAACCCGCTCGCGTCGAGGAGTGAGAGGAACGCCCCGGGGTCGTCGACGAGCGGTGCCGCGGACGCCGCGGTCAGTGGTGACGCCGCAGCGGAGAGCGCGAGCGACCGCCGCGCGGGTCCCGGTCCGAAGGCGGTGTCGAGGGCGCGGCGGACCTCATGGTGGATGACCGCCTCGACGTGCTCGTCGAGGTGGGTGGGGGCGGCCAGGGCCGATCCCGGGACGGAGGCGCACACAGCCGCGACCAGGCCGGGTAACCCCTCGGTGAGTTGGTGGATGATCTCCGTGCTGCGCCGGTCGATGGCGGAGCGGGTGGCGTCGAGCAGCCCCGCGACCTCCGTGGGCTCGAACACCACCTCGGGCGCGGTGATGACCTTCTGGCCGGGCACCCCGGCGCCGCGGGCCGCCCAGGGGGCGGCCGCCCGCGTCGTCCCGAGGATCCGGAGTCCGCCGGCAGGTGCCGCGGCGAGCAGGTCACCCGTCCGACCGACGGGGTCGGAGAGCAGGTGGAGGTCGTCGAGCAGCAGGGTGAGGGGGCGGGTTCCGTGGCGAAGTGCGTCCAGGACGAGGCCGAAGGCGGCGTCCGGATCGCCCGGGGAGTCCGCGGCCCCGCCCCGCCCCGAGAGGGAGGGGAGAGCCGGCCGCGCGGACGCCGCCGCGACGAGGGCCTCGTGCACGCAACTCCAGTAGTGGGCCTCGCCGGCGGCGGGGTCGGGACCGATCAGGTGGGCCACCACGTGACCGTCGGGGGACCGGGTGTCCAGCCAGGAGCGCAGCAGGGTGGTCGCGCCGCCGAAGCGACCGGCGTGGACGACGACCAGGTTCTCCTGTCCCGACATCTGGTCGAGCACGCGTGCGGGCGCGAACGCGTCTGTCGCACGCGGGTACGGCGAGGTCCGGTATCGCGGAGGGAAGGCTGGCCCCGCGTCCGACACCGTGTACTCCGTCCACTACCGAGGTCCGATAGGCCGGACCTCTCACGAACGGTCTATCTCGTTATCAGACGGTGATGTTACGGGCCACCGCTGATGACTGTGTTCGAGACGGGGGAGGCCGGGCGGTGGTGGAATCACGCCATGGGTGTGTCGGGTAGTGGTCTGGCCGCGCTGGCGGCGTCGCTCGTCGTGATGCTCGGGTCCGTGGTGACGCCGGGGGTGGCGTCGGCGCGGTCGGCGGTGTCCCCGTCCGGGTTCGGACCCGCGGGCACCGCCACCGTCCACGGTGACGCCGCCTCGACCGACACCCTGCCGGGGCGTGGGCCCGGTGCGAATCCGGCGATCGCCTCGGGGCTGACGGGGGCCACGTGTTCGACGGTGTTCGTGGGCTCCGACGGGATGCCGGTCGCCCTGTGCACCGCCTACCTCGGCCTCACCCCGCCCACGCCTCTCGCGCCGACGGTCAAGCTGTTCCATCCCGACACCGCGGCGGTGCTGGCGGAGGTCCAGCTGACCAAGGGCGCCCTGCTGGGCGGGGTGTACGGCTACCTGGACGACCGTGACCGGGTGGTGGTCGCCGACGGCGATCGTCGTCTCCTCGCCGTGGGGCATCACCGGGCGCCGGACGGGACGTGGCGCATGTCGGTCGACGTCCTCGCGGACCTGGCGCCGGCCGTCCCCCACGGGGACGCGATCACCGGCCTCATGCCCGCCTTCGACGGGCGGGTGTGGTTCGCGACGTCCGGCGGGGTGGTGGGGACGGTGCGGCCGCGCGACGCCGGTGCGGGTGTCGGTGACGGGGGCGACGACGACGAGCTCCGCCACCTCGCCCTGCCTGCAGGGGAGAGGATCTCCAACGGGCTGACGGTCCGGCCGGGGGGTGCGTCGGTGATCACCACCCGCGCGCTCTACGAGATCGACTCCTCGGCGGACGGTACGCCGACCGTGCGCTGGCGGCACGGCTACGAGGTGGGGCCGGGGCGGAAACCGGGCCTGCTGGCGCACGGGTCGGGGACCACGCCCACCTACTTCGGTCCCGGTGACTCGCTGGTGGCGTTCACCGATGACGCCGCCCATCCGGACCTCGTCGTCCTGCGGCGTGAGGACGGGTCGCCGGTGTGCCGGATGCCGGCGTTCGCCACCACATTGCGCCCCGACTCCGCCGCTCCTGACGGCGTCGTGATCGAGGGGCCGGCGGCCACGGAGAACTCGATCATCGCGGCCGGTGCTGTCCCGTCGACCGGTGACCCTGCCGGGGAGGCGTTGATCCTGGTCAACACCTACGGCTTCGAGTACCCGCCGTTCGCGGTGGACGGCCCCGCGGTGCCGGCGTCGGCGCCGTACACCGGAGGGATGACCAGGGTCGACGTCGGCGCGGACGGCTCCTGTTCGCGGGCGTGGACGTCCCTCGCGCGCACGGCGTCGCTACCCAAGGCGACGACCGGCGACGGGCTCATCCACGCGCTGGCCTACGGCCCGCTCCGGGATCCGGCGCCCGGGTCGGCCGCGGCTCCGCTCGACCAGGGGCTGGCACAGAAGTTCGGGCCGGTGGACGTGACCTCGACGGAGGTGACGACGGGTCGGGAAGTGGCCCGCACGTTCATCGGCCACGGCCCGCTCGACGAGCCGATGGAGCTCACCGGGACGATCGTCGCCCGCGGAGACGGCCCGGGCGTCATGTGGCAACCCACCCTCACCCGGATGCTGCGGATCGGCCCGCCCTGACTCGCCGGACCGCTCGCCGCCGCCCGGCCGCCGGGCCGGGGAGTTGCCAGCCGCCGGACCGGGGGCGGTCTGCCGGCCGGTCAGTGCGCGTGGCGCACGACCGCGACCGCGCAGGGGGCGGTCTGGAGCAGGCGGCGGCTGACCGAGCCCAGGAGCAGTCCCGCGAAGCCGCCGTGACCGCGCGACCCCGTGACCAGTATCGACGCCCCGTCGGCCTCGTCGGCGATGGTGACCGCCGGCTCGCCCACGACCAGGATGAGCTCCACGTCGACGTCCGGGTGACGGGCCTCGTGCGGGGCGAGGGAGTCGAGGACGGTCTTCTCGTCCTCGGCGATCACGCTCTCCGCCAGCCGGTCGAGGTCGAACTGGGAGCCCCCCGGGAGCCTGGGCATCTCGACGGAATGGACCGCACGCAGCCCGGTGCCGCGACGCTCGGCCTCCGCGAACGCGAACGCGACGGCCTCGTCGCTCGCGCGGGACCCGTCGGCGGCCAGCACGACCGGTCCTTGCGCCGGGCCCGAGGGTGTGCGTGGGGTGATGACGATGACCGGGCGGGGCGCGTGTTCGACGACGCCCGCCGAGGTCGAGCCCATCGCGAAATCCTCGCGCGCGGTGAGGCCCCGGCTGCCCACGACGATCGCCGACGCGTCGCGCCCGGCTTCCACCAGCGCCCCGACCGGACTGTCGGCGATCACCCGGTAGGTCGTCGGGACACCACGGACGAGGTCGTCGAGCTGGTCGCGCATGGCGCCCTCGACGTTGGCGCGGGCCGTCTCGTCGAACGCCACGACGCGGCCGACCGCGCGGTCGGCGGAGATCACCTCGAGGGGGACCCCAAGCTCACGGGCACGCCCGGCCGCCCACGCCACCGCCCGCCGCGAGTCCTGCGAGCCGTCATACCCACACACGATCGGTCCGTCGGCGGCCTGGGTCATGGCGTCCTCCTGCGTGTTCTCGGGTCTGCGTCCAGCCTAGTCCGCCGCCCGGTGCCCGGCCCTCACATGCCGAGAAGAGTTCCCAGAACGGAACCGATCTTTTTCTGGACTAGTTCCAGAAAGTGGGTTAGGGTGAGTGCCATGACGACAGCAGAGGAACACGGAGAACTGCTCCGCCAGGCCGGGTTGAGGGTCACCTCGCCGCGACTCGCGGTCCTCGACGTCGTCGCCGGTCGTCCCCACATCGCAGCGGAGGACGTCGCCTCCCTCGTCCGGGAACGGCTGGGCGCGGTGTCCACGCAGACCGTCTACGACGCGCTGCGGGTGTGCACCGACGTCGGTCTCATGCGTCGCATCGAGCCGGCCGGTTCCCCGGCCCGCTACGAGCGCCGCACGGGGGACAACCACCACCACCTCGTGTGCCGGCACTGCGGGCGCATCGAGGACGTCGAATGCGCGGTGGGGCACGCACCCTGCCTCGACGCCGAGAACGACCGCGGCTTCCGGATAGACGAAGCCGAGGTCAACTACTGGGGAACATGTCCCGATTGCCGGGCGGATCGCCCCGCTCTCGTCTAAGACTGAGACCCAGATCACTTCCACTCCACACCACCCACTCGAGGAGCATCCAGACGTGACCGTTCACCCCGCCGACCGCGGCGTACGCGACTTCCAGCCCGGCCAGCACACCACCACCGACAGCGGCCAGCCCGTCCCGAGTGACGAGTTCAGCGCACAGGTCGGCCCCCAGGGCCCCCAGGCGCTGCACGACTTCTACCTCATCGAGAAGCTGGCGCACTTCAACCGCGAGAACATCCCCGAGCGTCTTCCCCACGCCAAGGGCTCGGGCGCGTTCGGCGAGTTCGAGACCACCGAGGACATCTCGGACATCACCTGCGCCGGCCTGTTCCAGAAGGGCGTCAAGACCCCGATGCTCGCCCGCTTCTCCACCGTCGCCGGTGAGAAGGGCAGCCCGGACACCTGGCGCGACCCGCGCGGCTTCGCGCTGAAGTTCTACACCGAGGAGGGCAACTACGACCTCGTCGGCAACAACACCCCGATCTTCTTCATCCGCGACGCGATCAAGTTCCCGGACTTCATCCACTCGCAGCGCCGCAAGAACGCCTCGGGCCTGCGCAACCACGCCATGCAGTGGGACTTCTGGACCCTGAGCCCCGAGTCGACCCACCAGGTCACCTGGCTCATGGGCGACCGCGGCATCCCCAAGACCTGGCGTCACATGGACGGCTTCGGTTCGCACACCTACCAGTTCATCAACGCCGAGGGCGTGCGCCACTGGGTCAAGTTCCACTTCAAGACCAACCAGGGCATCGACTTCCTCACGCAGGCCGAGGCGGACAAGCTCGCCGGCGAGAACGCCGACTACCACCGTGAGGACCTGTACGAGTCCATCAAGAACGGTGACTTCCCGTCCTGGGACCTGCACGTGCAGGTCATGCCGGTCCACGAGGCGGAGACCTACCGCTACAACCCGTTCGACCTCACCAAGACGTGGTCGCAGAAGGACTACCCGCTGCGCAAGGTCGGCACCATGACGCTGAACCGCAACCCGCAGAACCACCACGCGCAGATCGAGCAGGCCGCGTTCGCGCCGACCAACATCGTCAAGGGCATCGGCTTCTCGCCCGACAAGATGCTGCTCGGCCGCGTCTTCGCCTACCCGGACATCCAGCGCTACCGCATCGGTGCCAACTACCAGCAGCTGCCGGTGAACAGCCCGATCTCGCCGGTGAACTCCTACTCCAAGGAGGGCGCCATGCAGTTCGAGTTCCCGCACCCCGCGCAGGCCGAGTACCACCCCAACACCATCGGCGGCCCGTCCGCCGACGCGTCCAAGGCGTTCGACATCGGCTCCTGGGACACCAAGGGGACGGACATCTACCGCGGTGACATCAGCCCCCACGCCGACGACACCGACCAGGTGCAGGCCACGATCCTGTACCGCGAGGTCATGGACGACGCGGCCCGCGAGCGGCTGGCGGCCAACATCGCCGGCCACGTCTCGGCCATCCACCCGGACGAGACCGAGCTGCTCGACCGCGTCTACGCCTACTGGGCCGCCGTCGACGAGGGCCTGTGCCAGGCCGTCAAGGCCGGCGTCGAGGCCAGCCCGCGCGGTAACCACCGTCTGCAGGACTGACGGCAGTCAACAGAACGGGCATACTGGGAAGGTCCAGTGCACGATCCGATTCACTTCCACGGCCCGCACACCGGGTCAGAAGGGAGCCATGATGGCTGCTGATTCGAATGGTCTGTTCACCTCGTTCGTCCCCGCCGAGGCGCAGGAGGCGGTGACGAACGCCCTGCAGGAGTCGCTCGTCGACCTCATCGACCTGTCGCTCGTCGCGAAGCAGGCGCACTGGTCGGTCGTCGGCCCGCGGTTCCGCAGCGTCCACCTCGCCCTCGACGAGGTCGTGGCCGACGCGCGCGGTTTCGTCGACGAGGTCGCCGAGCGTGCCACCGCCGTGGGCGTCAGCCCGGACGGCCGTTCGAAGACGGTCGCCGCCGGCAGCGCCCTCGACGAGGTCTCGGCCGAGTTCACCTCGGACGACAAGGTCGTCCTGGTCATGACCGAGGCGCTCGAGGCCGTCATCAAGCGGCTGCGGGCGAACATCGGCCGGGTCGGCGACGACCCGGTGACCGAGGACCTGCTGATCGGCATCAGCGCCCGGCTCGAGCAGCTGCACTGGATGTGGCAGGCCCAGGCCGTCTGATCCGGCCCGCCTGACCTCCCGCCCCCGAGATCTGCTACTCCGCCTACGGATCCGCGCCCCTCACACGGGTAGCGGATCCCGGGGCGGGGTAGCGGATTTCGTGCGTTGCGGGGCGCTCAGCCCGAGCGGGCCACCGCCAGGGCGTCGTGATCGGCGATCGCCCGGCACGCGCGCCGCATGAGCAGGGAGAACATCTCGTCCCCCCGCGCCGTGCGGGTGCCGTACATCCAGCCGAAGATCCCGAGCACGGGCGTCTGCAGCAGGCCGTAGACGTAGTCGTCCCAGCACTCCGCGAGGGGGTACCCCGCGACGCCGTGACCGAGCAGCGCACGGTGATAGGCCGCGACGATCCCGCGTTCGGCCGCCCGGCGATCGCTCACCGTCAGACTCGACCCGAGGAACCCTCCCAGGTCCCGGCCAGGGAGCCCCACCGCCAGCGTCTGCCAGTCGCACGCCAGGGAGGGACGGTTCCCGGCGGGGTCGACCAACATGTTGTCGGCCCGGTAGTCGGCGTGCAGCAACGCGAACCGCTCGGCCCGCCCGTTGGCCCAGCCGGCGATCAGCGGGGCGATCCCCTCCATGATGCGGCGCTCGTCGTCGTCGAGCCCTCCCCCGAGTTCCCCGAGGAACGCCTCCAACGCCGGCCCGCCGAGTTCCTGCAGCGTGACGTTGTCCTCGACCGTCGGTGCCGACAGGCCCTCGATGTGGCGCAGTCCCGGATCACACCACCGGAGCCCGTGCAGGCCCGCCAGGTTGATCGCGCAGTCGCGCGCCTGCTCGACGGTCAGGCCCGTGAGCTGGTCACCCTGGATGAGCGGCGCGACATCGTCCAGCACGAGGGTGAACTCACCGTCGCGGTCACCGAGTGCGGCGAACCGGGCCCGCGGCACCCGCACCGCCACCGTCGGCGCGAGATCGCGGTAGAACAGCACCTCGCTGCGGTACACGCCGTGCAGCAGCGGACGCATGCCCTCGTCGGGGTTCGGCAGCTTAACGAACAGTGTCGGCGGGAGCCCGTCGCCGTCCACGTGGGCCCGCACGCAGCACCCGATCTGCCCCGTGCCCACGGGTTCCGTGCGCACCGAGCGGACCGGGGTCCCGAGCGCCTCGGACAGCCACCCGGCGGTGACCTCCTCCGGGGTGCCCACGACGGTGGCGTCGGGTCGGGTGCTGGTCATGATCGTGATTCCTCCTGCAGGTGGGGGAGGGCTCGGCCGGCCCGGGGGACGGCGTCGACGCGGGCGAACCGGCCGGGGTTGGTCCCCAGATGGGCGAAGCGCACCGGGTCCCGTCGGTCGCGCCACTCGGTGAGCACCGGCGCGAGCTCGTCCGGGGTCGCGCCGTGCAGCACCACCGAGTCCGCGCCCAGCGCGAACTGGCCCTCGATGCGGTCCGCGCAGTGGGCGGCGTCGCCCACCGCGGCGGTCGCGAGCCACTCGTCGGGCAGGACCCCGGCCGCGTGGCGCAGGAGATCGAGATCGTCGGTCGCGTCGAGCGCGCCGGCGTGGGCCGCCAGCCGCTCGTCGGACCGGACACGCTCGAGGCCGGCCGGGTCCCACCCGTTCACACGGACCAGCACGTCGCCGTACCCGGTGAGGTACGTCGCCAGGCGCCCGACCAGCTTGCGCAGGCGCGCCGCCTCGTCGAGGGAGTCCTCGATCGTGGCCATCACCGACCAGACCCGCACCCCGGCGGGATCCCGCCCGGCCTCCTCGGCCGAGTCGCGGACCAGCCGTACACACCGCTCGACCGCCGCGTCCGACATGAAGGTGTGCAGCACGACCCCGTCGGCGATCCGCCCGGCCAGCCGGAGCTGGTTGTCGCCCATCGCCATGAGCAGGATCGGGATGTCCTCGTCGAAGGACGCGTCCTGCACCAGGTAGGGGTACCGGCCGGCCGGGCCGTCGTGCCCGATCACCGCGCCGCCCGACCACAGCGTGCGCAGGATGCCGATCGCGTCCTCGAGCTGGGCCGAGGTGATGTGCGGCAGTCCCATGATGTCGAAGAGCATCGGGATGCCGCGCCCCAGTCCCAGCGCGTACCGGCCACCGGACATGCGGTGCAACGTCGCGGCCATGGTCGCGGTGACCAGTGGGTGACGGGTGTTGTGATTGGTCGCCGCCGTGCCCACGCCGATGCGGCTCGTCGCCGCCACCGCGGCGCCCGCCATGACGCCCGCGTCCTTGAGCGCGAACCGCTCGGACAGCAGCATCGACCCCAGACCCAGCTCCTCCGCCCGGCGCGCCTCCGCGATGAGGTCGGCGGGCGTGGCGCTGTGCCCGGCGAGGCCGTAGCAGGCGAGCTCGGGCATGAGCTCCGCGGCGGCGGGGATGTGGGCCATGGGCACCTCGGGGGTGGTGGACACGCCGGCCCGTCCGGCTGTGATGTTCGTCACCCTAGCGGGTGGGCGGCCCGGGCGGTTGCAGCGCGAGTCAGTCGCCGACGATCCGCGAGATCCTCCTGGTGAGTTCCCGCCACGCCGCCTCGGTGTCGAGGTCATCGGACAGGACGTGCAGAGCCGCCCAGCCCTCGCCCTCGTCAACCACCAGGGAACCCGGCATGAGGTTGACCATCCACAACGCCAACCGGCGCCCGGCCGGATGCCTGACACCGATCCGAACCCGGGTCACGTGCGGTGCGATCGGCATCGACGGGGCGAACGCCCGGCGCGCGACGTCGACGCCTCCACGGAGCGCCGACCAGAGGAACCACACGACGAGCGCCGGGATCTCCCACGGACGCGCGCGTCGCGCGCGCTCCGGGCGCTCCGCGCCGCGACGTCGGGCCGGTGGGAGGACGCGGACGCTCAGGGCGGTGGCCACGGCAGCCGCCCCCAGGCCGTAGTACCAGTAGGCGGGATCCCCGCCGGCCATGACCCACCACAACAGCAGGAAGCCAAGGAAACGCCAGATCGCGGACACGGCCCGGGTCATGACAGCACCCCGGCGAGGGCCAGCACGAGACCGAACAGCACCACGACGGCGCCACCGCCCGCCCGGGAGGACAGGCCCGACTCGAGGGCGTCGTAGGCACGGCCCGCCGCGGCGGACGGGATGACCCGCCGCACGTCGCGGTCGGCGCGCTCGCGGAGGCGGCCCCCGGAGACGACCGCCGACCGGGCCGCCGAACCAACCATGCGGGCCATGTGCTCCTCCGGCACGACGATGTCCCCCGGAGGGATGGCCCTCCCGTCCGCGCGCCGGACCCACCCCGGCAGGGACCCGCGGCGTCCCAGCGCGAGCGCCACCGCGGTGATCGCCAGCCCGAGCAGCACGGGCCAGGTGGCGTCCCACAGCGTCACGGGATCGAGGCCGGGGACCTCGGTCAGCGGGAGCCACCGGTCGGTGACCACCCAGGGCACGACGATCCCGGCGGCGACCAACACGAGCCACGCCCCGAGTTCGGCGTCGGCTCGCGAGCGGACGTCCGGCTCCCGCCGGACGAGCAGCCAGCCGGCGCGCAGCAACAGGATCGTGGAGCCGGTGGCGACCAGAGGGAGCAGGTCCACGAGGTCGACCCCACCCAGCTCCACGCCCTCCACGGCGTTCTTGGCCGCGTACTTGCCCACAGACCCCGAGGTGAACGGCGCGCCCGCGACCGCCAGCGCCGCCCCGCCGAGCCCGACGGCCACGACCCACCGGCGGGCCCCGTGTGCGTGATGCGACCACACCGGCACCCCGAGGAACAACGCCCCCTTGGCCAGCGCGTGGTGGACCGCATACGCCACCGCCGCCGGGACCACGGCCGCGGCGAGCTCGGGGGACGCCATCGCCACGCCCACGAGAGCGGCGAGGAACCCCATCTGGCTGATGGTCGAGTAGGCGAGGACCACCTTGGGCTCGCTCTGCAGTTCGCCGGCGGGCACGGCCAGGAACGCCCCCGCCAGGGCCACAACGACCAGGGTCAGGCCCCATCCGGGCAGCTCCGCCTCACCCAGGGGCAGGAACCGCAGCCAACCCATGAGTCCGGCCTTGACCATCGCACCGGACAGCACGGCGCTGGCGGCGGGCGGGGCGGCCGGGTGGGCGAGCGGCAGCCACACGTGCAGGGGAAGGGTGCCCGCCTTGACGCCGAAACCGACGAGCAGCAGCGCCACGATGAGCGCGGTGTGGTCGGATTCCGCGACGGCGCGCGGCGCGTCCTCGATCAGTGTCCCGCCAGCGGCGGTCACCAGCAGGAGCGCGGCCAGGACGGCGCCCTCGCTGAACACCGCCAGCACGATGTACACCCGACCGGCGCGCAGCGCCTCCGCGGTCCGCGAGTTCACCACCAGGCCGTACGCGGCGAAGCTCATGAGGCCGTAGCCGAGGTAGAACGTCGCCGTGTCGCCGGCGGTGAACACCACCGTGGTACCGACGTGGCACACCAGCAGGAACGCGACCAGGCCACGCCCGCCCCGGAAACCGGCCCAGGCGACCGCGGCGAGGGCGGCGGAATAGAGGAGCGCCGAGACCAGGACGAGGGGGCGGGCAAGGCCGTCGACCTGCAGGTGGGTGCCCACGAGTAACCACGGCACCGTCAGCGATGCGCCGGGGATCGCGGTGAGGGCCAGGGCCGGCAGCGCGGTGAGCGGTGCGATCAGGAGCACCAGGCGGCGGATCGGTGTGTCGGGCGCGGGCAGTGAGGTGTCGACCGCCGGGCGTGGGGGAGTGGCCGCCATGCCGATGAGCGCGGCGATCGTCAGCGGCAGGACGAGCGCCAGGATCCACAGTGTGGTGGTCACGAGGGGAACACCCCCCGGGCGATGAAGGTGGCCATCGCCATCGGCGAGTACGGGGCCGCGGCGATGATCCCCACGATCAGCGAGGCCGCCGCGGTGAGGACCGCCGGAAGGAGGAGGGCCGGCGGCGCCTCCGCCCTCCGACGTGCGCGCCCCGGGGCGCCCTCGTCCGGGTGGCCCCCGTCGGGTCGGCCGCCGTCCGGTTCGTCACCGTCCGGCCGCTCGACGAACCACATCGAGTACACGAGCGGCAGGAAGTAGGCGCTGTTGAGCAGGGCGCTGGCGACGAAGATCCCCACCACCCACGCGTGATCGGAGTCGAGGGCGCCCAACCCGAGCTGCCACTTGGAGACGAACCCCGCGATCGGCGGCAGACCGATCATCCCGAACGCGCCCACCGTGAACGCCGCACACGTCCACGGCATCCGCCGTCCGAGCCCCGCGAGCCCGGAGACCGTTTTGACCCCCAGGACCTCGGCGAACAACCCGGCGCAGAAGAACAGGGTGATCTTCATCAGCCCCTGGTGTACGAGGTGGGTGAGGCCGCCGGCGGTGCCGACCTCGGAGACCAACGCGATCCCGATCGTGACGTAGGAGACCTGGCTGACCGTGGAGTACGCGAGGCGCTTCTTGAGGTCGTCCTGCATCAACGCGCGCACCGAGCCGTAGATCACGGTGAACGACGCCACGACCAGCAGTGGCAGCAGCACCCCGAGCTCGTCCGCGACGCGGACGCCGTAGACGTCGTCCACCAGCCGGACCAGCCCGAACACCCCGGCCTTGACCACCGCGACGGCGTGGAGCAGCGCGCTGACCGGCGCGGGCGCGACCATCGCGCGCGGCAGCCAGCCGTGGAGGGGGAACAGGGCGGCCTTGACCCCGAGGCCGCAGGCGATGAGCGCGAAGATCGCCGTCGCGGTGGCGGGGTCGGTCGCGGCCAGCTCTGCCACCGCCGCCACGCCACCCGGTGCGAACTCCACGTCGCCGACCAGCGCGGTCAGCCAGGCCACACCCATCAGGACCGCGAGCCCTCCGCTCAGCGCGTACCGCAGGTACAACCGGCCCGAGGCGAAGGCCGCCGCCGTGCCGTTGTGCACGATCAGCGGGTAGGTCACCAGGGTGAGCAGTTCGAAGAAGAGCAGGAACGTCACGAGGTTCCCGGAGAACGAGATGCCCACGGTGGCCGTGACGCACAGGGAGAAGAATCCGAAGAACCGGGCGCGGTGCGGCCGCCCCTCGAGGTAGCCGATCGCGTAGATGGTGGTGAGCAGCCACAACAGCGAACTCAACCCGGCGAAGAGCAGGGACAGCGGTTCCACGCGCAGGATCAGGTCGACGCCGGGCAGCAGCGCGCTGCGCCACTCGGGGCGGGCGCCCCCGACGACGGCCGGGACGAGCGCGGCCACGATGAGGAGCTTGACCGCCGCGCCGGTGACGTTGACGGCGGTGCGCGGCCGGGTGCGGGGGTCGGGGATGAGGAAGACGACGACGGCGACGAGCGCCGACAGGACGAGGGGGGCCACGGCGAGCACGGAGGACTCGCCGACCCAGGACGGCGGGGTCATGACGCGCCTCCGAGGCTCATCCCGAGGACCGCGAGATCGGCCAACGGTCCGGATGCGACGATCGCGAGGGTGGCGAGCAGGGCTCCCGTGAGGGGCACGAGGGTGGCGGCGCGAGGGGCGGACCGGACGCCAGTGCGGTCGTCATCGCCGGGCCGGCGTCCGCTCGATTCCCCGGACAACAACGTCTGGACCGGCCGCAGCAGATACGTGGCCGCGACCAGGGTGCCCGCCACGGCGACCGCCGCCACCCACCACAGCGCGGTGTCGACGGCGGCGAGGAGGAGGTGCCACTTGCCGGCGAAGCCCAGCGTGATCGGCAGACCGGCGAGGCTGACCCCGGCGACCGCGACGGCCATGGTGACGATCGGCATGCGCGAGCCCTGGTCGGTCATCGCCGCGATCTCGTCGGTCCCGAGCCGGTCCTTGACCAGTCCCGCCGACAGGAACAGCGACGACTTGGCCAACCCGTGCGCGAACGCCAGCAGCGCCACGGCCACCCACGCGGCGCGCTGCTGCTCGGCCGTCTGCGCCGCGGCCGACAGTGGGAAGTACAGGAACAGATAGCCGATCTGCGAGACGGTCGAGTACCCGACCAGGCGCTTGAACCGCGGGGTCCGCGCGGCGGCCACCCCGGCCCACAGCACCGAGCCGGCCGCGGCGACGCCCAACGCCGTCCCCACCACGGGGTCGGGGCCGGTGACCTCGGTCCACACCCGGAACAGCACGACGAAGGACGACTTCACCACGAGAGCGGACAGCAGGGGGCTCACCGCGCCCGGCGCGCCGCCGTGGGCGTCCGGCAGCCACCCGTGCAGCGGGAAGAGCGCCGATTTGAAAGCCATGCCCGTCGCGGCGAGCGTGAGGATCACCGTCACGTGCAGGCCCGGCTCACCGGCGGCCAGCCGCTCGCCGGCCAGCCGCAGGTCCAGCGTCCCGGCCGCGGCGTAGACCAGCGTGAGCGCGATCAGGAACAGCAGCGACCCGGTGACCGTGACGATGAGATAGCGGAACGCCGCACGCCACGCGCCGCGCCCGCCGAGCGCCACCAGCACCACCGCGGCGAGCCCGACGATCTCGATGGCCACGTACAGGTTGAACAGGTCCGCGGAGAGGAAGACCGCCGCCAGTCCCGACCAGAGCAGGAGCCAGGCGGGCCAGAACCAGTCGCGGGCGCCCTCGTCGCCGGTCGAGCGGGGGTGTATCGCGGCGAACAGCGAGACCAGAGCGCCGACGACCGAGGTCAACAGCAGGAACAGAGCGGCCGGCCCGTCCGCGCGCACCGCGATCCCCAGCGGCGGGAGCCGGCCGGCCAGCGCCGCCTCGACCGGGCCCACGGTGGCGACGGCGACGGTGATCGCGATCCCCACCGCCGCGGCCGTCACGGCGCCGGCGAGGCCGACCGCCGCACGCGCCCGAGCGGGCGCGAGAACGCACAGCACGGCCCACGCCAACGGCACCAGCACGGCGGACGGCAACAGGACGGCGGCCCAGGCGGGCGAGGGGGTCACGACGGACCACCTCCGTCGGCGTCCGCGGAGTCGGCCGGCCCGGTGTCCGCGGCCTCGCCGTCGGCGACCTCGTCGTCGATCCGACGGGCGAGCACCACCCCGAACCCGGTGAACGCCACGGTGATGACGATCCCCGTCAACGCGAGGGCGTGGAGCACCGGGTCGGCGGTCTCCTCCCGCCCGGCGACGGACAGCAGCATGACCAGCGAACCGGCGGCGGCGACGTTGAGCGCCACCAGGCGGCGGAACCGGTCCGCGGCCACGAGCATCGTCACCAGGCCGAGCGCGAACAGGGCCGCTCCGACCGCGGCATACCAGGCGAGGGTGCTCACGGGCGGTCACCGCCGAGGACCTGACGCGGGCGCCGTCGGACGGTGAGGAACAGGGTCGCGAGCGCGGCGCCGATCGAGACCGCCAACACGGTCTCGACGGCAACGGTGGCCGGGGTCTCGATCCCGGCCGGCATGTGCAGCCAGTGACCCACCGATAGCACACCCGCACCGCCGGCGGCGAGGAACGCGAGGGGCCCGACCGTGACCATGGCCCGGCCGGGGAGTCCCTCGAGCAGCGCCGGGGCGGCCCCGGCCCCGGCTGCGAGGATCGCGGTGCCGGCGAGCATCGCCCCGCCCTGGAACGCGCCGCCGGGCTGGTAGGCGCCGGCGAACAGCAACCAGGCGGCCAGCAGGAGCAGGACGGGGGAGGCCACGCGGAGGAAGGCCACGAGCGTCGCGGGCGGGTGGGTGGCGGGCTCGGCGCCGAGCGGCGCCGGTGATGTACGCCCCGGTGCCGGCCGTGCGCCGGGCGCGGCTGCCGAGGCGAGCGCGTAGGCCCCCACCACAGCCACGAGCAGGACCGCCACCTCGAGCAGCGTGTCGTAGGCGCGGAAGTCCAGCAGCACCGCGGTGATGTCGTGTCCGACCGCGGCCGAGGGCATGGCCTCGTCG
Organism: Dietzia sp. CH92; assembly: GCF_032248695.1. Classification (NCBI taxonomy): domain Bacteria; kingdom Bacillati; phylum Actinomycetota; class Actinomycetes; order Mycobacteriales; family Dietziaceae; genus Dietzia; species Dietzia sp. CH92. The sequence continues at coordinate 75,673 of NZ_JAVHXC010000004.1, read as the reverse complement.
ACGGTGGCGGTGAGCGGAGCGGCGTCACCGGAGACGTCGGCGGCGAGGACGCCCGCGACGAGCACGACGACGAGGCCGGCCCCGCCGGTGGCGGCCGCGGCCCACGCGACGACCCGTCCCCGGCCCCGCCCCAGACTCACGCGGGAGGACCGGCGATCGGCGAGGGCGTCGACGAGCAGGGCCGAGGTGACCCCGGTCCCGATCGCCGCCTCGGCCAGCGCCACGTCCGGTGCCCGCACCGACGTCCACAGAGCCGCCAGTAGTCCCCCGAGCAGGATGAACGTCACGACCGAGGCGAGCCGGTCACGCACGACGAGCGCCACCGCGGCGGCCACGACGACCGCGCAGCCCACGAGGAGTTCGAGGATCCCCGGGGCGCTCACGGTGACGCCTCGGGGTCGGAGCCGAGCAACGTCGCCGCGACCGCGGCCGCACCCATTCCAAGGACCCACACCAGCAGGAACGTCGCGGCGGCCCAGAGGCTGTCGGAGGCGAGAGCGAGGGCGAGCATCACGAACCCGAGGCCGAGCGTGTCGGCCTTGGTCACGGCGTGCAGTCGGCTGCGCAGGTCGGGGAACCGGAGCAGTCCGACGGTCCCGGCGGTGAAGAACACCAGTCCGGCCGCGGCCGACAGGACCACCGCGACGTCACGGACCACCTGCAGCGCGTCGGTCATCGCCGTCCCGACTCCGCCGTGACGATCGTGACCGTGACGACGAGCGCGAGCGCGACGAGGGCCAGCGCCGCTGAACGGACCGCGGGGGCGCCGGTCAGGACGGAGAGGGTGCACAGCAGCGCCGCGCCGGTGGTGCCCGCCAACACCACGCCCGTCACCCGGTCGCGGGGCGAGGGACCACGCACGACCCGCACGAGGCACGCCAGGATGTTGACGACGAGAGCGACGACGAGGAGTTGCAGAGCGACCTGCACACCGTCCACTGCTCGCGTCACCTCCCTCTCTCTCCTGCTTACAGCCCCAGGACCGCCCGCGCTATGAGGAAGTAGACGACCAGCCCCGTCGCGTCGACGAACGTCGTGATGAACGGGTTGGAGAACACCGCCGGGTCCGCGCGGACGGCCTGGGCGAGCAGCGGCATGAGCCCGCCGACCGTCGCGGCGATCGTGCACAATGCCAGCAGCGTGAGACCGATGACCAGGCCGAGGTCGGTGTCGTAGACGAACCCCGTGACCGCGAAGCCCACGGCACCCAGGATGAGCCCGAGGGTGAACCCGGCGCGGATCTCCTGACCGAGCACCCGCAGGGCGTCGCGGGGCCGGACGTCGCCGAGGGCGAGCGCGCGGGTCACGGTGGTGGCGGCCTGGTTGCCGGTGTTGCCGCCCGTGCCGATGATGAGCGGCACGAACAGGGACAGCGCCACCACCTGCTCGATGGTCGCCTCGAACACCTCGAGCACCTGCACCGTCAGGGCGGCGCCGAACGCCAGGACGAGCAGCCACACCACGCGCGAGCGCACCAGCGTTCGCACCGGTGTCGCCAGGTACGGCTGGCGCAGCGGCTCGGATCCGCCGGACCGGGCGGTGTCCTCGGTCTCGGCGTCCTCGAGCACGCGCAGGGCGTCGTCGAAGGTGAGGATCCCGACGAGGCGGTCCTCGTCGTCGACCACCGGCATCACGATGAGCCGCTCGTCGGCCGACCGGCGCGCGGCGGCCTCGGCGGACTCGCGGGCGCGGGCCGAGATCGCGTCGTTCATCAGCTCCCGCACCGGGGTGTCCGGCTCGGCACGCATGATCGCACGCAGCCCCACGATCCCGACGAGTCGCCGCTGGTCGTCGGTGACCGGGATCGCGTAGATGGTCTCCGCCTCGTCGATCCGCTGGCGGACCCGCTCGAGGGTCTGCCCGGCCGTCACGTCGGGGTGGGTGGAGATGTACTCGGGGCTCATCCGCCGCCCGACGGACCCGGTCGGGTAGTCGAGCACCGCGGCGGTGAGGGCCTGCTCGTCGCCGGACAGGTCGCGCATCAGCCGGGTGGCGACGTGGGCGGGGAGTTCGTCGATGAGGCCCGCGCGGTCGTCCGGATCCAGATCGGTGAAGATCTGGTTGACGCGGTCGGCGTGCAGGGCCCGGATCAGTTCGGACTGCAGCGGCGGGTCGAGGGCCTCGAAGACGACGTGCGCCGACCCCTTGGACAGCAGCCGGAACAGGACCGCGCGGTCCTTGGCGCCGCTGCGTTCGAGGACGTCCACGACGAGCCCCGGCGGCATCTGGTCGACCATGGCCGACGCGGCGTGCAGGTCGCCGGTGTTGATGAGGGAGTCGAGCCGCCGGGCGGCCTCGGCCGGGTCGCGGACGGTCACCGCTCCCGGCGAGCGCGCGTCGTCTGACCCGGTCATGTCACCCCTCCTCGGCGATGTCGTCGTAGGCGGTACGCGGGTCGAGCCGGCCGTCGGCGCGGTAGGCGGCCCGGGCGAGAGTGATGGAGGCGACCGTGGTGACCACCACCGTCGCGCCGAACGCCACCAACGCCATGAGCGTCGCCATCCAGCTGAACCCGGTGGACAGCTCGTGCACGTACGCGGACAGGATGAACAGCATCATCCCCAGGCCGGTGGCCACGGACAGGATGTTGATGCGGGTCAGGGCGTCGCCGGCGCGGGCCATGGTCACCGCGGCCACCAGGAAGCACAGTGAGCCGAGCAGGGCCAGACCGCCGATGAGCAGATCCGTGATCATCGAGGTCTCCATCGCGGTCACCGCTGTCCCCGGGAGAGCAACCGCGCGAGCGCGACGGTCGAGAGGATGCCGATGAGGGAGCCGAGCATGACCACGTCCAGCGCCACGGCGGACCCCTGGCGGATGACGAACAGGACGAAGAGCGCCACCGCACAGAAGTAGCTCAGATCGGCCATGACGGCACGGTTGGCGTCCCCGGGCCCGCGTACCGCCCGCACGGCAGCGACGACCATGCTCGCGACGACGATCACGGTCGACCCGGCCAGGAGGGAGGTCAGCAGCGGACTCACGCGTCATCACCTCGCAGCACGGACAGCACCCGGTCCTCCGTCTGGCCGAGCAACTCGATCATCTCCTCCCGGGGGCCGCCGAGCACGACGTGGACCCACAGCTCGTCGTCGCCGATGACCGTCACGAGCGTTCCGGGGGTGACGGTGATGGCCCAGGCGAGCGCGGTGATCTCCACGTCCGTCCGGCAGCGCATGGGGTACCGCACCAGCACCGGGGTCCCGATCGGACCGGGGGTGACGGCCTCCTTGGCGAGGGCCCACGAGGAGAGGACGACGTTCCACAGCAGCCAGCCCAGGACACGCGGGGCGCGGAGCACACGACGGATCACGGCCGCCCCCCGATCGTCGAGCCGGTCACGGCGTTCGGCCCGTCGAGGACGGTGGCGACGTACGCGTCGGGGTCCACGAGTCCGGCGACCGCACGGTCCACCTCCGGGGCGACGCCGCCGTAGCCGAGGAAGAGCGCCACCGACACGGCCGCGAGGGCGCCGCCGGGCACGAGTAGCGCCGCCGGCACGCGGGGGGTCGGGCGCTCCTCGTCGTCATCGTCTCCGCCCCACATGGTGCCGCGCCACAGTCGGAGCATCGCGACGAGGCCGATGAGCGAGGCGGCGAGGACGACCACGACGGTGCCGACCCCCCATGCGCCGCCCGTCCCCGTGGCGGCGTCGATGACCTCGAGTTTCCCGATCAGGCCCGAGGTGGGGGGCAGACCGACCAGCGCCGCGATGGCGATCACGATCAGCACGGCCAGCGGCCGCTCGCGGTACCAGAGCCCGGACAGCCCTCCGAGTTGGCCGCTGCGGTACACGTGCTCGGCCGCACCGAACAGCGTCACCAACGCGCCGATGGTCACCATGTGGTGGATCATGTAGACGATCGCGCCGCCGGGGGCCTGCGCGACGGCCAGGGCGGCGAGGATGACGCCGACCCCGGAGATCATCTGCCACGCGAGGATCTCGCGGGCCCCGACAGGGGACGCCGAGGCGATGGCACCCCACAGGGTGGTCACGAGGGCTACCACCAGCAGGACCCGACCCCACGCCGGGTCGAGGTCGAACACGGTCGCCCAGATGCGGATCACCGCGTAGAGGGCGACCTTGGTGTGCAGTGCCGAGAACAGCGCCATGACCCCGGATGAGGTCCCGGGGTAGGCCCGGGGGAGCCACCCGTGGACCGGGACGGCGCCGGCCTTGATGCACAGGGCGACCAGCACCACGCCCACCGCGGCGGCGACGCGTCCGTCCTCCTGTGCGGCCCCGGCGAGCACGGCGAGGTTGACGCTCCCGGCGGCCGCGTACACGAACCCGACACCGGCGAGCAGCAGCGTGGACGTGAGGAGGTTGATGACCACGAACAGTCGGCCCACGCCGAGGCGCCGCCACGTGCCCGTCATGGCGATGAGCGCGTACGAGGGCAGCAGCATGACCTCGACGAACACGAAGAGGTTGAACAGGTCGCCGGTGAGCAGGGCGCCGTTGGCGCCGGCGAGGAGCAGCAGGGCCAGGGGGGCGAAGTAGCGGCTGCGACCGAACTCCCCGGTCAGGTCGCAGAAGATCAGCGACGCCAGCGCGACCACACCCGTGGCGACGAGCATGAGGGCGGTGAAGGAGTCCGAGACGAACGGGATCGCGACGCCGGGGACGAACCCGCCGACCGAGCCGGCGATGACGGGCTCGGACCGGTGCTGCAGAAGGAGCGCGACACCCGCGACCGCGGTGGCCGCGGGGACGGTCAGGGTCACGAGTCGGCCGGCCGTGCGCGACGGCAGGATCGCGGTCACGGCGGCGGCCATCACCGGGATGGCGGCCAGCAGCGGCAGCAACAGGGCGGTCACGGCGCGGGCTCCTCACCGGTCGGCGGGACGTTGTGGGTGTCGTCGTCGCGACTCACCACGGCGAGGGAGAGCATGAAGACGGTCACCGCGAGGGTGATGACGATCGCGGTGAGGACGAACGCCTGGGGGAGCGGGTCGGCGGAGACGTCGAGTCCGTTGACGCCCTCCAGCGGCTCGGCACGCCACGCGGCGACCCCGGCGCTGAGCAGGGTGAGGTTGACGGCGTGGCTGATGAGCGCGAGCCCGAAGACGACGCGGACCATCCCGCGCTGCATCATCAGGTAGACGCCGCCCGCGGTGAGGACGCCGATCATGATCGCGATGGTCACGAGGTGACCTCCTCGGCGCAATGGCTGGCGTCGTCCTCAGCGTCGCGGCTCTCACCGCGGCCCCCGTCGACGCCCGCGCCGACGCCCGCCTCTCGCCGGGCCCGGCGCCCGCGCGCGCCCGCGCGCCGACCGGTGTCGGGGTCATCCGGGCCGGGGACGACCTCGATGGGCGCGCGTCCCGCCCCGAGCGTGTTAAACGCGGTCATGACGAGTCCGAGCACGCCGGCGAAGACACCGAGGTCGAAGATGAGAGCGCTCGACAGGTGCTGCCCGGCCACGTACCAGTGGGCGGGCTGGAGGAACTGCCCGAGCGCGTACCCGCCGATGCCGGTGAGGCCCGCGATCACGAGTCCGCCGCCGATGAGCGCGACCGGGGTGGACGGCCGGCTCACCGGGCGGTCCGACTCGCGGGCGAGATAGATCAGCGCGAACGCGCAGGCGGCGACGAGGGCCGCGATGAATCCGCCGCCGGGCTCGTTGTGGCCGCGCCACAGCAGCATGATCGAGACCACGGCGAGGATCGGGGTCACGCCCCGCGCCAGCAGCTTCAGCGGCACGGTGTTGCGGGTGGCGTCCTCGAGCGCCTCCGCGGCCGTCCCTGTGCTCTGCACGGTGCCCGGCAGCGGCTCGTCGGCGGGCGGCGGGTCGATGGCCAGGGCGGTGGCCCGGACCGAGCCGAGGACCCCGAGGATCGCGATGCCGGCGACGCCGAGCACGGCGACCTCGCCGAAGGTGTCGAGCGCACGGAACTCCACGAGGATCGTGTTGACCACGTTGCTGCCGCCGGTGATCTCCGGCCCGTTCTCCAATAGGTACATGCCGACCGGGGATCGTTCCCGGCGCCCGGTGAAGACGAGGACACCGATGGTGGCGGTGACGCCGGTGAGCACGGCCAGGACGATGGCCGCGGTGTTCCTGGGACGCGAGGCGGCGATGAAATCGCGGGGCAGGCGCCGCAGGACCAGCACGAACATGATGACGGTGAGGGCCTCGACCAGGAGCTGGGTCATGCCGACGTCGGGTGCCCCGAGGCCGAAGATCTGTATGGTCACCGCGATGCCCACCGCGGACAGCAGCACGGCCGCGGCCAGACGGGAGTGCGCGGCGCACAGCCCGAGGACGCCGACGATCACGACGATGAGCAGGACGACGTCGATCGACCTGTCGAGCCCACCGACGCGTGGTGGGATCGTCGTGCCGGTGGCCAGTGCCCATCCGCCGACCCCGACCGCGTAGACGGTGAGGACGGCCAGCAGCGCGCCGGCGTGACGAGCGGGTGAATCCGAGGCGGTCGGGCGGACGAGGGCGCGGCCTGCGCGGGTGAGTGCCGAGGTCAGGGACTCCAGCACGGAGGCGCCGGCGAACGGCAGCAACTCGCGGTCCAGCATCCGGTCGACCGCGCGGCGCCTCCACACCAGTAGGGCCCCGACCACGAGGATCAGGGCGGTGAGCCCGACCTCGAGGGTGAGCCCGTGCCACAAGACGAAGTGGGCCTCGTGGGTGAGATCGTCGATCGTCCCGGCGGGCGGGGTGCCATAGACGACGCCGACGCCCGGCTCGTGTGGCGGCCAGCCGAACGGCCCGGCCGCGGCCTCCGCCACCGCGGACATCGGCACGTCGAAGATCCACACCACCAGCGCGAGCGGCAGCCCGATCGCGGCGGGCAGGGCCGCGGGCAGCCACAGGCGGACCGGCGCCTCGTGGACCTCGTCCACGTCCTTCGCGGGACGGGAGGGATCGCGGTAGGCGCCGAGCAAGCCGCCCAGGACGATGCGCGCGCAGTAGAGGAAGGTGAGGATCGCCCCGATGACCGCGCCGGCCAGCAGCGCGGTCACCGCGACGGGCTGCCCGCCGGCGACGTCGCCGAACGCGATGAGCATGGACTCCTTGGACACGAAGCCCAGCGTCGGCGGGACGGCGGCCATGGCGGCCGCGCCCAGCACGGTGGCGCCGAACGCCCACGGCATGCGCCGCCACAGCGGGCCCAGGTCGCGGATGTCGCGCGCGCCGGCCTCGTGGTCGATCACGCCGACCAGCATGAACAGGCCGGACTTGAACAGGGCGTGGGCGACGGTGTGCAGCGCGGCGGCGGCGAGCGCCTCCTGTGTTCCCACGCCGATCGCCGCGGTGATCCAGCCGAGCTGGCTCACGGTGGAGTACGCCATGAGCTGCTTGAGGTCGGTCTTCTGCAGCGCGAACACGGCCGCCATCACGGCCGTGCCCATGCCCACGGACACGAGCAGGGCGTTCCAGACGGGGACGTCGTGGAAGGCGGGGGAGAAGCGCATGAACAGGAAGATGCCGGCCTTCACGACCGCCGCGGCGTGGAGATACGCGCTCACGGGGGTCGCCGCGGCCATGGCGTCGGGCAGCCAGAAGTGGAACGGGAACTGCGCGGACTTGGTGAACGCGGCCACCGCGACCGCCACGGCGACCGCCGCGGTGAACCCGGGATCGGTGTACCAGACGTCGTGGGACAGGGCCTCGGAGATCGAGGTGGTGCCGGTGCGGATCCACATGGCCACGAGCGCGCCCAGCAGCACCAGCCCGCCGACGACCGTCACGGTGAGCGTGCGGAAGGCGGAGGCGTACGCGGGGCGGCCCGAGTTGGCGATCAGCGCGAACGACGCGAGCGACGTGAGCTCCCAGCACACGTACAGCAGCACCATGGAGTCGGTGAGCACGAGTCCCAGCATCGAGACCGTGAACAGGGTCATGAGCTGGAAGAAGCCGTAGTGCTGTGGGCCGCGCGTCCGGGCCCGGCCGTCGCCGTGCGCCTCACCGCCGGACAGGTACGACGACGAGTAGATCAACACCACAGCGCCGATCACCAGCGCGAGCATCGCGAAGAGCAGCCCCGTGGGATCGGCGAACAGATCCAGGGTCCAGTCGCGGGCCGGCACCCAGGGGATGCGCACGACCTCGGTGGGCATCCCAGACAGGGCCAGCGAGAGCGGCGACAGCAGGGCGAACGCACCCAGGAGGTAGAGCACCGCGAGCGGCCATCCCGCGCCACGTCCTAGCCACCTCGTGAGCGGCCACGCGAGGAGCGTCGCCAGACCTGCCGAAGCGATCGCGAGGACGGGGCTCATGGCTCCTTCCTGCGCGGCGCGGTAGAGGTCGCTGTGCGGCGGGGTGTGCGTGAGGGCTGCGGTGGGCTCTCGGGTGAACTCTCGGGTGAGGTCCACCGTGAGGGGGACGCGGTTTCCCGGGGAATCCTACCAACCGCCTCGGACACCGATACGGGGGCATGCCGAGTGACCTGCGGGAACCCGCGCGCCACCGGATTACGATCCGGCCATGACCACCTCGGATTCCCCCTCCGGCCCCTCAGCGGACACCGACGTCCTCCCCCCGGTCGGTGACCCCCCGTCCGCCGACGGGCGCGGGCCGGGCGGCGCCGCCGAGCCCGAGGCCGTACCCGCCCCCGCGCCCGCGACCGGGCCTGCGCGCGGGCCGGGTCCGTTCCGCCGGCTCGCGGGCCTGGTGCTCGTCATCGCACCACTGGTGCTCGCGGCGCTGTGGGCGGTGGTCGGCCCGACGCCCCAGCAGGACGAGGCCGCGCCCGGCGCCGGCGGGCCCCTGCGCTCCGCGCTGTCCGAGGCGTCGGCCAACTCGTCCTTCACCGTCGCCGGTGCCGAACAGCTGCGCTCCGGCTCCGCCGAACTCGCCGACGGGGCCGGGCAGCTCCGCGACGGCTCGGCCGAGCTGGCCGCCGGCATGGAGCAGCTCCAGGCCGGCATGGGGCAGGCCGGAACCGGCGCCGACGAGGTCGCCGGCGGCGTCAGCCAGGTCGTCGGCGCCGTCCGCGGCGTCGCCGTGATCCAGGGGCAGGTCTCCACCGCCATCGAGGACGCCCTCACCCGCCTGCAGGGCGACGCCCCCGAGGTCGTCCAGGCCCGCAACGCCCTCATCGGCCTGCGCGACCAGCTCGCCGCCCAGGGGCTCGACCAGAACACCCTGAGCAACCTCGACCGGCTCGACTCCGGCGCCGCCGAACTCGCCCGCCAGCTCTCCCAACCCGGGGCGGACCTACGCGACGGCGTCTACGAGGCCACCCGCGGCGCCCGCGAGCTCGCCACCGGGGCCGGCGAGCTCTCCACCGGCGCCGACGCCCTGCGCGACGGCGCCTCGAGCGTCGCCGACTCCGCCGGCCGCACCCAGGACGCCATCGGCAGGACCGGGCGCGCGCTGGCCGCCGAGCAGGGCGAGGCCGCACCGGCGGCAGCCGCGGCCGCCGACGACGCCCAGCGGCGCACCTCCGCCGGGATCCTCGGCGTCGCCGCCGCGGCCGTCCTCGGGGCCCTGCTCGTCCAGCTCGTCCGCCGGCCCGGCTCGTCGCGGGCCGAGTCCGTCCTCGCCCTGACCCTGCTCACCGCGGGCCTGTCCGCGTGGGCGCTGGCCACCGCGGACGGCCTCTCCGCGGCCGGGGTGGCCGCGGTCGTGGCGGTGGTCGCCCTCGTCGTCGTCGCCTCTTCCGCCCTGTGGCGCGCACTGGTCGCCGTGCTCGGCGCGTGGCCCGGACGCATCGTGGCGGCCCTCCTCGCCGCCGCGGCGGCCGGCGCGGCGTGGTGGGTGTGGGTCGCTGGGGGCGCGCCCTCCGCGCTCGTCACGGCGACCTCCGCCACCACCACGGGGCAGGCCACCGCCGCGCTCGACGCGCTGCTGCTGGCCGGACCCGCGTCGGTGGCGTGGACCGGCGCGGCTGTCCTGGCGGCCGTCGCGGTGTGCTCGCTGCTCGCGGTGCGCCTCGCCGGACGGCCCCGGGCCCGCCGGTAGCTCTCGCGCCTGGCCGCGCCGACCGACGTCCGCCTCCGGCCGGGTGGCGTCCGGCCGGACCGTCCTGCCGCGGCGGACCCGGGCCCGCCGCAACGAGAAGAGCGTTCCGCACACCTCCCTCTCGGGAAACGTGTGCGGACCGCTCTTCTCGATGAAGGGGTCGCGCGAGGTCAGTCGGCCAGACCGGCGACCTCGTGCTCGTCGGCGGGCTCATCGCTCAACGTGTCCACGCCGCCGTCGGTGAGCATCGGCACCTCGAACACGAACTCGGGGATCGCGAACGCGTCGACCAGCGTGCGCGCGCGACCGGCGAGCTTCGTGCACAGGCGGTTGCGGGCCGCCGTCGCCGCCTTCGTCCGCTCCGTCGTGAGGCGGTTGTGCTCGAGGAACCACCCCTTGTCCTGGTCGACGATGTCCAGCACGTACAGGTCGCACAGCATCCCCAGGACCTCCCTGGCCTCCGGGTCCTCGCACGCGTCCACGGCCTCGGCGAAGCGGGCGAACACCCAGCTGTCCATGTGCGCGCGCCCCGCCTGCAGCAGGTGGTCCTGCGCCGAGTTGAACACCTTGAACGCCGCCGAGCCGTCCTTGCCCTGCGCCTTGCGCAGCCGGCGGGCGACCGTCTCGAGCAGGTGCTGTTCGCGGTCCACCAGCAGCTCGAGCTGGTTGCCCCGGTCGAGCAGGTCCGTGTGCTCGCGGTCGGTCACCGCGTCGACGAGCTTCTGCCACAGCGTCGAGGCGCGCGCCTTCTCCTGCACCACGTCGACCGCGGTGTTCAGCGCGAACGCCACCGTCTCCCGCTGGTCCATGTCGCCGAACTCCGCCGCGTACGCGGAGAGCAGCTCCTTGCCCACGAGCTGCGTGAGCACCACGTTGTCGCCCTCGAACGTCGAGAAGACGTCACAGTCCTTGCGCAGCTCGGTGATCCGGTTTTCCGCCATGTACCCGGCGCCGCCGCATGCCAGGCGGGCCTCGACGATCGTGTCGTTGGCGAACGCGGTGACCGTGGCCTTGATGCCCGCGGCGTGGGTCTCCATCTCCCGACGCTTGACCTCGTCGAACGCCTCCGGGTTCCGCTCGAACTCGTCGAGCTCGGCGATGATCGCGTTCTGCGCGCACGCGTAGGCGTAGGCGCGGGCGACCCGCGGCATGAGACGCCGCTGGTGCTCGCGGTACTCCAGCAGCGGGATGCCCTTGCCCGTCTCCGGGTGGTCGAACTGGCGGCGGACCAGCGAGTACCGCACGGCCATCGCCAACGCCGTCCGCGCCGCCGCACCCGAGGCCGCGCCCACGGACACGCGCCCACGGATGAGCGTGCCCAGCATGGTGAAGAAGCGGGCCCCCACGGAGTCGATGGGGGAGGAGTACCGGCCGTCGACGTCGACGGCGCCGAAGCGATCGAGCAGCGCCTCCCGCGGCACGCGCACGTCGTCGAACCAGATGCGGCCGTTGTCGACGCCCTGCAGGCCGCCCTTGTGGCCGTGGTCCGTGGTCCGCACGCCCGGCAGGTCGTTGCCCGCCTCGTCCCGGATCGGCACCAGCAGGCAGTGCACGCCGTGGCGCAGCTCCTCGCCGTCCTCGTGGGTGATGAGCTGAGCGAACACGGCGGCCATCCGCCCGTCGCGGGCGGCGTTGCCGATGTAGGCCTTCTCCGCGCTGGGCGTGGGGGTGGTGACGACGAACTCGCCGGTCTCCCTGTCGTACGTCGCCGTGGTCTCCAGGTTCTGCACGTCGGAGCCGCCGCCGATCTCGGTCATGGCGAAGCAGCCGAGCAGGTCCAGTGACATGACGTCCGGCAGGTACTTCTTCCGCGTCTCGGCGTTGCCGAGGTTGGCGATCGCGCCGCCGAACAGGCCCCACTGCACGCCCGACTTGACCATGAGCGACAGATCGAGGTGACCGAGCATCTCGAACGACGTCAGCGCGCCGCCGGTGTCGCCGGTGCCGCCGTCCTCCTCGCGGAACCCGAGCTTGGGCATGCCCGCGTCGGCGAGTCGCTGGAGCTGCGCCAGGACGTGGTCGCGGTGCTCCTCCATGGACAGCCCGACGGGGTTGAGCATGTCCGGGGTCATGGAGTCCCGGGTGAACTCGCGGGCGTCCGCCCAGGCCCCGTCGAGGACCTTCTGGAGCGCGGCCGCGAGCGCCGGGTCCCCGGCGCCGGTGGTGGTGATGCGGCCGAAGTCAGGGTGCACGGGTGTGTCGTTCCCGGGCGTGGAATCCCCGGAAGTGGCGGCGTTCTGGACGTCGGTCTCGGAGGTCATGCCACGAGAATACGGAGACCGGGCGCCGCTGTGCACCGGTAGCCGGGCGGCCGGAGATGAGCGGAGGGCCCGGACCACTGACGTGATCCGGGCCCTCCCATTGTCGGGGTGGCGGGATTTGAACCCACGGCCTCTTCGTCCCGAACGAAGCGCGCTACCAAGCTGCGCCACACCCCGGTCGACAACGAGGGATACTCTAGCGCCCCGTCGCCGGAATCGCGAAACCGGGTCAGGCGGGCAGGGGTATCCGCTCCCGCCGAGGGGGCACCGGGACGCCCTGATCCTCGCCCCCACCACCGGGAACGGCGACCAGTTCGAGCAGCGTGGCCTCCGGCCGGCAGAACGTCCGGATCGGCACATACGGGGAGGTCCCGAGGCCGGCGGACACGTGCAGGACGAGGTCCCGGCCCCACGCGGAGAGCCCCTGCGCGCGCGAGCGGTCGATACCGCAGTTGGTGATGATCGGGCCGGTCGGCAGCCGGAGCTGACCGCCGTGCGTGTGCCCGGCCAGGGCCAGGTCGTACCCGTCGGCGTCGAAGCGGTCCAGCACGCGGGGCTCCGGCGAGTGCAGCAGCCCGAGCCGCAGGTCGAACGCCGGACCCGCGGGCCCGGCGATCTCGTCGTAGCGGTCGCGCCCGATGTGCGGGTCGTCGACTCCGGCGACGAGCACGCGACGCCCGTCCACGGCGACCTCGGCGCGGCGGTGGGTGGCGTCGACCCAGCCACGCTCGGTGAAGGCGGCCTTGAGGTCGCGCCACGGCAGGGGGACGGCGGAGTGCTTCTTCGCGCCGATCCCGAGGTACGACAGGGGGTTCTTGGGCACGGGTGCGAAGTAGTCGTTCGAGCCGAACACGAACGCGCCCGGCCGGTCCAGCAGCGGGCCGAGGGCCTGGACCACCGAGGGCACCGCCTTGTCGCTCGACAGGTTGTCGCCGGTGTTGACGACCATGTCCGGCTTCAGGGCGGCGAGCGAGGCGACGAACTGCTGTTTGCGCTTCTGGCCCGGCATCATGTGCAGGTCCGAGACGTGCAGGACGGACAGGGGCTCGGAGCCGGGGGCGAGCAGCGGCACGGTGTGGCGGCGCAGCGTGAAGGCGTTGCGCTCCCAGCCGCTGGCGTAGACGGTGCCGGCCACGGCGGCGCCGGCGAGGACGGCGGCCGCACGGGCGGGGGAAGCCGGCGACACCTGATTCTTCCGTGGGGGACGACGCATCGCCCCAGACTACCGACGACCGCAGGGGACGCCGCCCCGCGCGAGGGCGCCGTGAGGGTCGCTACCGCGGCGGCGAGATGGTGATGGGTGCCAGGCCGGGGACGTTGATGACGAGGGGCTGGTCGCCGATCGCGGCGCCGGGCCCGGAGGCGCCCTGCCCCGGGGCGCCCGTCGTGCCGCCGCGATCGCCGGATCCGTCGGAGACGCGCAGGGTCACCTGCGAACCGGGGATGCCGGTGCCGCCGTCGAGCCCGATGACCGTGCCGTACGGGCGGCCGGTGCCGGAGACGAACTGGGTGTTGACGACGAAGCCCGCGTTGGTGAGCAGGGAGGTGGCGGCGGACTGGCTCATACCCTCGACGTCCGGGACCGACTCCCCGCTGGTCCCGGCCTCGTACGCGGGGTCGGGGGCGGGCAGCTGGACCGGACCGTAGACCTCGGCGATGGGGGAGAAGGCCGAGAACCAGGTCTGGGCGGGCTCGAGGCCGCCGAAGAGGTTGCCGTACGAACACTGCCGCAGCGGGCTGGTGCACAGCTCGGTGGTGGTGGTGCCGTCGTTGAAGGCGTAGACGGCCGCCGAGTAGTTGTTGGTGAACCCGAGGAACGCCGACGAGCGGTTGGCCTCGGTGGTACCGGTCTTGCCGGACACGGGCAGGTTCCAGCCCGCGCCCGCCGCGGCACCGGCGGCGGTGCCGGCGCCGACGGCGTCCTTGGACATGGCGACGGCGAGGGTGTTGGCGAGCCCCTCCTCGACCACCTGCTCGCACTGCGGCTCGTTCAGCTCGACGGGCTTGCCGGTGCGGTCGGTGATGGACTCGACGGGACTGGGCGGGCACCACACGCCTCCGGACGCGAGGGTGGCGCCGACGTTGGACAGCTCCAGCGCGTTGACGGCGGTGGGGCCGAGCGTGAACGAACCGAGGTTGTTCTTCTTGATGAACCCGCTGATCGAGTCGCCCCCGGCCGCGGTGCCCTTGCGCTCGTAGGAGCGCATGCCCAGGCGGACCGCCATGTCGACGGTCGGGGAGACCCCGACGTCCTTGATGAGGTTGACGAAGGTCGTGTTGGGCGACTGGGCGAGCGCGTCGGGGACGCGGAGCGAGGCGGGGTAGGAGCCGGCGTTCTCCACGCAGTACTGGCCGGCCGGGCACCCGGCCGCGCCGCCGGAGCCGAGGCCGGCCACCTGCACCCGGCGCGGGACCGGCAGGGAGGTGTTGGTGCCCATGCCCTTCTCCATCGCCGCCGCCACGGTGAAGACCTTGAACACCGAGCCCGCGCCGTCGCCCACCAGCGAGAACGGCTGCGGCTGGACGGTCTGGCTGTCGCCGAGTTCGAGCCCGTACTGCCGGCTCGACGCCATGGCGACGACCTTGTGGGCGTCCCTGCCCGGCCGGACGACGCTCATCACCTCGGCCACCCCCTGCGCGGTGGGGTTGCCGTAGGTGTCGACCGCGCGCTGGACGTTGTCCTGCACGGTGGGGTCGAGCGTGGTCCGGATCGTGTACCCGCCCTGTTCGACCATCTCGCGGCTGAGCCCGCTCTGGTCGAGGTACTGCATCACGTAGTCGCAGAAGAACCCGCTGTCCCCCGCGGTGATGCAGCCCCGGGGCAGCGAGTTCGCGCGGTCCAGCACCCCGAGGGGTTCGGCCATGTACCGCGCGCCCTCGGCGGCGGTGACGGCCCCCGTCTGGATCATGGTGTCGATCACCGTGTCGCGGCGCTGCCGCGTGTCCTCGGGGTTGGTGAACGGGTTGAAGCGGCTGGTCGACTGCACCATCCCGGCGAGCATCGCCGCCTGCGGGACGGTGAGGTCCGCGGCGTCGACGCCGAAGTAGGTCTGGGCGGCGACCTGGACCCCGAAGGCGCCGTTGCCGAACGAGACCAGGTTGAGGTACTTGGTGAGGATCTCGTCCTTGCTCAACTCCTTGTCCAGGGTGAGCGCCATCCGGATCTCTTTGATCTTGCGGGCGGGCGTGGTCTCGACGGCGGCGCGGCGTTCCGCGTCGTTCTCCGCGGAGACGAGGAACTGGTAGTTCTTCACCAGCTGCTGGTCGATGGTCGAGGCGCCCTGCTCGACCTCCCCGGAGGTGGCGTTGGTCAGGGCGGCGCGCACGGTGCCGCGCCAGTCCACGCCGCTGTGGTCGGCGAAGCGCCGGTCCTCGATCGCGATGATCGCCAGCTTCATGTTCGGTGAGATCTGCTCGCTGGGCACGATGACGCGCTGCTGGTCGTAGAGCCACGCGATGGGCTCGCCGGCGGCGTCGGTGACCGTGGAGATCGAGGGCAGGTCACCCTTGATGAGGTCCGCGGACGTCCCGGCCAGGGAGTCGGCCATCTTGTTGGACGCGAGTCCGGCTGCTCCGGCGATGGGGAACAGCGAGCCCGCCGCCACCACTCCGGCGGCCACACAGGTCGCGACCAGCTTTCCCAGCGAACTCATAGCCGACACGGGCCCAGAGTACGTGACGACCCCGTCGGCCCACCCCCTCGCAGAGGTTCCGCTGTCAACTCTTTACTTCTGTTGTGTGACTACGGTAACAATATGGGGGAACGCGGGACGTTTCGGACCGAAGCTGGTCGAACCCTCCGGCCCCGGTACGGGCGCACCGCGGACACAGTGGGTCCGCCGCGCCGGGCGGACCCAGAAGGCCGGAGGCGTGAGCGGGGAACCCGTCCACGCCTCCACACAGATTAGGGGTTTTTCGATGACGGCCACGCTTCCCGGGACCACCCGCACCTCCGGTAACGGGGTCCGCCCCGGTTCAAGCAATCCCCTCGGCTCCGAAGAGGTCATCATCGGGGAGGGGCGTCAGGAATGGGTCGCCCAGGCCCGGTGCAAGGACATCGACCCGGACGAGTTGTTCGTCCGCGGGGCCGCGCAGCGCAAGGCCGCCTCCATCTGCCGCCACTGCCCCGTGCTGCTGCAGTGCCGCGCCGACGCGCTGGACAACCGCGTCGAGTTCGGCGTGTGGGGCGGCATGACCGAGCGTCAGCGGCGGGCCCTTCTCAAGCAGCATCCCGAGGTGCGGTCCTGGGCCGACTTCTTCGCCCAGCAGATCGAGCGGCACACCGCCGTCTACTGAGCCCGTCGCGCGCCGGGTGATCCCGGCCGACGAGCGTCCACACCCTCCCCGACGTCCCGACGCGGTCCGCGGCCTCTCCGCCGCGGGCCGCGTTCGCCTTGTCGGCGACGGTGCGGAT
Source organism: Dietzia sp. CH92 (assembly GCF_032248695.1). Taxonomy (NCBI): domain Bacteria; kingdom Bacillati; phylum Actinomycetota; class Actinomycetes; order Mycobacteriales; family Dietziaceae; genus Dietzia; species Dietzia sp. CH92. Next base: position 59,069 of record NZ_JAVHXC010000004.1, on the reverse strand, counting down.
CAGCCGCAGAGCTGGTCGCCCACCGAGCGCAGCGCCTCGAGGTTGGAGATCTCGAACGGCAGGGACGGTACGCCGACGATCCGCACGTCGGGGTGGGTGTCGGTGAACGACTCGAGCAGCCGTAGTTCCTGCCTGGCCGTGCCGGCCCGGTCGGCGTGGATGCGCAGCACCGCCTCGGCCTCGGTGTTCTCGCCCGCCAGGCGGTCGGCGGCCGCGCAGGCCTGCTCGGCGCTGAGGTCGGTCAGGCGCGGGTGGGTGCGGTTCACGACGACGCCCGCGAGCGGCATGCCCTCCTCGGCGAGGCGCTCGGCGAAGTAGGCGGCCTCCCGCAGGGCGGGGCGTTCCGCGGAGGAGACCACGAGGAACTCGGTGCCCTTGCGGCGCAGGATCGCCTGGGTGCGGGCGGCGCGAGTGGTGAACCCGCCGAAGGTGGAGTCCAGTGCCACGACGACCTCGGAGGCGTCCTTGAGCATCGACGACCCCACCACGGCGGAGACACCGCGCATGGCGGTGCTCATCGCGCCGGAGACCAGGCGACCCACGCCGCGGCCGGGGGTCGACAGCAGGCGCATGAGACGGCTGTCGAGGAACGCGCCGAGGCGACGCGGGGCGTCGAGGAAGTCCAGGGCGTTGCGGGAGGGAGGGGTGTCGACGACGACGAGGTCCCACGCCGAGTCGTCGAGCAGCTGCCCGAGCTTCTCCATGGCCATGTACTCCTGGGTCCCCGCGAACGAGGTGACCATGGTCTTGTAGAAGCGGTTGTCGAGGATCGCGCGGGCGTTCTCGGGCGACGTGTTGGCCACGACGAGCTCGTCGAAGGTGCGACGCATGTCGAGCATCATCGCGTGCAGCGACCCGGCGTCGGCGGGGGTGTCCGGTCCCAGCCGGACGGGGGCGGGCTCGTTGGAGAGCTCGTCGATGCCGAGGGCCTGGGCGAGTCGGCGGGCGGGGTCGATCGTCAGCACGACCGTGTCGCGGCCGAGTTCGGCGGCCCGCAGCGCGACCGCGGCGGCGGTGGTGGTCTTGCCCACGCCGCCGGCGCCCGTGCACACCACCACCCGCGTCGCGGGGTCGGTGAGCATGGCCGTGATGTCGAGGCGACGTGTCATATCAGTGCACTCCCTGGTCGACGAGGGCGGAGGCGAGGTCGTACAGGTCGGCGACCTCCACGCCGTGGGGCAGGGCCGGCAGGACGAGGGTCGGGCAGGCGGCCGACGTGAGGGTCTCGCCCGCCCGGAGCTGACCGCGGGCGACGCGGGCGTGCTCGATCGCCTGGACGAGCAGGCCCTCGAAGCCCTCGTCGTCGACCTCCACCCCGGTCGCGTCGAGTCCGGTGCGCACGGCCTGGGCGTCGATGTCCTCGTCGGCGATCCGCGCCAGCGCCTCGTCGTCCAGGTGCCGCGTCTCGGCGCGGTTGATGAACACCTGCCCCATGCGCAGGCCGTGGCCCTTGAGCTCGTCGATCGCCTCGAGGGTCTCCTGCACGGGCAGCGACTCGAGCAGGGTCACCAGGTGCACGACCGTCCGCGGCGAGTGCACGAGCTCGGCGACGGCCTCGGCCTGCCGCCGGATGGGCCCGCCACCGCCGGCGAGGTCGGCCATCGCGGTGGTGACGTCGAGGAACTTGCCGATCCGGCCGGTCGGCGGTGCGTCCACGACCACCGCGTCGTAGACGGATTCCCGCTTGGCGTGTTCGCGCGTGACGACCTCGTAGATCTTGCCGGTGAGCAGGACATCCTTCAATCCGGGCGCGATGGTGGTGGCGAACTCGATGGCGCCCACCGACTTCATCACCTTGCCCACCACGCCGAGGCGGTAGAAGGTGTCGAGGTAGTCGAGCATCGCCGCCTCGATGTCGATCGCCAGCGCGTACACCTTGCCGCCCCCGTCGACGCGGGCGACGAGTTCCTCGCTGTAGGGCAGCGGTTCACGGTCGAAGGTCCGGGCGATGCCCTGACGCTCCTCGACCTCCACCAGCAGCACGCGTTTGCCGGTCGAGGCCAGGGCCAGGGCGAGGGACGTGGCGACGGTGGTCTTACCGGTCCCGCCCTTCCCGGAGACGTAGTGCAGGTCGGCGCGCGTCGAGCTCTCGGACCACCCCGTGGACAGCGCATCGGCGATGGTCGCCCGCGTCGACGGCGTTCCCTGACTTGTCGTGGACGGCATGGCCTCCACCCTAAGCGCTCGCACCACCGCGCGCGGGACGCTCCTGACTTACCTAGAGTGGGGTCCATGAGCGAATCCACCGGAGCAGACCGGTTCGAATACGTCACCGTGCCGTTGCTGACGCACGCCACCAAGCAGATCCTCGACCAGTGGGGTGGCGACGGATGGGAGCTGGTCTCCGTGCTGCCCGGCCCCACGGGCGAGCAGCATGTCGCCTACATGAAGCGTCGGCTCTGATGACGGAGCCGGAGCCCACCGGCTACTGGAGCCGCAAGCTCGAGCAGCTCGGTGTGGAGCTGCCGACGGTCGTCCCGCCGGTCGCGAACTACGTCCCCGCCGTGCGGGCCGGCACGTTCGTCTACACCTCGGGCCAGCTGCCCATGGTCGACGGTGCGTTGGCCGCCACGGGCAAGGTGGACTCCGAGGTCAGCCCGGAGCAGGCCGCGGACCTGGCGCGCACGTGTGCGCTCAACGCGCTGGCGGCCGTCGACGCGCTCGTCGGTATCGACGCCGTGGTGCGGGTCGTCAAGGTCGTCGGGTTCGTCGCCTCCGCGCCCGGGTTCAACGGCCAGCCCGCGGTGATTAACGGTGCGTCCGACGTGCTCGGCGAGATCTTCGGCGACGCCGGGGTGCACGCCCGTTCGGCCGTCGGCGTGTCGGAGCTGCCGCTCGACGCGCCGGTCGAGGTCGAGCTCATCGTCGAGGTCGAGGTCTAGCAGCGGTGTCCGCCGGCCTGACCCCGATCAGTTTCCCCGCCTACGAGACGCTCCGGCCCGTCACGGAGCTGTCCGGGGTCATCCTCTGCGACAACCCCTCGGAAATGACCTTCGAGGGGACCAACACGGTCGTGCTGAGGGCGCCGGGGTCGCCCACCTGTGTGGTGGTGGATCCCGGGCCCGACGACCGCGCGCACGCCGAGCGGATCGCGGCGATCGTGGGGGAGATCGAGCTCGTCGTCGTCACCCATCGCCACGGCGACCACACCGACGGCATCGATCACCTGCGCGCCTTCACCTCCGCCCCGGTCCGGGCCGTGGAGGAACGGTTCTGCCGCGACGCCGCACCGTTGGTGACCGGGGGTGACGACGACGAGGTGATCCACGCCGCCGGACTGGACATCACCGTGCTGGGCACCCCGGGGCACACGGCCGACTCGGTCAGTCTCGAGGTGCGGCCCGCAGGCGCCGGGTTCACCGCCCGGCCCGACTGCGTGGTCCTCGGGGACACGATCCTCGGCAGGGATTCGACCGTGCTCGACTCGACCGACGGCGATCTCGGCGACTACCTCGGCAGCATGGACCTGCTCGCCGCGCGGGCCGACGGCGTGATCGGCATCCCCGGCCACGGGCCCGACGTCGAGAACACCGGCCGCGCCGCGCAGGTCCTCGGGCAGCACCGGCGCGATCGGCTCGAACAGATCGTGGCCGCCCGGGCCGAGCTGGGCCGCGATGCCTCCGCCGAGGCGATCACGCAGCACATCTACCGCGACGTGACGCCGTTCCTGCTGAAGGTGGCCGAGCAGTCGACCGAGGTGGCGCTGCGCTACCTCGACCGCCTCGACCGCCCTGACGCGGACGCCTGAGCCGGGACGGCGCCGGCCCCGGCCGGCCCGCCCTGACCAGCCCCGCCCCGCCCCGCCCTGCCCAGCCCCGCACAGCCCGAATCCGCTACTCCCGCTCGGGATCCGCTACCCGCACAGGAGTAGCGGATCCCGAGCGGGAGTAGCGGATCTCGGTGGGGGGCGGGGTCGTAGGCCCAGCCGTGGGATCCGGACCGGTCATGACGACGGGGTTCTCCACAGGGGCCGTGCGCCTCCACAAGCAGCCTGCCCGCGAGGCCCTGAACCACCGGGGTGTGCCGGCACCGGCGGGATGATCCCGGCATGAGCACCTCGAAACCCGCCGAGAACCGCCCCGCCCGCCTGTCGACGTACGCCGATCTGGCGCGCGGAGGGTTGACCCACGACGACATCGCGCGACTGATCGCGAGTGGCGAGCTCAGACGCGTCCGCACCGGGGTCTACGCCCACGCAGCGGATGAGGGCGCGGGCGGCGGGCGGCCCGGCGAGCCGACCTACGAAAGACGTCGTCGGTTATTCGTCGAACGCACGGTGGCCGCAGCACACACCGTGGAGGCGGGGACCGTCTTCTCGCACGCCTCAGCACTCGCCCTGCACGGTCTGCCGCTCCACGGGTTGGATCTCGAGCGTCCCACCGCCACGCGTCACCGCGCGGGCGGGGGGAGCCGCCGCAGCTCCGCGCTCACCGTTGCCAACCTGCCGCTCGACGGGGTGGTGCAGATGCTCGACGGGATCCCCGTGACCGCACCGGCCCGGTCGATCATCGACGTGGCACGGACGGCCGGCCTGGAGAGCGGGGTGTGCGCGGCGGACCAGGCGATCCGTCGTGGACTGTGCACGCGGCGCGACCTGCAGGCGGAGGCGGACGCCGCGAAGGGCAGGACGGGCGTGGCCCGGGCGCGGGCCCTACCCGAGCGGACCTCCGGATTGTCCGAGTCGGTGCTCGAGACGCTGATTCGGCTCATCGTGGTCATGGCGGGGCTGCCGGAACCTGAGCTGCAGGTGCGGCTGGAGGTACGCGGCGGGAGCAGATTCAGGGTGGACTTCTACTGGCCGCGGTGGCGCCTGGTCGGAGAGGCGGACGGCTTCGGCAAGTACGGAACCGGACCGGACGAGATCCGCGAGAACTGGGTGGCCGAGCGGCGCCGCCAAGCCCAACTGGAGGAGGCCGGGTACGTCGTGATCCGGTGGACGTGGGCGGATCTCGAGGACCCGGGCCGTATCGTCCGGCGCGTCCGCGAGGAGATGCGACGGCAGGAACGGCTCGGCCTGGGCCCGGCCGCCGCCTGAACCAGGAAATCCGCTACTCCGCCTCCGGATCCGCTACGCCCACTGGGGTAGCGGATCCGGAGGGAGAGTAGCGGATTTGGGGAGGTGCTGGACGGGGGAGCGGACTCGGGGAGCTCGGCGCGGGGAGGTGCTGGACGGGGCGGTTGAGTCGCGGAGTCCGGCCGGCGTCAGCGGGCGCGGCGGGCCAGGCGCTCGGTGTCCGAGATGATGACGCTCTTGCCCTCGAGCCGCAGCCAGCCACGGTGCGCGAACTCGGCCAGCGCCTTGTTGACCGTCTCGCGGGAGGCGCCGACGAGCTGGGCGATCTCCTCCTGCGTGAGGTCGTGCGTCACGCGGATGTTGCCGCCCTCCTGCGTGCCGAAGCGCTGGGCCAGCTGCAGCAGGGCCTTGGCGACGCGACCGGGCACGTCGGTGAAGATCAGGTCGGCCAGGTTGTTGTTGGTGCGGCGCAGGCGGCGGGCCAGCACGCGGAGCAGCTGGTCGGAGATCTCGGGCCGCTCGGCGATCCACCGCTTGAGCGCGGACCGGTCCATGGCCTGGACGGTGACGTCGGTGACGCACACGGCCGACGAGGTCCGCGGGCCCGGGTCGAAGATCGACAGCTCGCCGAACATGTCCGACGGACCGAGGATGGACAGCAGGTTCTCGCGACCGTCGGGCGCCTTGCGGGACAGCTTCACCTTGCCGGAGGTGACGATGTACAGGCTGTCGCCCTGCTCGCCCTCACGGATGATCACGTCACCCTTCGAGTACTCCTCACGGGTCAGATCGTCACGCAGAGCGGAGACGGCGGACGGCTCCACACCCTGGAAGATTCCGGCTCTGGTGAGGACGTCGTCGGCAGACTGGTCCGTGCGGCGATCAATCGTCACAGTCTGTGACCCTCCGTTCGGGGCGGGGACATGCTCGTCCGCGCCATGGCGTGCGTGTGGCGAAAGCCACTGTAGTCGTTCACGCGTCGAGGTGGGGTCGACGCGCGGTCAGCGGGTTGGTTCAGGTGTCGATCTGTTCCGGCTCCGCCAGGATGGCGTTCTCGAATCGGTCCATGAGAAGCGCGAACCCGGCCAGGAGGACCGGCACCAGGACGACGAGGATTCCCTGCATGCCACGATTATCCACCGTCGTGCGTGCGCGCGCACACGAGCCCGCCGTGGTGGTGCACCCGCCCCCACCCGGAGCGGTTGGAGTGCGGTGTCCGCGGGTAGCCGTAATGTGGACTCATGCCCGACCCCGCTCCAGCCGTGACGCGCCGCAGACGAGGGGTGGCCGCGAGGGGGGTGGAAACCGACCTCGGGCGCACCCGCCGCGCCAGGCGCATGCTGCGCACCCTCGAGACGGCGTTCCCGCACGTCTACTGCGAGCTCGACTTCAGCAACCCCCTCGAACTCTCCGTCGCGACGATCCTGTCGGCGCAGTGCACGGACAAACGCGTGAACGAGGTCACCCCGGCGCTGTTCGCCCGCTACAGGACGGCCGCGGACTACGCGGGGTCCGACCGCGCTGAGCTGGAGGAGTTCATCCGCCCCACGGGCTTCTACCGCAACAAGGCGCGGAGCATCCAGGGCCTCGGGGCGGCCCTGGTGGAGAGGTTCGACGGCGAGGTGCCCCCGCGGCTCGAGGACCTGGTCACCCTCCCGGGATTCGGGCGGAAGACGGCGAACGTCGTGCTCGGCAACGCCTTCGGGGTGCCGGGGCTGCCCGTCGACACCCACTTCATCCGCCTGGTCAACCGGTGGAGGTGGACCGAGGCCACCGACGCGGTCCGCATCGAGCGGGAGGTCTCCCAGATGATCCCGCGCGCCGGCTGGACCGACGCCAGCCACCGGATCATCTTCCACGGCCGCCGGGTGTGCCACGCGCGGACCGCGGCCTGCGGGGCGTGCGTCCTGGCCGACGACTGCCCGTCCGCGGGGGAGGCCGGCCCGCTCGACCCGGTCGCGGCCGCGCGCCTCGTGGCGGGACCCGAGCGCGAACACCTGCTCCAGCTGGTGGGACTGGGGGATCTCGCGTGAGCGCGTCAACCCGGTGGTCGCTCGTCGCCCTCGTGGCGTTGGTCGGCGTCGTCGTCGCCCTCCTCTCCACCTTCGGGGACTCGGGCGACGGTTCCGGCGATCCCACCGCTGCCCCCGGCGCGCCCCCCGCCGGGGCCCCCGGCGCGCCCCCCGTGGGCGGCCCGGCCGCCGACGAGCCGCACACGGTCGTGGACGCCGACACCCGCGCCACCGCCGACCTGCCCGCCTGCCGCGACAGCGCCGCACCCGCCACCACCTCCGGGCCCGTCGCCGGCCTCATGGTCCGGTGCATGGACGACGGCTCCACCACCACGCTCGGCAAGATCCAGGCCGGCAAGCCCATGGTCGTCAACATGTGGGCCTACTGGTGCGAACCGTGCCGGCGCGAACTCCCCGCGATCCGCGACGCGGCCGCCACGCTCGGCGACGACGTGCGGGTGGTCATCTCCCACACCGACCCGTCCGAGACCAAGGGCTTCGACACCCTCGCCGCGCTCGGCATCGACGAACTCGTCTCGGTCTCCGACCACGACGAGGAGCTGCCCACCGTCCTCGGCGCCCCGCCCGTGCTGCCGCTCACGCTGTTCGTGCGCCCCGACGGCACGGTCGCCCACGTGCTGGTGCAGCCCATGGACAGCGAACAGGACGTGCTGGACGCCGTCGCCGAACACCTGGGGGTGACCGCGTGAGCCCGACCGCGCACGACCCGGCGGACCGGCCCGTGCCACGCCCCGGTGACATCACCGGGGTGCCGCATCCCGGGTGGATGGACCCGCTGATGTCGGCGTGCACGGACGGCAGCTTCGACGGGCTCCTGCCCCAGCGCAAGCCGCCCGCCCACCGCGGACCAGACGAGGCCGGTCGACCGCACCGCGACGCCGCCGTGCTGGTGCTACTCTCCGGCTCGCCCGACGCCCCCGGGCCGCAGCCGCCCGAGGACGCCCGCGTGCTGCTCACCCACCGCGCGCCGACCCTGCGCAACCACTCCGGGCAGATCTCCTTCCCCGGCGGCGGGGTCGACGACACCGACAGCGGGCCCGTCGAGGCCGCTCTGCGCGAGGCGTGGGAGGAGACCGGCCTGGACCCGGCCGGCGTAGACGTCCTGGCGGTGCTGCCGGAGCTGTACATCCCCGTGTCGAACTACTCGGTCGCGCCCGTCCTGGGGTACTGGCGTGAGCCGATGGAGGTCGGCGTGGTGGACCCGGGCGAGACCGCGCGTGTGATGACCGTGCCGGTCAGCGAACTGCTCGACCCCGCCAACCGCTTCCTGCTGCGGCACACCACCGGCTGGACCGGTCCCGCGTTCCAGCACGACGATCTGGTGGTGTGGGGCTTCACCGCCGGAATCCTCGCCGCGATGTTCCACTCCGCCGGCTGGGATCTGGAATGGGACACCACCGACATCCGTGACCTCGAGAAGACCCTGGCGGCCTCCGGCAACGGCGAACAGCACCGCATGTCGGCCGAGGAGGCCCGCCGCGAGTCCGCTGATCCGCTGGCCGACCGCACCGTCGCCGGCGTGCCCGGACTGAGCGCCGGAGCCGGCACCGCCGAGCCCGCGGACACCCGTGACGCCGGTGACGCGGCACCCGACGGCGAGGAGCCCCTCGACCTGCCCGCCGACAATCCGCGGAGGGGGCTTCGGTGACGGGGTCGCAGTGGCTCGACCTCGCCCTGTTCGCCCTGGCCGCCGCCGCTGCGATCTCCGGCTGGATCAACGGCGCCGCCGCCTCCGGGTTCGCCCTCCTCGGCGTGGGGATCGGCGCGACCTCCGGGTTGCTGGTGGCTCCACACCTGGTGCGCGAGGTCGACGAGCCCCTGGGCCGCCTGGTGGCCGGACTGGCGATCATCGCCGTGATGGTCATCATCGGGCAGGTCGCCGGGGTGACGATCGGTCGGGCCGCCCGGCGCTACATCTCCGGCACCGGCGCGAGGCTTCTCGACAGCACCCTGGGCGCGGTGTTCCAGTCCGCCGCCATGCTGCTGGTGGCATGGCTGGTCGCCGTGCCCATCGCCGCCCAGGAGGGCCCCGGGCCCGGCAAGGCGGTGCGGGGCTCGACGGTGCTGGCCAAGATCGACGACGTCGCACCCGAGCAGCTGCAGCGCATCCCGGCGGCGTTCACCCAGGTCCTCGGCACGACCGGGTTCCCGGACATCCTCGGCCCGTTCGGCACCACCCCGCTCCAGGAGGTCCCGCCGCCCGACCCGGTGCTGGCGGGGTCGGAGGTCGTGGCGCGGGTGAAGCCGTCGGTGCTGAAGATCCGCGGCCGCGCCGAGTCGTGTAGTCGGGCCCTGGAGGGCTCCGGCTTCGTGGCCGCCCCGGGCCTGGTCATGACCAACGCGCACGTGGTGGCCGGCACCGGCTCGGTCACCGTGGTCGCCGGCGACGGCGAACTCGACGCCGAGGTCGTGGTCTACGACTCCTCGGTGGACGTGGCAGTGTTGCGCGTGCCCGGGCTGCAGGCGCCGGTCCTGCCCTTCGCCGAGAACCGCGCCCGTACCGGCGACGACGCGATCGTCGTGGGCTATCCCGGCAACGGTCCCTACCGGCCGGACGCGGCCCGGATCCGCGAGCGGGTGACCCTGCGCGGACCCGACATCTACCGTCAGCAGACCGTGGAGCGCGAGGTCTACATCCTGCGGGGCAGCGTCCGCGAGGGGAACTCCGGCGGCCCGCTGATCACACCCGACGGGAAGGTCGTGGGCGTGGTGTTCGGTGCCGCGATGGACGCCGCCGACACGGGTTACGCGCTCACCGTCGAGCAGGTCCTGCCGCAGCTGCAGGCGGCGGTCGACGCGCCGGGCGCGGTGCCGACCGGCCCCTGCGTCGGCGTCCGCTGACCGGACCGGGGCCCCGCAGCGCCGGGGGTCCGGTACCCGCCGTCGGTGGGGGCCGGTGCCTGCTGTGCGCGGGCGGCGCGGGGCGGCCCCGGTCAGGCCGGGGTGACGCGGCGCGCGAAGTCGACGATGAGGCGGGACGTCTCCGCCGGGGCCTCCATCGCCGGGAAGTGACCGGCGCCAGGGACGAGCGCGGTGGTGAAGTCGCCGGCCCAGGCCGAGGACGCGCGGACGGTCGCCGGCAGGATGAAGCGGTCCTCGGCACCGCTGATGCCGAGCACGGGCTGCGGCAGGACGCCGGAGACCGCGCGGCGGAAATCGCGCCCGTCCGGCCGGAGCTGGCTGCGCACCATCCAGCGGCGGCTCTCCAGCGACAGGTGGGCCACCTTGGGGATGAGCATCGCCCGCCGGAGCAGGTCGACGGTCTCGCGGAAGTCGTCGGTGCCCGGCCACGCGGGGCCCGAGCGACTGCGCAGCATCTCCTCGACGTCCGCGGCCCCGTCGCGGGTGAGGCGCCTCTCGGGTAGGCGCGGAACCTGGTCCGCGAGTAGGCGGGGCACGAGCGCCCGCCGTTGGTGTCGGTCGAACAGTGCGGCGCGACGCGTGGCGAGCGGGTGGGGGGACCCGACGACGACGAGGCCCCGCACCGCGCGGGGCCGGCGGTACGCGGCGGTCCAGGCGATGAACCCGCCCTCGCCCTGTCCCACGATGACGGCGGAGGAGTGCCCCAGCGCCCGCACGAGGTTCGTGATGTCCGAGGCGAGGGTCCACGCGTCGTAACCGCGCGGGGGCTTGTCGGAATCGCCGTGCCCGCGCAGGTCGACGGCCACCGCGTGGAAGCCCGCCTCGGCGAGGGCGAGCATCGGCGCCCGCATCGTCCACCAGATCCCGCTGAGCCCGTGCACGAGCAGGGCCAGCGGCGGCAATTCGCCGGCGACGACGTCGGCGGGGAGGGCCTCGGCCACGTGCAGCCGGATGCCGTTGGCCGAGACGTCACGATGCCGCCACGACCCGTCGATCCTGACGATCGACGGGTCGGGCGGCCTGTGAGCGGGCGTTCTCAGTCGCGCGTTCAGTTGCGCACGGGGGGTTCGGGCGTGCTGGTGATCCGCACCGTGTGGGGACGCTGCGGCTCGGAACCCTTCGGCATGGCCAGCTTGAGATCCGACACCGAGTCGATGGTGCGCTGCGGCTTACGGATCTTCTTGACCTTGCGGTACCCGAGCAGGCCACACACCGCGGCCAGCAGGACCAGGACCACGAACACGATGAGGAAGCCCATCCAGTCCCAGGTCTTGGTGCCGAACCACAGTGAGATGAGCTTGGCCCACATGAACACGAACGGGAAGAAGGACATCAGGAGGAACACGAGCGCGGCCACGAAGAACCCGGACCCGGTGGCCGCCTTCTTCACCTGCTCGGTGATCTCGGTCTTGGCCAGTTCGATCTCCGCGCGCATGAGCGTCGAGACATGGGTCGAGGCGTTCTTGACGAGGGTGCCGATGCTGGCGTCGCCCCGGCCGATCGAGTCCGCGTCGTGCAGCGGGATCGAGGCCTCGGTCGGCTTGTGCGTTCCCTGGGCGTGGCTCACGGTTGTTCCTCCATTGTCCGGCGACGGCTGCACCGTCGTCCATCGTGCCACGACACGTGGCGGCCTTCACCCGCTACCCGGTCATCCGCGCGTCCCCTTCTCGCGGATCTGGTCCATGATCGTCGGGTCCGCCAGGGTCGACGTGTCGCCGCCCTCGCGGCCCTCGGCCATGTCCTTGAGCAGTCGGCGCATGATCTTGCCGGAACGGGTCTTGGGCAGTTCCGGCACGATCGTGATGTCGCGCGGCTTGGCGATCGGGGAGATCTCCCGCGACACCTCGGCCCGCAGTTCGTCGATGAGCTTCTGGCGGTCCTCCTCGGCGTCCACGTTGCCGCGCAGGATCACGTAGGCGACGATCGCCTGCCCGGTGGTCTCGTCGTTGGCCCCGACCACGGCCGCCTCGGCGACCGCCCGGTGGCCGACGAGCGCCGACTCGACCTCGGAGGTCGAGATGCGGTGGCCGGAGATGTTCATGACGTCGTCGACGCGGCCGAGCACCCACAGGGCGCCGTCAGAGTCCCACTTGGCGCCGTCACCGGCGAAGTAGTACCCCTCCTCGGCGAAGCGCGACCAGTAGGTGTCGCGGTAGCGCTCCATGTCGCCCCAGATGCCGCGGAGCATCGCCGGCCACGGCTCGGTGAGGACCAGGAAGCCCTGCTCGTCCGCGGGGACCTCCTTGGCGTCCCCGTCGACGATGGCGGCCGAGATCCCGGGGAGCGGCCGCATGGCCGACCCCGGCTTGGTCTCGGTGACGCCCGGCAGCGGCGAGATCATGATCGCGCCGGTCTCGGTCTGCCACCAGGTGTCGACGATGGGGGCCTTCCCGCCGCCGATGTTCTCGCGGTACCAGCGCCACGCCTCCGGGTTGATCGGCTCACCGACCGAACCGAGGAGACGGATCGACGACAGGTCGTGGGCGGCCGGGATCTCCTTGCCCCACTTCATGAACGTGCGGATGAGGGTCGGCGCGGAGTAGTAGATGGTGACGCCGTACTTCTCGATGATCTGGAAGTGGCGGTGCTCGTCGGGGGAGTTGGGCGTGCCCTCGTAGACGATGCACTCGGCGCCGTTGGCCAGCGGGGCGTACACGCCGTAGGTGTGGCCGGTGACCCAGCCGACGTCCGCGGTGCACCAGTAGACGTCCTCGCCGGGCTTGTGGTCGAGGACGTTGTGGTGCGTGTAGGCGGCCTGCGTGAGGTAGCCGCCGGAGGTGTGGACGATGCCCTTGGGCTTGCCGGTGGTGCCGGAGGTGTAGAGCAGGAACAGCGGGTGCTCCGAGTCGAACGCCTCCGGGGTGTGCTCGGTGGACTGCTCGGGGATGACCTCGTCCCACCAGACGTCGCGGCCCTCGGTCCACTCGACGTCGAGGCCGGTGCGACGCACGACGAGCACCTTCTGCACGGACTCCGCGCGGCCGTCGACGCCCTCGAGGTTCCCGGCCAGGGCGTCGTCGACGCCGGCCTTGAGCGGGGCGGGCTTACCGCGGCGGAACTGGCCGTCGGCGGTGATGACGAGCTTGGCCTCCGCGTCGTCGACCCGCGAACGCAGCGCCGCGGGCGAGAAGCCGGCGAAGACGACGGAGTGGGTCAGTCCCAGCCGGGCGCACGCGAGCATCGCGATGTAGACCTCGGGCAGCAGCGGCATGTAGATCGCCACCCGGTCGCCGGCCACCAGGCCGAGCGTGCTCAGGTAGTTGGCGGCCCGGCTGACCTCGTCCTTCAGTTCGGCGTAGGTGATGTCGCGGGAGTCGTCGGTGGGCTCACCGATCCAGTGGATCGCCACCCGGTCGCCGTTGCCCGCCTCCACGTGCCGGTCGACACAGTTGTAGGCGACGTTGAGCTTGCCCCCGACGAACCACTTGGCGACGGGGGCGTCCGACCAGTCGAGCACCTCGGACCACTCGGTGTCCCAGTCGAGGCGACGGGCCTGGTCCTCCCAGAACGCCAGTCGGTCGGCCTCGGCGCTGTCGTACAGATCTGCCTGCGCGTTGGCGTTGGCGGCGAAGTCGGGATCGGGCGCGAAAGACGGGGTGTGCTCGGGAGCGGTCATCAGCGGCTCTCTCTCGGGGATGAGTTTCACGGACGGCCGGGATCGCCGCGGCGGACGTGTCCGGACCGATGCATGTGAGCGTAGTCACATGGGGCCGACCGTGTTCGGCAACCCACCCGTGGGGGTGCGACGGGGGAGTCCGGCCCACCCGGCCTCAGTCGCGGCGCGGCGCGGGGTCCTTTCCGCCGGCCTCGTCGGACGGACCGGCAGCCGGGGTCGCGGGTCCCGGGCCGGAGGACTTCGCGGGTGCGGGGGAGTCGGCCGCCGTGTCGCCGTCTGTCGACTTCGTCGTCGTCGTCGCTCCCTTCCCGTCCCCGCGCGCCGCCTGCGCCGCCGCGGCGGAGGCCTGCGCTGCGGCGCCGGACGTCGGCGCCCCGCCGTCGCCGCCCCTGTCGTCCTCGTCGTCCTTGCCCGGGGTCTCCCCGGCCGCGGCGCGCGTCGCGTCCTTCGGCGCGGCGGAGGGCGTGCGCGTCGCACCCGCCGGCCCGGGCTTTCGAGGCCCGGCGTCCTTCGGGGCGGACGGCTGGGGTCCCCCGTCCTGCGGCGCCCGCGGCGACGGTGACGGCGCGGGATCCTGCGCGGCGGTGCCCCGGAGCCGCGCGGGGGTCTCGATGCCGTAGTACTCGAGCAGCTTCGCCTCCTGCTCGGGGGTGAGGCCGTCCTCGGTGTCGTCCGGGCGCGGGGAGTCGCGGATGACGGCGCGGGTGTGGTCGACGTGCAGCTCGTCGTCGAGGAGCCGCGCGCCGTGCAGCGGGACGATCGCGTCGGCGGAGAAGAGCCCGGTCGATACGGTCGCGAAGGTGATCTTGCCGCTGGCGTCGTCCACGAACACCTGGCGCACCGCGCCGATCTTGGCCCCCGTCGAGTCGAAGGCGGTCGCGTCGAGCAGAGCGTCGAGCTGTTCCTTGAGGTTCACGTGGATCTCCGGAGGTCGAGGGTGGGCGGGCGGAGACGGCGCGGGCCCCGACCGGTTGGGGTGATTACACCAGCTCGACACCGGTTGAGGCAGCTGAAAATCGCCTGTGTCGGCCGATTGTGGGCGGGTGGGTAACCTCGACCCGTGACCCCCGCAGCTGCCGACCCGCTCGCCCCGCTGACCGCCCTGCCCGGCGTGGCCGAGGCCGCGGACACCGCCCGCGACGCCCTGGCCGCGGTGCACCGACACCCGGCCAACCGCCGCGGATGGCCCACCACCGCCGCCGAATCCGTGCTGCGTGGCGCCCGCGCGTCCGCCGGCGTCGAGGGCGCCTCCGTCCGGTTGGACGGCGACGGTGAGCCCGACGAGACCCTCGCCGGCGCCCTGCGCGTCGCGGGCGAGCTCACGGGCGAGTCCCTCGACCGCGCCGTGGCCGTGTGGACCCGCTCGCCGCTGCAGGAGCTCGCCCACTTGCACCTGCTCGCCGCCTCCGGTCCCGGCGTCGACCCGCAGACGCTCGGGCGGCCGCGGTCGGAGCAGGGGGTCGCCGAACGGCTCCAGGGGCTGGCCGGGCTGGTCACCGGAGGCACCCGCGTGCCCGCGCCGGTGGTCGCCTCGGTCGTGTTGGGCGAACTCTCCGGACTGGCGCCGTTCGGCTCGGCGGACGGGATCGTCGCCCGCGCCGCGTTCCGCCTGGTCGCCGTGTCCACCGGCCTCGATCCTCACTGCCTGGGGGTGCCCGAGGTGACCTTCTACCGCGATCCGGACGCCTACCGCTCCACACTCGCCGGCTACATGACGGGCGGCGCGGACGGTGTCGCGGCGTGGATCCTCTACTGCTGTCGGGCCCTCGAGGCGGGCGCGCGGGAGGCCACCTCGATCGCCGACGCCGCCGGGGCCTGAACGCGTGAATGGCGGGCCGGCCAGAGCCGACCCGCCAACTCACTGCGGTCCATCGAGAGATCCGGGTCCCAGGCGTCCTGTGGTCCGCCGTGTCGCCGGCCCGGGACAACCGTCGGTGACGGCTGGCGCGGACCCACGGCTGGTATGCCTCTCGGGCGTTATCCGTCGCGTGGAGTTCCGAATGTCGATGACGGTGGTGGGGGCGGGGGGCCGTGACTTCTCTTCCGTCCCGGTCCTGGCGTCCTCGCCACCGTGCCTAGAGCATGCCGTGGATCACAGTCCCGGTGCGATGGTGGGAACCCCCAAATAACGCGGCGGGTCGTAGGTGGGTCCGGCTATCGCCTCCGGTGCTGGCCGCGGCCGAGGATGGACGATTGGGCGCGCACCGCCGGCCGGTGTCTACAGCCCCGGCGTTGGCGACACGAACACTGTCGACCGGCGTCCCAGCTCCGGCCGATGCCGTCAGCGCGCCGCTCGCCGGGCGCCGCGCGCGAACGACACCGCGGCCGCCCCCATGGCCAGGACGATCGCCCCGACCCCCACGATCGGCCCGGTGGCGCGCTCGAGGGTCGGCAGCAGCGGCGTGGGGTTGGAGAAGGTGAGGATCGGCCAGCCGCGCTCGAGTGCCTCGCGGCGCAGCGCGCGGTCGGGGTTGATGACCGTGGGATGGCCCACGAGTTCGAGCATCGGCATGTCCGTGGACGAGTCGGAGTAGGCGTAGGACGCCTCGAGGTCGTAGCCGTAGCGTTCGGCGAACGCGCGGATCGCCTCCGCCTTGCCGGGGCCCTGGCAGTAGAACTCGATCTCTCCGCCGTACCGGCCGTTCTCGTCCCTGTTCATGCGGGTGCCGGCGTAGTGGTCGACGCCGAGCATGCGGGCGATCGGCGCGACCAGTTCCTCCCCGGACGCGGACACGATCACCAGGTCGTGGCCCAGCGCGCGATGCTCGGCCAGCAGATCCTGTGCCTCCGCGTACACGGTCGGGGAGACGGTCTCGGTGAGCGCCTCGGTGACGATCCGCTCCACCTGCTCGGGGGCCCACCCCTTGGTGGCGGTCGCCATGGCCTGCCGGACCTTCTGCATCTGCTCGTCGTCGGCGTCGGAGAGGCTGAAGGCCAGCTGCGTATAGGCGAGGTCGATCACCGAGCGCCGGGACAGCAGACCCTCGCCGAGGAACGACTTGTTGAACGCGAACACGGACGAGGTCGCGATGATCGTCTTGTCGAGGTCGAAGAACGCGGCGACGCGGCGCGGACGGTGCGAGATCCTGGGGCCCGGTGGGCGGGGGGCGGACACGGTCCCCACGATACGGTTCTTGTGCTGGGATCGCAGATGGGTGATACTGACTGTGCCCTTAACGGGGCATCCCCCTATAGGTGCTCAGTTCATCCCCCCCGAGAACTGACGCTTTGAGAAACCGCGGCACCCCCTGCCGCGGTTTCTCGCATTTGTGCCACGACCGCGGTCCCGCCGAGGGGTGTCCCGCAGCCGCTCCCGGGCCTGGCGTCTCGCCCCCGCGGATGTACGGCGAATCCGCAGTCGCTCCCGACGATGGCGTCTCGCCCCCGCCGCGGTGCGCGCGAGACGCCATGTCGGCGTGCGGCTGTGGCGGGGCGGGGCGGGGCGGGCGGATGTGGCGGGCCTCGCCCGTTCTCCACAGCCGCCGTCCTCCTCCACAGGCCTGCCGCGGTGGGCCGTCGTCGAGCCGGGTGACGCCGGGTGCGTGGGCCAGGGTGGGCGGCGTGGACACGACTACGAGAGCGCGCACCGTCGCGGTGGAGATCACCGATCCCGACCTGGACGCCGACGTGCGCGCGGTGCTGGCCGCCCTGGCGATGGAGCCGGGCGACGGGCCGGCCGACGTGACGGTCACCGACCGCGACAGCGCGGCCGGCGGCGGGGGCGCGGCGACATCACCGGGGCTCGGCCCCGCACGCGTCGTGCGGGTCGGTGCGGACGGAGACGGTGCCGGTGGCGACGACGACGACGTGATCCGCCTGCCGTCCGGGACCGGCGACCTCGTGGGCGCGCTGCTCGCACCGGTGCCCGCGCGGTCGGGTGCGTCGGTGGTGGTCGTGGGCGCGGTCGGCGGGTGCGGGGCCAGTACCCTCGCGGCGGCTCTGGCGGTGCGGGCCGCTCCGTCCCACCGGACGCTGCTCGTGGAGACGGACCCGCGCGGGACGGGTGTCGACCTGATCCTCGGCACGGAGGACCGCCCGGGCCTGCGGATCGAGGACGTGCGCGCCGATCTCGGCGGTCCCGACCCGGACGCCCTGTGGGGCGCCGCCCCCGAGGTGCTGCCGGGGCTGCGGGTCCTCGCGCGATCCCGCACCGGTCCCGCGGACGCCGACCCCGCCCGCGTCCCCGATGGCGGTCCGGGCGCCGTGCGGGCCCACCGGGCGGGTGGCGGCCTCGCGGTGAGCGATCGCGGTGGCGTCGACGACCGCGGGCCGGCGTGCGGGGAGGCGGATCTCGTCGTCGTCGTCACCAGGGCCGACCTCCAGGGCGCGGTGGCCGCGGGCCGCGTGGTGCGACGGTCTCCCGGCGCGGTGCTGGTGGTCCGCACCGGGCGCGGAGACCCGCTGCACGCGGCCGACATCGCCGGATCGGTGGGGGCCGGTCGGTGGCACGTCCTGCCCGACCTCCCCGGCGTGCGACGCGCGACCGGCGCCGGCGAGCTCGCCGAGGCGTTGCGACGCGGACGATCCGGCGGGATGCGGCGCCTGTGCGCGCTCGCCGACACCCTCGTGGACGAGGTGGTCTCCCGTGAGCGCTGACGAGACCGCCCCGCCGGCCCCGCCGCCCGACCTCGTGGACCGCGTCCGCGCGCGGCTGGCCGGCCTGGGCGTCGATCCGGAACCCGACGAGGTGGTCCGTGCCGTGCGCGCCGAGTCCGGTGTCCTGCACGGGCACCTCGACCTGCTGCGCACCGCCCGCCTCGTCCGCGAGCACCTCGCCGGAGCCGGGCCGCTCGAGGCGCTGCTCGCGAGCCCCGGCGTGACCGACGTGGTGGTCGACGGGCCCGGCCCCGCCCTGGTCGACCGCGGCCGCGGGTTGGAGGAGACCGACGTCGTGGTGCCGACCGAGGCCGAACTGCGCGCGCTCGCGGTGCGGCTCGCCGGGCGGGCGGGGCAGCGACTCGACGACGCGCGGCCCTGGGCGGACGGTGTGGTGCGCTCCCGCGACGGGATGGCGTGGCGGCTGCACGCGGTGCTCCCGCCCGTCGCCGTGGACGGGACCTGCCTGTCGCT
The DNA here is from genome assembly GCF_032248695.1 of Dietzia sp. CH92. NCBI lineage: Bacteria > Bacillati > Actinomycetota > Actinomycetes > Mycobacteriales > Dietziaceae > Dietzia > Dietzia sp. CH92. The sequence continues at coordinate 40,474 of NZ_JAVHXC010000004.1, read as the reverse complement.
ACGGGTGTCGAGGCCCGCGCAGTCGACGTTCGACCGACTCGTGGCGGCGGGCACCGTGCCCGGCGACGCCGAACCGCTGCTGCGGGCGCTCGTCGCCGCCCGGGTGGGCTATCTCGTCGTGGGCGGCACCGGCTCGGGCAAGACGACGCTGCTCGCCGCCCTGCTCGGGCTGGTGCCGTCGTCCGAGCGGGTGCTGTGTGTGGAGGATTCGCCCGAACTGCGGCCCGCCCACCCGCACGTGGTGCGGCTCGTGGTGCGGCACGGCAACGTCGAGGGCGCCGGCGAGGTGACGATGGCCGATCTCGTCCGGCAGGCGTTGCGGATGCGGCCCGACCGGATCGCCGTCGGTGAGGTCCGCGGCGGCGAGGTCGCCGACCTGCTCGCCGCCCTCAACACCGGGCACGACGGAAGCGCCGGGACCGTCCACGCCAACTCGCCCACGGAACTGCCCGCCCGGCTCGAGGCCCTGGGCGCGCTCGGCGGCCTCGACCGCTCCGCCCTGTCCGCGCAGGTCGCCGCGTCGCTGCGGGTCGTGGTGGGGATGCGCCGCCTGCCCGACGGTCGCCGTGAGGTCGAGTCGATCGGGGTCGTGCGACGCGCTGAGCACGGGATAGTCGTGGACCCGGCGTGGCGTGCTGACGGGGGAGCGGTCCGCGGCCGGGCCGCCCTGGACGCGATGTTCGCGGAGCGGGTCCGGTGACGGCGGCGGTGCTGCTGGTGGCGGTCGCGGTGCTGCTGTGGCCGGGCGGCGCGGCGAGCGCACGGTTGCGCGCGCTCGGCGGTCCGGAGTCCGGCGCGCACGGCGGCCGGGGCCGCGGCGGAGCGGCCGCCCACCCCTCCGGGGCGTCCGCCGCGCGCACGCCCGGGGTCGTCTCGCGTGTCGGTGCGCTGGGCGGTCTCGTCCTGCGGGTCCCGGCGGGCGTGCTGTGGCCGCTCGTGGGGGCGGTCGTCGGACTGCTCGGAGCCGGGCCGCTGCACGCCTGCGCGGGCGGGGTGCTCGGGGGCGTCGCGGCTGACCTCTACGCCCGCGCCGGCGGACGCCGCCATCGGCTCACCCGGCTGGGGGCGTGGGAGCGCGCACTGGACGACGCCGCGTCCGCCCTCCGCGCGGGTGCCGACCCCGGCGCGGCTCTCGGCCGGGCCGCGGAGGCGGCCGCCGCCCACGACGCGCAGGTCGCCGCGCTCCTCGCCGCCGCGGGGTCACACGCCCGCCTGGGCGGCGACGTCACTGCGGCCCTGCGCCCGGTCCCGGCCGGAACGGTCCCGGCCGGCATGACCCCGGCCGGAACGGCCCCGACCAGCATGACCCCGGCGGCCGACCCGATCTGGGCGGCAGCCGCCGCGGGCAGTCAGGGCGACCGGGTCCCCGGCGAGCTCGCCGGCGCCTGGCTCCTCGCGACGCGCCACGGCGTCGAGCTGGCGGAGGTCGTGGACGGGCTCCGCGCCGACGTGGCCTCGCGCCGCGAGCGCGCGGTCCGGGTGCACGCCACGCTCGCCGGCCCGCGTGCGACCGCCGTCATCCTCACCGCGCTGCCCGCGCTCGGGGTCCTGCTGGGCTCGGGCTTCGGCGCCGACCCCCTCGGCGTCCTTCTGGGCGGGGCGCTCGGAGGTGTCCTGTGCCTGGCCGGTGCGGTGCTCCTCGCGGCCGGACTGCTCTGGACCGACCGGATCGCGGGCGGGGCCGACCGATGACATCGACCCTCCTCGTGCTCGCGGTCGCGCTGTGCATCGCGCCGTGGCGGCCCCGGGCCGCGGAGAGGCTCCACGCGCTGCCGCCCGCCCCCGGTACGCCGACCCGCCCGGCACCCGGCCCGCTGTCGCCGCCCGGACACCTCGCCGCCGTGCTCACCGCGCTCGCCGCGCTCGCCGCGCTCGCCGCGCTCGCCGCCCCGCTCGCCCGACTGTCGGTCCCGCTGTCCCGCCGGGGCGACGCCCCCGCTGACACCGAGGCGCTCGCGCACCTGCTCGACCTGCTCGCGGTGGCCCTGCTCGCCGGTCTGCCCACGCCGGACGCCCTGGCCGCGGTCGCCGAGGCGATCGAGCACACCGACCCCGCCCTCGCCGAGCCGCTGCGGGCGGCCGCGTCCCGGATGCGGCTCGGTGCCACCCCGGCGGAGGCCTGGCGGGACATCCCCGGAGCGACCCGGCTCGCCCCCGTCGCGTCGGTGCTCGCCCGCGCGACTGACGGGGGCGGCTCGGTCCGGGCCGCCCTGGGCCATGCCGCCGCGCGGATGCGGTCGGAGGCCGATGCCGCCGCCACCGCCCGCGCCGAACGCGCGTCCGTGCTGGTCGCCGGGCCCCTCGGGCTGTGCTTCCTGCCCGCGTTCATCTGCCTGGGCGTCCTGCCCGTCGTGATCGGCCTGGCCGACGGGATGCTGCCGGGGGTCCTGCCGTGAGCGGCCTCCCCGGCCCCACCGATTCCGGGGCGGAGACGCCGTCCCGGTCACCGAAGAAGGAGAACCCACATGAGCACCCACATCACCTCCCGCATCGCGGCGCGGACCCTCACCACCTCGGCCACGCTCGTGAGACGGTCCCGGGCCGTCCTCGCGCGTCCGTTCAGGGCCCCGGCCGGCGCGGATGCCGGAATGTCGACAGTGGAATACGCCGTGGGCACGATCGCTGCCGCGGCGTTCGGCGCCGTGCTCTACACGGTCGTCAGCGGCGACTCGATCCCCGACGCGCTGGGCGGGATCATCGAGCAGGCCCTCAACACCTCGGTGTGACGATGTCGCGGAGGGTCCGCGCGGCGGTGGCCCGCGACGACGGGTCGGTGACGGTGGAGGCGGCCCTGGGGATCGCGTCCCTGGTGGTGGTCGTGGCCGTCGCCGCCGCGGGGGCCGCCGCGGCGCTCACGCAGATCGGGGTGGTCGACGCGGCGCGGGAGGCCGCGCGAGTGGCGGCGATGTCCGGGCCGGGGGAGGGGATCTCCGCAGGTCAGCAAGTGGCGTCGGGGGCGCAGGTCACGGTCACCGGCGCGGGGTCGTATGTCACGGCGGTGGTGGTCGCGCCGGCGCGGGGCCTTCCGGGCGTGGAGCTGACGGGTCGGGCGGTCGCGCGCACCGAGCCGGGGGCGACGGGGTGACCGGGCCCGCGCCGCGGGGCCCCGGTCGCGAGGGCCCGTGCCGCCCGGGGCCTGTCCGCCGCGACGGGTCGCCTCTCCGGCGCGGCGGGTCGCCTCGTCGCGCGGTGGGGCGGCGGATGGTCGACGACGACGACGGGTTCATGACCGTCTCCACCGCCTTCGCCGTGGCCGCCGTTCTCGCACTGACCGTGGCGGTGCTGTTGGTCGGGAGGGCGGCGGTGGCCGCGCATTCGGCCAGGTCGGCGGCGGACCTGTCGGCGCTGGCCGGCGCGCACGCCCTGCGCGCGGGCGAGGACCCGTGTGCGGTGGCGTCCGGGATCGCCGGGGCGAACCGGGCCACGCTGGCGTCGTGCCGGGTGGACGGACTCGACGTGGTCACGCGGGCGGAGGTGAGCATCGATCTCGGCGTGCTGGGCGCCCGGTCGGCGTCGGCCGTGGCGCGGGCGGGGCCGGTGTGAGGAGGCGGCCGCGGCCTGTACCCGGCCGCGGCCGCGCGCTGGCCGGCAGGGCCGCTACCGGGCCGCTACCCGGCGGCGCCCGCGAGCTGCCCGACGACCTCGGTGAGCAGCGCGATCGCCCCCGGCTTGGAGAGGGGGTCGTTGCCGTTGCCGCACTTGGGCGACTGGATGCACGAGGGGCACCCGGTCTCGCACTCGCAGGCACGGATGGCGTCGAGCGTGGCGCGCAGCCACGAGGTCGCGCGCCGGAACCCGCGCTCGGCGAAGCCCGCCCCGCCCGCGTAACCGTCGTAGACGAACACGGTCGGCAGTCCGGTGTCGGGGTGCAGTGCGGTGGACACGCCGCCGATGTCCCAGCGGTCGCACGTGGCGACCAGGGGCAGCAGGCCGATCGCGGCGTGCTCGGCGGCGTGCAGCGCCCCGGGCCAGTCGGCCTCCTCGAGCCCGGCGACGCGCAGGAGCTGCGGGGTGAGCGTGTAGACCACCGCCCGGGTCGCCAGCGTCGTCTCGGGCAGGTCCAGAGGGGGCACGTCGAGGATCTCCCCGCCACGCAGTCGCCGCTGGTAGCCGGTGACCCGGGTGGTGACCTCCACGTCCGCGAGCGACAGCGTGACCGGCCCCGCCGGCACGGTCTCGAGCGTGGAGATGAGGTCGATCGACACCTGCTCGCGCGCGGAGGTCGTCCACTCCGGAACCTCCGGGTGGCACAGCGCCAGTCCCTCGTCGAGGTCGAGTTCGTCGACGATGAACGACTCGCCCTGGTGCAGGTAGAGCGCACCGGGGTGGACCTGGGAGCGGGCGCGGACCGAGTCGATCGTGCCGAGCATCCGGCCGTCCACGGCGTCCACGATCACCACCTCGGCCCCGCCCGTGCCGCGAATGTCGACCTCGGCGTGGGGGGTGTGGTCGTCGGCGGCCGGGTACCAGCCCGCGGGCCGGCGCCGGACGAGTCCGCGGGCGGCGAGGTCCTCGAGCACCCCGGTCGCGCCCCAGGCGCGGGCCTCGTCGTGGGTCATCGGGCGTTCGCTCACCGCGCACCGCAGTTGACCGGCCAGCAGGACGGGGTTGCGGGGGTCGGTGACGGTGGCCTCGACCGGTCGGCCGAGCAGGGCCTCGGGGTGGTGGACGAGGTACGTGTCGAGGGGGTCGTCGCGGGCGACCAGCATGACCAGCGCGCCCTGGCCGCGGCGTCCGGCGCGGCCGGCCTGTTGCCAGAAGGAGGCGATGGTGCCGGGGAAGCCCGCGCTGACCACCGCGTCGAGGCCGGAGATGTCCACGCCCAGTTCGAGAGCGGACGTCGAGGCGACGCCGACCAGCTCCCCCTCGGCGAGGCCGCGTTCGAGTGCGCGACGGTCGTCGGCGAGGTAGCCGGCGCGGTAGGCGGCGATCCGGCCGGCGAGTTCGCGGCCGCGCGCCCCGTGTTCGGACTCGAGGCGTTCGCGCGCCCGGAGGGCGGTGGATTCGGCGCCGGCACGGGAGCGCACGAACGTCAGCGTGCGGGCGCCCTCGGCGACGAGGGAGGCCATGAGTCCCGATGCCTCGACCGGGGCGGGCCGGCGCACGGGCGCGCCGTGCTCGCCGGCGAGGCCCTCCATCAACGGGGGTTCCCACAGGGCGACGGTGCGGCCGCCCTGCGGCGAGGCGTCGTCGGTGACCTCGACGCACTCCCGGCCGACGAGGGTGGTGGCGGCGGCCGCGGCGTCGGAGGTGGTGGCGGAGGCCAGGACGAAGGTCGGCGCGGCGCCGAGCGCCCGCGCGAGCCGGTCGAGCCGGCGCAGGACGAGCGCGACGTTGGAGCCGAACACACCGCGGTAGGAGTGACATTCGTCGACGACGACAAAGCGGAGCCCCCGCAGGATGCGTGTCCACTGCCGGGCTCTGCCGAGGATCGACAGGTGGAGCATGTCCGGATTGGTGACGATCCACCGGGAGTTCTCCCGGATGAAGGGTCGGGCGTCGGTCGGGGTGTCGCCGTCGTAGGAGGCGGGTGCGACGTGCTCCAGCCCGGGCACGGAGTCCACCAGCGAGACGACGGACGACAGCTGGTCCTGCCCGAGCGCCTTGGTGGGGGAGAGGTAGAGCACGCAGGCGTTGCGGTCCTCGGCGAGGGCGCTCAGGGCGGGCAGCTGGTAGCCGAGTGACTTGCCGGAGGCGGTGCCGGTGGCCACCACGACGTTCCGGCCCGCGTGGGCGTGGTCGGCGGTGGCGACCTGGTGGGCCCACGGGCGGTCGACGCCGCGGGCGCGGAGCTCGTCCACGAGCCCGGGGTGGGCCCAGGTCGGCCAGTCGGCGTGGCGCGCCTCGCGGGCGGGCAGGTCCACGGCGTGGGTCAGCGGCGACGGCCCGGTGGGCTGCTGCTCCAGCAGGTGTCCCAGTAGTTCGCGTCCGTACGTCGTCACCCCTCGACCGTAGACAGTCGCGGCGGGTCGGTCCCATCCGCGGCCGGACGGGGTGCGGCTGGCGCCATCGGCGGCCGGCGGGCCGGGCTGTCCAAGATCTGTTCTCCTCCCGCTGTTGTCGTGGTGTACTGGACCCGGTCGTCATCGCCGCACCGGGCAACCGGTGACCGGGGCGTCGGCCCGACACGCGTGGCCATCCCGCGAGTCGCACCTGGCAGTACGGAAAAGGAACGCAGTAAACATGGCACAGGGCACCGTCAAGTGGTTCAACGCGGAGAAGGGCTACGGGTTCATCGCCCCGGAGGACGGCTCGGCCGACCTCTTCGTCCACTACTCCTCCATCGAGGGCACCGGCTTCAAGTCGCTCGAGGAGAACCAGCGCGTCGAGTTCGAGGTCGGCGAGGGTCAGAAGGGGCCGCAGGCGCAGGAGGTCCGCGCCCTCTGACCGATCCGGTCCGTCACGCACGAGGCCCCCACCGCACCGCGCGGTGGGGGCCTCGCGCCGTCACGGGGCGGGCGTCCCGCGGTGACGGGGCGGGGCGGGTCTAGCCGGCATCGCCGGCGGCGGGATCTCGGTGTCGGGGTTGTCGGAGATCGGTCGTAGGCTCGTGACCGTGACGCAGCTGTCGTTCTTCGCCGCGGACGACCATGTCCCCGACCCCGCCGACCTCGAGGGCGTCCTCGCCGCGCGTGGGCAGTCCACCCTGGCCGGGGACGTGGCCCAGGTGTCGGTCGCGTTGGACGCCGCGTGGCGGGCGGACGCGTTCGAGGCGATCCTCTCGCAGGCCGGCCTCGATCCCGTGCGCTCCGATTCAGGTCCCGACGGCCGGTGCACCGTCTCGACGGCGCGGACCCCCGCGCTGGTGCCGGTCGTCCGCCGCTGGCGCAGGGGCGCCGTCACGGCGGTGCCCGAGCGGTGGACCCCGTCGGCCGGGGCCCTGCGGGTCTGGATGCTCACCGCCGGCCACATCACGGACACCGGCGTCGTCGAGCTGGGGATCGACGCCGGCATCGAACATCACGCCCCGCGGAGGGACGCCCTCCGGGCGGCGCTGGAGCGGGTCGGCATCCGTACGACGTACGTCGGATCCAAGGGCGGCGGCCCGCTGCTCCGGCTGGGCACCGCCAAGGCGCGCGCCCGGCTGGCGCAGAACATCGGCGAGCCGCCCGCCGGGGTGCCCGCCGGGTACTGGCCCGGCTGACGGCCGCGCCGCCCCCGCGCGCGCCGGGTCACCCCGCGTCCGCGCTGGCCCGCCGCAGGTCGACGTACCGTGGGGGTATGTGCATGCTCGTGGTCGCCCGCCGGGCCCACCCCCGCTACCCGCTCATCGTGGTGGCCAACCGGGACGAGGTCCTCGCCCGCCCCACGGAACCGCTCCACGAGTGGACCCTGGAGCAGGAAGGTGCCACGGGCATCGTCGCCGGCCGGGACGTCACGGCCGGCGGCACGTGGATGGCGCTCGCCCCGGGCGGGAGGTTCGCCGCGGTCACCAACGTGCGCGAGCCCGGGCCGGTGCTCCCCGCGCCCGCGTCCCGCGGCGAGCTGCCGGTCGACGCGCTCACCGGGCCGGTGCCGGCGACGGAGTTCGCCCGCCACGTGGTCGACGGCCTCGACGCCTACGGCGGCGTCAACCTGCTGGCCGGCGACCTCGACGAGATGTGGTGGGCGTCCAACCGGTCCACGCGTGGCCCGCTGCCGCTGGACGACGGGGTGCACGGGCTGTCGAACGCGGCCCTGAACACCCCGTGGCCGAAGGTCGTCGGCGCGGCCCGCGACGTCCGGTCGCTACTGGGCACCGACGTGCTGGAGAGCCCGGACTGGTCCCGCGCGCTGCTGGACGTGCTGGCGGACCGCCGCCCGGCCGCACCATGGGCGATGCCGCGCACCGGCGTGCCCCTGACCCACGAGTGGCGGCTGTCGTCCAGGTTCGTCCGGATCGGCGGGCACTACGGCACCCGGTCGACGACGGCCGTCCGCATCGACCACCACGGCGTCGCCGACGTGGTCGAGCGGACGTGGAACCCCGCCGGACGCGTCACGGGGACGGTCACCCGGCGCGTGTGAGCCGGTGACCGCCCCCGTGAGCGGTGGAGCGTGCGCCGTCGGCCTCGCGGGACGCGGCGCGGGCGGTGCGACGGCCTACTCGACGGTCCAGGTGTTGGAGCCGTCGAGGAGGGACTGCAGGTCGTGGGTGGCGGTGTTCTTGGCGTGCTCGACCTGGCCGCGGGCGAGGTCGTCGTAGGTGTCGCGGGTGACCTGGCGGATGATGCCGGTGACCGTGTACTCGAGGTCCTGGCTGGACAGGTTGGCCAGGGCGTGGGCGTAGGTCGGGTCGTCGGTGTGGGCGTCGTGGACGACGATGTCGGCCTCGTCGACGTCGGCGGTGGCGGCGACGGCCAGGGAGAAGCCGCGGCGGATGACGCAGTGCTGGCCTTCGTCGCCGAAGATGATCTTCTCGCCGTGACGCACCGGGATGAGGTGGTCGGCGGCGTCCTCCTTGCGCAGCAGGTCGAAGGAGCCGTCGTTGAAGATCGGGCAGTCCTGCATGATCTCCACGAAGCTGGTGCCGCGGTGGTGGGCGGCGGCCTCGAGGACCTCGGTCAGGCCCTTGCGGTCGGAGTCCAGGGCGCGGGCCACGAAGGTGCCCTGCGCGCCCACGGCCAGGGACAGGGTGTTGAACGGGTGGTCCACCGAGCCCATGGGGCTGGACTTGGTGACCTTGCCGGTCTCGGAGGTGGGCGAGTACTGGCCCTTGGTCAGCCCGTAGATCCGGTTGTTGAACAGCAGGATGTTCATGTTCACGTTGCGGCGCAGCGTGTGGATCAGGTGGTTGCCGCCGATGGACATGGCGTCGCCGTCACCGGTGACGACCCACACGGACTGGTCGGGGCGGGCGGTGGCCAGGCCGGTGGCGATCGCCGGGGCGCGGCCGTGGATCGAGTGCATGCCGTACGTCTCGAGGTAGTACGGGAAGCGGCTCGAGCAGCCGATGCCGGAGACGAAGGTGATGTTCTCGCGCTTGAGGCCGAGCTTGGGCAGCAGTGCGCGGATGGTGGCCAGGATGACGTAGTCGCCACAGCCGGGGCACCAGCGCACCTCCTGGTCGGAGGTGTAGTCCTTGGGCTTCTGGGGGGCGTCGGTCTTGGGCACCGAGGACAGCGCGTCCAGCGGCAGCGGGCTGCCGACGAGTCCGGGTTCGGTCGTGGTCATGGGGATCCTCTCCTCGCTCGAACAGTCAGCGGGTTCGGTTGGCGGTGGCGGTGCCGGTGGCGGTGTGGCCGATCTGCCGGGCGCGGGCCGCGGGCTCACCGGTCGTGGTGATCACACCGTCGAGCGCGACGCGGTACTTGTCGTGCTCGGCGTGGGTGAGGCGGCCGGCGAACTCGGCTTCGATCGCGTTCTGCAGCTCCTCGGCCGAGAACGCCATCCCGTGCACCTTGGTGATGGGCTGGATGTCGGCGGGGAAGCGGGCCTTGAGCAGCATCGACAGCTGGCCCAGGTTCATCTCCGGGACCAGCACGCGGCGGTAGCGGCCGAGCACCTCACCGATGTTGTGGGGCAGCGGGTTGAGATGACGCACGTGCGCGCGGGCCACGCGGTGCCCGTTGGCGCGGGCGCGGCGCACGGCCTCGCCGATCGGGCCGTAGGACGAGCCCCAGCCCACGACGAGCACCTCGGCCTCGCCCGACGGGTCGTCGACCTCCAGGTCCGGCACGTCGATGCGCGCGATGCGCAGGGCGCGCGTGCGGGTCATCAGGTCGTGGTTGTCGGCGGTGTAGGAGATGTTGCCGGTGCCGTTGGCCTTCTCCAGCCCACCGATGCGGTGCTCGAGCCCCGGGGTGCCGGGCACCGCCCAGTCACGGGCGAGGGTCTGCGGATCGCGGGCATAGGGCAGGTACCCGGGCGCGGCGGCGCCCTCCTGGTCGGCCTCGGGCGCGGTGGCCAGGTTCTTGTCGATCGGCGCCAGCGCCTCGACCTCGGGCAGCAGCCACGGCTCCGAGCCGTTGGCGATCGCCCCGTCCGAGAGCAGGATCACCGGGGTGCGGTAGGTCACCGCGATGCGGGCGGCCTCGCGGGCGGCGTCGAAGCAGTCCGCGGGGGACTGCGGCGCCACCACGGCCACCGGCGACTCGCCGTTGCGGCCGAACAGGGCCTGCAGCAGGTCGGACTGCTCGGTCTTGGTCGGCAGACCCGTGGACGGGCCACCACGCTGGACGTCGATGACCACCAGCGGAAGCTCGGTCATCACGGCCAGGCCGATCGCCTCGGACTTCAGCGCCAGACCCGGCCCGGAGGTCGAGGTCACCCCCAGCGCGCCGCCGTAGGAGGCGCCGATCGCCGAGGCGATCCCGGCGATCTCGTCCTCGGCCTGGAACGTGGTGACGTCGAACTGCTTGAGCTTGCTCAGCTCGTGCAGGATGTCCGAGGCCGGGGTGATGGGGTAGGTGCCCAGGAACACCGGCATCTCGGCCGAGACACCGGCGGTGACCAGGCCGTAGGCCAGGGCCGTGTTACCGGTGACCTGGCGGTACCGGCCCGCCGGCAGCTTGGCCGGGGCGATCTCGTACTCCGAGGCGAACGCCTCGGTCGTCTCGCCGTAGTTCCAGCCCGCCCGCAGCGCCAGGACGTTGGCCTCCAGGATGGTCGGCTTCTTGCCGAACTTGTCCGACAGGAACGTCTCGATCGAGTCGACCGTGCGCCCGTACATCCACATCAGCAGACCGAGCGCGAACATGTTCTTGCACCGCTCGGCGTCCTTCTTGCCGATGTCCACCGACTCCACCGCACCGATGGTCAGCGTGCTCATCGCCACCTCGTGCACCTGAAAGGCCTCGAACGCCGGCGAACCCAGCGGGTTGGACTCGTAGCCCACCTTGGTCAGGTTGCGCTTGGTGAACTCGTCGGAGTTGACGATGAGGATCCCGCCCGAGGGCAGGTCCCCGATATTGGCCTTCAGCGCCGCCGGGTTCATCGCCACCAGCACGTCCGGGCGATCACCCGCGGTGAGGATGTCATAGTCCGCGATCTGGATCTGGAAGCTCGAGACACCATGGATGGTGCCCTGAGGGGCCCGGATCTCGGCCGGGTAGTTGGGCTGGGTCGCCAGGTCGTTACCGAACGCTGCGGCCTCGGAGGTGAACTGGTCACCGGCGAGCTGCATGCCGTCACCCGAGTCACCCGCGATGCGGATGACCACCTTGTCCAGCTTGGTCTTGGACGCATTGCGCACCGCTGCTGACCTCCAGAAAGTCGTGATGGTGGGGACTCGTCGTGGCTCCCGTACGGCCATCGACGGTACGCCGCTTCCGGCGCAGCCCGCGGCCACGACCGATGTGCCGGAACTGTAACAGGTTGCAATCCGCGGTCGTGGATGTTCCTTCTCATCATAGACCGACCTGTCTATTGCTGCCACATCCGCAGCGCGGCGCCGATCGCCGAGGCGATGACCAGCGGGTTTTCAACGACGATCACCATGCGACCCACCCCGCCCGCCGCTGTCCACTCCGCGATCGCCGATCTCGTCGTCGTCGCCCCTGTTCCCTCCCGGCCGGTGCCCCCGCACCCGCCCCCTCCCCGGCGCCCGGGCCCACACCGAGCAGACCCGCCACCGCCCCTGCCCGCCCTCCGCGGTGGCGCCGCCCGTCGGGTCCGCGAGAAGGGCGCGCCCCGGCCCGACCCGACACCCATATATAGGCATCACCGCGGTCCGTACGGCGGCGTCACCCCGGGCCGGACGCGTGCCCGGGCCCGCCGCCCCCGACCGGTCACCCGGCCGTCCGCGTTTCTCGTCGGCCGCGGGGCGCCTGGTATGAATTCCTATGAGAAGGGGCGCCGGTGCACGTACGGTGGCCGGAACCGGACGTCGGACATCCACACGTCCACACGTCAGCGCAGGTTGGGAGCACTCCAGTGGCGAGCAAGAAGACAGCATCGGGCGGCAAGCGGAGCCTGGTGATCGTCGAGTCCGCCACCAAGGCGCGCAAGATCCAGCCCTACCTGGGGTCCGACTACGTGGTCGAGGCGTCCGTCGGGCACATCCGCGACCTGCCCAAGGGCGCCGCCGACATCCCCACCAAGTACAAGAAGGAACCGTGGGCCCGCCTCGGCGTCAACCCGGACGACGACTTCGAGCCCATCTACGTCGTCAGCGCTGACAAGAAGAAGAAGGTCGCCGACCTCAAGAAGGAGCTCGCCGGGGTCGACCAGCTGCTGCTCGCGACGGACCCCGACCGCGAGGGCGAGGCGATCGCGTGGCACCTGCTCGAGGTGCTCAAGCCCAAGGTCCCCGTCAAGCGGATGGTCTTCCACGAGATCACCAAGCCCGCCATCCTCGCCGCCGCCGAGAACACCCGCGAGCTGGACACCGACCTCGTCGACGCCCAGGAGACCCGCCGCATCCTCGACCGCCTCTACGGCTACGAGGTCTCGCCGGTGCTGTGGAAGAAGGTCATGCCGCGTCTGTCCGCCGGGCGCGTGCAGTCGGTGGCCACCCGGGTCATCGTCGAGCGGGAACGCGAACGCATGGCGTTCGTCGCCGCCGACTACTGGGACATCACCGCCACCCTGGCCACCCAGCGTCCCACCGGCGGCGACGCCGGTGAACCCCGCAGCTTCACCGCCAAGCTGTCCGCCGTCGACGGTGCCCGCGTGGCCCGCGGCAGCGACTTCGGCCAGGACGGCAGGCTGAAGACCACGGGCGCGGCCAAGGACTCCGTCGTCCTGGCCGAATCCGCGGCCCGGGCGCTCGCCGACGCCCTCGACGGCGCCGACTTCGTCGTCGACTCCGTCGAGTCCAAGCCCTACACACGGCGCCCCTACGCGCCGTTCATGACCTCGACCCTCCAACAGGAGGCCGGCCGCAAGCTCCGGTACACCTCCGAGCGCACCATGCGCATCGCACAGCGGCTGTACGAGAACGGCTACATCACCTACATGCGAACGGACTCCACCACCCTGTCCGAGGGCGGCATCGCCGCCGCCCGCGCACAGGCCACGGAGCTCTACGGCAGCGAGTACGTCTCGCCCACACCGCGGCAGTACACGCGCAAGGTCAAGAACTCGCAGGAGGCACACGAGGCCATCCGCCCCGCCGGCGAGACCTTCGCCACCCCCGGCCAGCTGCACAGCGTGCTGGACGCCGAGGAGTACCGCCTCTACGAGTTGATCTGGCAGCGCACCGTCGCCTCCCAGATGGCCGACGCCCGCGGCACCTCGGTGAGCATCCGGATCAGCGGCGAGGCCGGGGCCAACGACTCCGGATACTCCCGCGCCACCTTCTCCGCGTCCGGCCGCACCATCACGTTCCCCGGCTTCCTCAAGGCCTACGTCGAGGCCGCCGACGATGCCGCCGAGTCCTCCGACAAGCCCATGGCCGACGACGCCGAACGGCGCCTGCCGCAGCTGTCCGAGGGGCAGCATCTCACCGGCTCGGACCTCCTGCCCGAGGGCCACACCACCAGCCCGCCCGCCCGCTACACCGAGGCCAGCCTCGTCAAGGCGATGGAGGAGATGGGCATCGGACGCCCCTCCACCTACGCCAGTATCATCCGCACCATCCAGGACCGAGGCTACGTCTACTCGCGCGGTAACGCCCTCGTACCCAGCTGGGTGGCGTTCGCCGTGGTCGGGCTGCTCGAGCAGAACTTCGGCCGGCTCGTCGACTACGACTTCACCTCCCTCATGGAGGACGAGCTCGACGCGATCGCCGAGGGTCGGGAGAACCGCGGCGACTGGCTGCGACGGTTCTACTTCGGGGCCGGCGACCGCGCCGACGCCGAGACCGCCGCCAACTACGCCGTCGGCCTGAAGAACCTCGTCGACGTCAACCTCGAGGCCATCGACGCCCGCAGCATCAACTCCATCCGCGTGTTCGACGACGCCGAGGGGCGACCCGTGTACGTCAGGGTCGGCCGTTACGGCCCCTACCTCGAGCGCACGGTGAAGGGGGAGTCGGGCGAGGACGAGTCGCAGCGCGCCAACCTCCCCGAGGGGATGAGCCCCGACGAGCTCACCCTCGAGGTGGCCGAGAAGCTCTTCGCCACCCCCCAGGACGGGCGGCCCCTGGGCGTGGATCCCGAGACCGGGCACGAGATCGTCGTCAAGGACGGGCGCTACGGGCCCTACGTGACCGAGAAGCTGCCCGAGCCCAGCGACGCCGAGAAGGCCGCCTGGGCGAAGAAGGTGCTCGCCGACGCCGAGGCGGAGAAGAAGCGGATCGACGCCGAGCGCGAGGCCGCGATCGCCGCCGCGAAGAACGACGACGAGATCGCCGAGGCCAAGAAGGCCGCCACCAAGGCCAAGTCCGCGGTGACGCGGAAGGCGAAGAAGGACGCGGAGAACCCCACCGGGCCCAAGCCGCGGACCGGGTCGCTCATGCAGTCCATGGACCCGGCGACCGTCACGCTCGAGGACGCGCTCAAGCTGCTCTCGCTGCCGCGCGTGGTGGGCGTGGACCCCGCCAGCGGCGAGGAGATCACCGCCCAGCTCGGCCGGTACGGGCCGTACCTCAAGAAGGGCACCGACTCGCGGACCCTCGAGTCCGAGGACGCGGTGTTCACCACGACCCTCGAGCAGGCGCTGAAGATCTACTCGGAGCCCAAGCGGCGCGGACGTCAGGCCGCCGCCCCCAAGGCGCTGCGCGAGATGGGCATCGACGAGGTGTCCGGGAAGCAGATGCTGGTCAAGGACGGTCGCTTCGGTCCGTATGTGACCGACGGCGAGTCGAACGCCTCACTGCGCAAGGGCGACACCGTCGAGAGCCTGACCGACGCCCGCGCCTCCGAGTTGCTGTCGGAGCGGCGCGCCAAGTCGCCGCCGGCCAAGAAGGCGCCGGCCAAGAAGGCGGGCGCGCGCAAGGCGCCGGCGAAGAAGGCGGCCGGCTCGCGGCGGTGACGCCGGCGGGTCGGGCGGCCTGCTGCTCGGGCCGTCGGGCGGCCTGGTGCCAGGGCCGGTCAGCGGGCAGCGTCGTCGACGACCACGTCGCCCGCCGGTACCGCATCGCCCGCCGGCACCGTGTCGCCCGCCTGCCACCGGTCGGCGAGGGTCGGACGGAGGGGGCGGGCGAGCTGGGTCATGATGCCCCGACCCCGCAACTCCACGCTCTGGCCGAGGACCCACCGGGCCGCCTCCGGCTCGTCCGCGCGGTGGATGGTGGCGGCCGAGGCCAACACGTGCCCCTGCTCCATCTTGGCCAGCGTGGTCAGTCGCGCGGCCTCGTTGACCGGGTCGCCGATGACGGTGTACTCGAACCGCTTGGCGTGGCCGATGTGCCCGGCGATGACGGTTCCGGAGGACACGCCGATGCCCGCCGACAGCGGTGACAGTTCGGCCAGGCGACTCTGCAGGGCCCGGGCCGCCCGGAGCGCGCGCCCGGCCTCGTTGTCCACCTCCAGCGGGGCCCCGAAGACCGCGAGTAGCGCGTCACCCTGGAACTTGTTGATGTACCCGCCGTTGGAGTCGACCGCCTCGACCGCGATCCGGAAGAACTCGTTGAGCACCGACACGACCTCGGCCGGCTCGTGGGCCGCCGCGAACTCGGTCGACCCGGTGAGGTCGACGAACAACACGGCGACGTCGCGTTCCTGCCCACCGAGCTCGGTGCCCCGTTCGAGCGCGTTGCGGGCGACGTCCTCGCCCACGTAGCGGCCGAACAGGTCCTGGATGGCCTCGCGCTCCTGAAGGCCGGTCACCATCTCGTTGAACCCCTGCGCGAGTCGGCCGATCTCGGAGCTGTCATAGATCGTCACGCGGGTCTCGAGGTCGCCCTGCTTGACGCGGCTCACGCCCGCCTGCATCTCCCGCACGGGGTCGGCGATCGAATCCGAGACCAGGCCCATGCCGATCGCCCCGGCGATCACGGCCACGCTGGCCAGGACCGCCAGCGAGACCAGGATGAGTCCGGGGTCGTCACCGAACAGGCCGAACCAGTGCCCGATGAGGATGAGCAGAACTCCGGCGATCGGCACGACCGTGGTCAGGGACCAGCCCAGGAAGATGCGTCGACGCACGCCGGGGACGTGGCGGCTGTCCGGCACGCCGCGGGCCAGGGCGCGGACCGTGATGGGGCGCATGATGCGCTCCGCCTGCAGGTACGAGATCAGGCAGGTCACGATCCCGCCGAGGATGCTCGTCACGGCCACGATGAGGGCGAGTCTGGGGGAGCGCCCCACGTTGACGGCGATGAACAACAGGGTGCCGATCACCCACATCGCGCCGGAGATGAGCGCCTGGTGGAACGGGAGGCGCAACGTGCGCTGACGGACGGGCCCGTCGAACTCCCCGCCCGCCCGGTCCACCCGGAGCACGGGCAGCAGGAGCAGGGTCGAGGCGATGACACCGCCGACGAAGGCCAGCCCCAGGTACCCGATGAACAGGTACTGGTTGAGGAATCGGAACTGGTCCAGATTGAGGAACCGGTCCATCGGCAGGACGAAGCGCAGGAAGGAGAACACGAAGACCGCGCCGATGATGTTGGCCTGCACCATCGTCAGCGCATACACGGGCCAGGGGGTGGCCCACAGCCACCTGAACAACCTGACCCAGCGCTCCATCGGTCCAAGCCTAGTTCGCCCCGGGGCCGCCGGGAACGCAGGTGTGTCGGTGAGCGGGGATAAGGTGGGGTCCATGCCCGGGGTGTTCGAACGGTTGGCCGGACAGGCCGACGTCGTGGCGGAGCTGACCGCTGCCGCCACGGCCGCCCGTGCCCGGGTGCCGGGGCAGGGGTGGGACGAGTCCGATCCGCGCATGGTCCACGCGTGGCTGTTCACCGGCCCACCGGGCAGTGGCCGGAGCGTGGCGGCCATGGCGTTCGCGGCCGCGCTGCAGTGCGAGCACCCCGAGGTGGTGGGGTGCGGGGAGTGCCGGGCGTGCCACACCGTCATGGCGGGGACCCACGCCGATGTCCACCTGCTCGCCCCGCAGGGCGTCAACATCCTGCTGAAGGACGTCAAGGAGACCATTCATCGCGCGGCCAGCCGCCCCGGGACCGGGCGGTGGCAGATCGTCGTGGTCGAGGAGGCGGACCGCCTCACCGAGCAGTCCGGCAACGCCCTGCTCAAGGTGGTCGAGGAGCCGCCCAGCAGAACCGTGTTCCTCCTGTGTTCGCCCACCACCGATCCGATGGACATCATGGTCACGCTGCGGTCGCGGTCGCGGAACGTGGCGCTGCGTCAGCCGGACGCCGCGGCGGTCGAGCGGGCCCTGCTGGTGGACGGGGCGGAGATCGACCCGGAGCGCGCCCGGTGGGCCGCCTCGGTCTCCTCGGGTCACGTGGGGCGCGCGCGGTGGTTGGCGACCGACGAGGCGACCAGGGAGCGGCGGGACGTCGTCCTGGAGCTCCCGATGGTTATGCACAATCCCGGACGGGCCTTCCCGCTCGCCAGCCGGCTCGTCAGTTCCGCCGAGCAGGAGGCGCTCGCCCGCAACAGTGAGTCCGACGAGCGGGAGGTCGAGGAGCTGCGGACGGCGCTCGGAGCCGGCGGCACCGGGAAGGGCACCGCCTCGGCCGGGCGCGGCGCCACGGGGGCGGTCAAGGAACTCGAACGGGCGCAGAAGTCGCGGCGGACCCGTTCCACCCGCGATTCGCTCGACCTCGCGCTGGTGGATCTGGCCGGCTTCTACCGTGACGCGCTCATGGTGGCGCTCGGCGCGAGTGACGTCCCCGCCGTGCACCCGGACAAGTCCGCCGAGTCCGCGCGGCTGGGTGGTCATTACCCGGCCGCGTCGATCCTTAAGGCGATCGAGGCGGTGCAGGACTGCCGCGCGGCGATCGAGGTCAACGTCAAGCCCAAGTTCGCGGTGTCCGCGATGGTCGGTGCCATCCGGGCGGCGCTCGGCTCCTGATTACGACGCCGTCCGCACCGGCCCCGGCGGGGCGCGACAGGGCCGGTCCGCGCCGCAGAACCCTCCCGTTTTTTCTGTGGCGGGTCACGTCGGATATAGTTGCCTCGCCCCACAAGGGCTCGCCGCGTTAGCTCAGTCGGTAGAGCATTTCACTCGTAATGAAAAGGTCGTCGGTTCGATTCCGACACGCGGCTCCACCACGATCGTCACGAAACCCCGGACCTGCCGTCCGGGGTTTCGTCGTCTCCGGCCGGGGATCGCGGCTGGTGTCACCCCCGGAACGCACCGTTGACCCCCGCGGGCCATGCGAATAGTGTTAGGTAACTCTTTACGTAGTTACATATTCGCCGCTCACGGGATCCGACGGAAGAAGCCCCTCATGACCTCAACGCCCCTGCTCGTCGAACGAGCCGACCACATCGAGACGTGGACCCTCAACCTGCCGGACTCCCGCAATCCCATCTCGGACCCGGCGATCGTCGACGCCCTCTGTGAGCAGGTCGCGGTGGTCAACGCGGATCACGATGTACGGGCCGTCGTGCTCACCGGCGCGGGTTCGGCGTTCTCGGCGGGCGGGAACGTCAAGGACATGGTGGACAGGTCCGGCATGTTCGGCGGCTCCCCGTATCAGCTGCGTGACGGGTACCGTCAGGGGATCCAGCGGATCCCGCGCGCGCTGTACCACTGCGAGGTGCCGGTGATCGCCGCCGTCAACGGTCCCGCCGTCGGCGCGGGATGCGACCTGGCGGTGATGTGCGACCTGCGGGTGGCATCCACCAGGGCGTGGTTCGCCGAGAGCTTCGTGCAGCTGGGCATCATCCCGGGCGACGGCGGCGCCTGGCTCCTCACCAAGGCGATCGGGCCCGCCCGGGCCGCGGAGATGGCGCTCACCGGGGACCGGGTGAAGGCGGAGCAGGCCGCCGAATGGGGGCTGGTCAACCAGGTCGTCGAGCCTGACGAGCTGATGGGCGCCGCCCGGGAGCTCGCGGCGCGGGTGGCGAAGAACCCGCCGCACTCCGTCCGCATGGCCAAGCGGCTGCTCCGGGAGTCGCAGCACCAGTCCCTCGAGTCCCTGCTCGAGCTGTCCGCGGCCATGCAGGCCCTGGCGCACCACACCGAGGATCACCGGGAGGCGCTCGCCGCGTTCGGGGACAAGCGCCCCGGCCGCTACGAGGGGCGCTGACCGGGTCCGGTCACAGCCGGCCGCGGCTAGGCGGGCGGGGCTGTCACCGGAGCCCCCACGAGGTCGCGTGGTCGAGGCAGGCGGCGGCGAGTTCGTCTCTCCGGGTGACGATCTCGGCCCGGCTGCCGATCACGCCGACCGTCGCGATGGTGCGGCCGCGTTCGCGCAGGGCCACCGAGACACCGTCCCCGCCGTCGACGGCCACCCCGGGCGCGAGACAGACCCCGGTGTCGATCAGGTCGTCGAGTGCGGCGAGGAAGCGGTCGACGTACTCGGTGTCCTCGCGGGGCCGAGAGTTGAGGTAGGCCCACACGTCCCGCCGCTCGCGGTCCGCGAGGAGAAGCCACCCGGACGAGGTCCGCAGCAGGGAGCGGCGCAGTTTGTTCTCCGCGAGGTAGGCGTAGTGCGGGTCGGAGGAGACGAAGTCCACGTAGAACAGGTCGTCGCCGACATCCGTCGACAGGGTCGTCGTGAGCCCGGTCTGTGAGTGCAGCGCCTCTAGCTGCTCGTGGCTCACCGAGGTGACAGGCGGCCGCCCGGCGATGACGTTGAGCAGGTAGGGGGCCGTCCCGAGCGTGTACACGCGGTTCCGCTCGTCGAGATACCCCACGGCGACCAGCCCGTTGAGGAGTCCCTGGGTCGAGCTGACGGGGGCGTCGAGGGCCTTGGCCACCGCGGTGAGCGTGAGCCCCGAGCCCGAGCGTGCGATCAGTTCCATGATCGCCGCGACCCGGTCGACCATCCGGTGTCGGGGGCGCTCGGCCGCGCGCTCACGGGAGCCCGCCCGGCCGGCGTTCGGCATGTCGCGTTCCGTCATGAGGTAACAGTATCCGCCCGTGCGCAGTTCGCCGGACCTGTTCAGTTACACGTATTGAGTTCCGCCATTGCGTAATTCGGGCCAACGTGCGATGCTGTTCGCGTGGCGCCGATCACCATCCGGAGGCCGCAGTTCCCCGCCCGGTTCGTCCGCCTGGCGTCTCGAGTTCCCGAGGAGTTCCGATGAGGTCCGCGCTCGCCCCACCCACGACCCTGGCGTCGGAGGAGATGACCGCCTTGCGGGCGGAGGTCCGCGCCTTCCTCGCCGACGAGATCGCCTCGGGGCGTCTGACCCCGTGGATCGACACGTGGCTGACCAGGTGGGACGAGGCCTTCACCCGCCGGCTGGCCGAGCGCGGCTGGGTCGGGATGACGATCCCCACCGAGTACGGCGGGCGCGGCCGCACGTTCCTCGAGCGGTTCGTGGTGACCGAGGAGTTGCTCTCCGTGGGCGCGCCGGTCGCCGCGCAATGGGTCGCGGACCGCCAGATCGCGCCGTCGCTGCTGCGTTACGGGACAG
This sequence comes from Dietzia sp. CH92, assembly GCF_032248695.1. NCBI lineage: Bacteria > Bacillati > Actinomycetota > Actinomycetes > Mycobacteriales > Dietziaceae > Dietzia > Dietzia sp. CH92. Next base: position 20,171 of record NZ_JAVHXC010000004.1, on the reverse strand, counting down.
AGGAGCAGAAGCGCGAGTACCTGCCCCGGATCGCGGCGGGGGAGTGCTGCTTCGGCATCGGGATGAGCGAGCCCGATTCCGGGTCCGACCTCGCGAGCGTCCGGACGAAGGGGGTCAGGGTCGACGGCGGGTGGTCTGTCACCGGGACCAAGGTGTGGACCTCCGGCGCCCAGCACGCCGAGGCGTTCTTCGCCCTGTGCAGGACCGAGCCGTTGGACACGTCCGACCGACACGCGGGCCTGAGCCAGTTCATCGTCGACCTGCGCAGCGAGGGTGTGACGATCCGGCCGATCGTCTCGCTGTCCGGTGACCACCACTTCAACGAGGTGATCCTCGACGAGGTGTTCGTTCCCGACGCCATGGTGTTCGGCACCCTCGGCAACGGCTGGGAGCAGGTCAATTCCGAGCTGGCGTTCGAGCGCAGCGGCCCCGAGCGGTTCCTGTCCTCCTTCCGGGTGTTCGCCGCGGAGATCGGTGCGGTCGCCGAGGGCGCCCTGCCCGCGCGCGCGGACCTGGGCCGGTCGGTGGCGCGGATGTCCGGACTGCACGCGCTGAGCCAGAACATCGCAGGCGCGCTGCAGCGAGGTGAACCGGCCGACACCGCCGCCGCGCTGGTCAAGCTGCTCGGCACCACCACGGAGGGGGACCTCGTCGACGCGGTGTCCGCCCGCCTCGGCGACGAGTTCCGGGCGGGTACGGACGACCGGGCGGCGGCCGAGCTGGCCGACCTGGTGCGCGCCGGACTCCATCAGCGCCCCGGCTTCACGCTGCGTGGCGGGACCAACGAGATTCTGCGCGGCGTCATCGCGCGGGGACTGGGGATGAGATGAGCCACTCCACCACCGACGCGCAGGCCGCGACCGCCGACCTCGCCGTCGACGCCGACCTGCTCGCGATGATGCGCGATGTCCTGTCGGGGCACGCCGGACCGGACGTCGAGCCCGTTCCCGGGGCCGCGTGGGGCACCTTGGCCGAGGTCGGGCTGGCCCGGCTCACCGCCCCGGAGGCGACCGGCGGTAGCGGCGCCGGCTGGGCGGAAGCGGCTGCCCTGCTCCGCCTGTCGGCGTCCACGGGGGTCGCCGTCCCCTACGCCGAGACCGACCTCGTCGTCGGCCCCCTCCGCCGGGACGTCGGGCTCGACGACACCGCGACGGGGACGGCGACCCTCGCGGTGCTCGGCCCCGACGGCCACGCGCGGCGCGTGGCCTGGGCGGGCGCGACCGACACCGTCCTGTTCGTACGCCGGGCGGGAGGGGACGACGACGAGGTGGGCGACCGCGCGGCCGGCGGATACGAGGTCGCCGAGGTGCCGACCGACCGAACCGGTGTCACGACCGTTCGCGGGGTGTCCGCGGTCCCGCTGGGGGACGTGACCCCGCCGGAGGACGCGGAGTGGACCGCCGTCGAGCCGGGCCCGGTCGAGGCCGCCGTTCTGCGGGGAGCGCTGGCGCGGGCGGTGCAGTGTGTGGGCGCCGCGGAGGGGATGCTCGACTCGGCCGTCGCGCACACCACCGAGCGGACTCAGTTCGGCCGCGCACTGGCGAAGTTCCAGTCGGTGCAGAACCTCGTCGTCGACATCGCCGCGGAGACGGTCCTCGCCCGGGCGGCGGTCGACCAGGCCGTCGCCGACGCCCTCGCCACCGACCTCGCAGGGCCGCTGTCCGGTTTCCGGGTCGCGGTGGCGCGAAGCGTCGTCTCGCAGGCCCTGGCGGTCGCGGTCCGCAACGCCCACCAGGTCCACGGCGCGATCGGCACGACCCACGAACACACGCTGCACCGCCTGACCCTGCCCGCCCTGCAGTGGCGCGGCGAGTTCGGCTCGGCCGAGTTCTGGGACTCGCTGCTCGCGGACGTCGCGGTCGCCGGCGGCATGGACGGCGCGTGGCCCCTGATCGTCGAGGGCGCCACGGTCGGGGGAGCCGCCGCCGCGTGGCTCGACCGCGTGACGGGAGCCTGAACGATGACCGACATGCCGCGCACCGGCGCGCTCACCGACATCAGGGTGGTGGATCTGTCCCGCGTCCTCGCCGGACCCCTGTGCGGGCAGATGCTCGCCGACCACGGCGCCGACGTCGTCAAGGTCGAGCCGCCGGACGGGGACGAGACCCGCGGGTGGGGGCCGCCGTTCGTGCGGGCCGACCACAGTGCCTACTTCGACGGGCTCAACCGCAACAAGCGCAATGTGAGCATCGACCTGCGCACCGAGGACGGGCAGGCCCTGCTGCGGCGGATGCTCGAGGACGCGGACGTGGTGATCGAGAACTTCAAGGCCGGGACCCTGGAGCGCTGGGGGCTGGCGGACGAGGTGATCGCCGAGCGGTTCCCGCGACTGATCCACTGCCGCATCACCGGGTACGGCGTCGACGGTCCGCTCGGCGGCGCGCCGGGGTACGACGCGGTCCTTCAGGCGCTGTCCGGGCTGATGAGCATCAATGGTGAACCCGACGGCCCGGCGATGCGGATCGGCATCCCGCTGGTCGACATCGTCACCAGTCTCAACGCGATGAACGGGATCCTGCTGGCGCTGCACGCCCGCGAGTCCACCGGGCGCGGGCAGTTGATCGATCTCGCCCTGCTCGACAACGCCGTGTCGATCCTGCACCCGCACGCCGGGAAGTGGTTCGCGAGCGGCGAGCAGCCGGTCAGGACCGGGGTCGCCCACCCGACGATCTGCCCCTACGAGACCTTCGAGTGCGTGGACGGGCCGTTCTTCATCGGGGCCGGCAACGACCGGCAGTTCCGCTCCCTCGTCGCCGCGCTGGGCGCCTCTGGTCTGGTCGAGGATCCTCGATTCCACACCAACGCCGACCGGCTCGCGCACGCGGAGGAGCTCCGGGTGATCCTCGGCGACCTCGTCGGCGCGATCAGCCGTGACGATCTCGCCGGACGGCTCCGGGCCGCGGGCGTGCCCTCCGGCGCGGTGAACCATGTCGGCGAGGCGCTCGCGATGCCACAGGTGCTGCACCGCGAGATGGTGGTCGAGCGCGACGGGTACCGGAGCGTCGGGATCCCGGTCAAGATGTCCGCCACGCCCGGATCGGTCCGCTTCGGCCCGCGCCCCCGCGGCGCGGACACCGACGAGGTGCTCACCGGGTTCGGGATCGATCCGGTCGAGGTGGCCCGCCTGCGTGACGCGGGCGTGGTGAGCAGTCCGGACGGCCGCCCCTGAGCTCGCCCCTGACCCCCGCGGACGGCGCGCCCGGCCCCGCGATCTCGGTACCCTCGTAACCAGTACCGAGAAAGGTCGTGTCGTGGAATTCCTCCTCATCGCCGCAGTGATCGCGGTGGCCGTCGCTGTGATCTCCCGCAGCCAGAACAAGGGCCAGACGCAGCTGGAGGCGCACCACAACCGCCATCTCGAGGACTACCGTGCCGAGGCGTCCCGCTGGATCGAGCGGCTGGGTGGTCAGGTCTTCAATCTCGACGGCACCGACGAGGCGTCCAAGCAGGCGATGGCCGACGCCTCGGAGCGCTACACGGCCGCTGTGGCCGAGCTGGAGAAGGCGCGCACGCCCGTGCAGGCCCAGCTGGCCAAGGACACCGCGCTGGAGGGGTTGTACTACGTGCGGGCCGCCCGCTCGGCGATGGGCCTCGACCCCGGCCCGGAGCTGCCGCCGACCCCGGGTCAGGATCGCGCGGGCCGGGTGACCGAGGACCGCGAGGTCGAGGTCGAGGGTCGCACGATGAAGGCCGCCACCGACCCGAGCGACGAGACCCCGCACTACTACCCGGGTGGTGTCGTGGCCGGGCGTCCCGTGCCCGCGGGCTGGTACTCGGAGCCCTGGTGGGCGTCCGCGCTGGCCACGGGCGTGTGGATGATGGGCTCGATGATGATGTTCAACATGATGTTCGCCGGCATGGCGGGCGTCGGCTACTCCGGTGAGGACTTCGCGGCCGGGGTCGGCGAGGGCGGCGCCGACGTCGGTGACATGGGCGGCGGTGACGGCGGCGACGGCGAGGGCTTCTTCGACGGCGGGCTGTTCGGCGGCGACGGTGGCGAGGGCGGCGACGCCGGCGGTGACGGCGGCGGCTTCTTCGACGGCGGGCTCTTCGGGGGCGACGGCGGCGGGGGAGACGGCGGCGGCGGGTTCTTCGACGGCGGGCTCTTCGGCGGCGACGGCGGCGGCTTCTTCGACTTCTGAGCGGCCGGCGGGCGGCGGGTCAGTCGGCCCGCCGCCCGCCCGCTCCGCAGTCGGCCCGCCGCGCGGCCACTCAGCAGTCGGCCAGGATCCGGTCCATCGCGTCGCGCTCGGCGGTCGTCACCCACAGCCCGTAGCGCTCCTTGACCAGCACCTGCCGCGACACGTACGAGCAGCGGAACTCGCGACGGGGCGGTAGCCAGGTGGCGGTGTCGCCGTCGCCCTTCTGCTGATTGGCCCACCCCGCCACCGCCATGAGGTTGAGGGGGTCGTTGGCGAGGTCGCGCCGCTGCTGTTCGGTGAGCTGCTGGGCGCCCTTCTGCCACGCGTCCGACAGCGCCACGACGTGGTCGATCTGCACTGCCGACGACGTGTCCTGCCCGCGCGTGAACTCGATGCGTTCGCCGGTGTAGGGGCCCTCGAGGACGCCGGTCAGCACCACGCAGTCGCGGGTACCCGGCCGGAAGGTGAGGTCGGTCAGGTCTCTCTTGAGGATGTCGTTGCGGGTGTCGCAGCCGTTGTGGCCGAACTCGACGGACACGTCGTCGGTCCAGGCCTGCCCGAACAGGTCGCGGTCGTAACCCGTCCGGGGCGCGCGGCCCTTCACCTCGAGCTGCGGCAACGCCACCTTCGCGGCGCTGACCAGCGGGTCGCCCGACGGATCCGCCGGCGGGACGGCCGGGGGCGCGGGTGCGATCGGGCTGCCCGGGTCCGGCGCCGGGGCCGCGGGGGGGATCGACGACGACGACGAGACGGCTCCACCCGGATCGACCTGCGAACTCGGGGGAGTGCCGATCGTGCCGGGAGCGCCGTCCCCGGTCTCGGCGCACCATCCGATCCCCGCCAGCATGGCCACACCGAGGACAACAGCACCGATTGCACGAGGGGTTCCGGAACTCATGCGGGGCACCCTAGCGACGGCCTCGGACATCCCCGCCCGCGGCAGGGCATCGGCAGTCGCGGCCGCGCATGAGCGGGAGCGCGTGCACCCTCGCCCGAGCCTGCGCGCATCTGCATCCGATCCAGCCCGCGCCAGCATCGAGCCAACCCGCATCTGCATCGAGCCAGCCCGCGCCCGTCCGGATCCGCGAGTGCACAGGTTCGGCGGGCGCCGGGCTCGCAGGCGCTCCCGGCGTTGGCGTCTCGCTCTCGGGCTTGGCGCCTCGCCCCTGGGGATGTTCGCGGATTTCGTCGTCGCTCCTGTCCATGGCGTCTGGCCTGCGCAGGGGGGCGCGCGAGACGCCATGGCCGCGCGCGGCTGTGAACGAGGCGGCAGATGCGGGCGCGTCGGGCCCCTAGCCGCTCCCAGAGTTGGCGTCTCGCTCTCGGGCCTGGCGCCTTGCTCCTGTCGGCGCTCGGGCAATGCGCCCGGCCGGCCCACAACCGCTCCTGCACCTGGCGTCTCGCTCTCGGGCCTGGCGTCTCGCCCCTGGGGATGTGCGCAAAATTGATCGTCGCTCCTGTCGATGGCGTCTGGCCTGCGCAGGGGGGCGCGCGAGACGCCATGGCCGCGCGCGGCTGTGAACGAGACGACAGATGCGGGCATCTCCGGCCGGCGCATATCCGCTCGGCCGGCGCATATCCGCTCGGCCGGCGCATATCCGCTCGGCCGGCGCACACCCGCCGGGCACACACCCGGCCGGCGGCCGAGTCGCTGTGAGCAGCGGCGCGCGCGGACATCGAGGGCACCGGGGCCCGGGATCCGGCTAGCCTTGCGCCCGATGCCGCCCACCCCTGACCGCAGACCCGCCCCCACCGCGTCGGCTCCGCATGCCGAGCCGGCTCAGCCCGCCGAGGCCGATCCGCGCACCGGGTCTGCGCCCGCGCCCTCCCGCCCTGCGCTCGGCCGCCGCCGACTGCTCCTGGCCTGCGCGTTCGTGGTGGGGGCGGCCACCGGGGTGCGGCTGTGGGTCGCGGCGGCGGGCTGGTTCTACTGGGACGACCTCATCCTCCACGGCCTGGCCGCCCGGCACTCCTGGCCGGATCCGGGCCTGCTGTTCACCGATCACGACGGTCACCTCATGCCCGGCGGGATGGCGATGGTCTGGCTGGCCGCCCACCTCGCGCCGCTGGACTTCCGGATACCGCTGGTGCAGATCGCCCTGCTCCAGCTGGTCTCCGGCGCGGCGCTGGCCCGCATGCTGTGGGTGCTGTTGTCCGGGCGGGCGGTCCTGCTCGTCCCGCTGGCGGCGGCGCTGGCGATCCCGCTGGGCCTGCCCGCCGCCACGTGGTGGGCGGCGGCGCTCAACGCGCTCCCGCTCACCGCCGCGATGGCATGGGGCGTCGCATCGATGGTCCTCCTCGGGCGCACGGGCAGGACGCGGCACGCGGTGGGCGCGGCGGTGGCCACCGCGTCGGGGCTGCTGTTCGTGGAGAAGGCACTCCTCGTTCCGGTGGTCGCGGCCCTCGTGGTGCTGGGCGGGTGGTGGACGACGAGCGGAACGCGCGCCGACCTGCTCATACTGTGGGGGCGGACCCGCGTCGCCTGGTCCGCGCAGGCCGCGATCGTGGCGATGTGGGCGGTGGTGTTCCTCGTCGTCGTCGGCCGTCTCGGCGGGGGCACGCTCGAACCGGACCCGACAGGCGCGACGACAGGCGCGGCGGGTGACGCAACAGGCGCGACGACCGGCGCGGCGGGAGGCGGTGGCGCACCATTGCGGTTCGCGGCGCTGGCCGACCACGCCTACCGGCTGGCCGTCGTGCCGACGCTCGGCGGAGGGCCGTGGCGGTGGGACCGCTGGCACCCCGGCCCGCCGATGGCCGACCCGCCCCTCGCCGCGGTTATCGCGGGCGTCCTCGCGTGCGCGGCGGTCCTGGCGTGGTCCCTGGCCACCCGGCGACGCACCGCCGCGATCTGGGCGGGCGCGGCGCTGTACCCGCTGGTGTCGGTGGTTCTCGTGGCGGTCGGCCGCGCGGGCCCGGACACCGCGGCGGAGATCGTGCAGACGCTGCGCTATCACGCCGAGGTGCCGGTCGTCCTCGCGTCGGCGGCCGCCCTCGCGCTGGCGGCGCCGCGACGCGGAGACGGACCGGCCACACCCGCGGCGGCCATCCCCGCGGGGACCACACCCGCGGCGGCGGGGCGCCCTGGCCCACCGCCGCGTCGCTGGTGGCCGGCGGCCGGTGCCCTCGCCCTCGCTGCGCTGCTCGCCTCCTCGGCCGCCTCCACGGTCACCTACCGGCAGGCCTGGGCCGACCAGCCGTCCCGCGACTACCTCCAGCCGCTGCTCGCCGCCCTGCGCGATCGGTCCGAGCCGCTGCTGGACAAGGACGTCCCGCCCGAGGTCCTCCTGCCCGTCACCGCCCCCGCCCACCGGTTGTCGTGGCTGCTGACGGGCGTGCCCGGCGTGCCGGAGGTGGGGGCGTGGACGCGTGAGCCGGTGGTGATCGACGCGGCGGGCGCGCTCCGGCCCGCGGATGTCGTGCCGGGGCGCACGATCCCGCAAGGCCCCGAGCCGGGCTGCGGGCACCTGATCGGCGCGGACGGCGCGCGGATCGAGCTGGACGGGCCGCTGCTCGGGCGCGACTGGGTGGTGCGGCTCCACGTGTTCGCCGAGACAGCCGGGCACGTCGCGGTGCGGCTCGACGACGGCGCCCCCGCGACCGTCCCCGTCGAGGCCGGTCTGGACACGGTGTACGTGCGGCTCGTCGGCGGCGGCAGCGGACTGACGCTCACCCCGTCGGGGACGCTCCCGGGGCTGTGTCTGGGCAGCGGTCCGGTGGGTGTCCTCGTGCCGCGCTGAGGATCGTCGCCGCCGTGGACCATAATGGGCGGGTCGGACGGCGCGGCGCTCGCGGAGCCCGCGGGCCGGAGCGCGACGCTCACAGGGCTAGGGACGGAGGCGGGTCATCGACATCGCGATGGTCATGGTGACCCTCCTCGCCCTGCTGGTGGTGCCCGGCGTGATCGTCGGCGCCGCCGCCCAGCTGCCCCTGCGGCTGTCGGTGGCCACGTCGATCCCCGTCTCGTTCGGTATCGCCGCGATCGCCGGGTACGTGTACGGGCGGATCGGGGTGCCGTGGTCGCTCGGCGCGTACGCGGTGGCCACGGCCGCCACCGCCGCCGTCGTGGGTGTGGTGGGGTTGGCGATCACCGGGATCCTCTGGGTGGGACGACGACGACGAGCGCGCCGATCCCGGCCGGCGGACGGGCCCGGCGACAGCGCGGCGGGCGGAACCGGTGACGTGCGGCGGCGTGGCCGGGTGCGCGGTACGCGGGCGCGGCGCGCGCGGTGGTGGCTCCTGCCGGGGGCGGCGGTGCTGGTCAGTGCCTGGCTGATCGGCCAGATGATCATCACGGAGCTGTCGGCGACGGCCGGCGGCACCGGGAACATCTTCCAGGGCTGGGACGCACACTGGCACGCCAACTACATCCGCTTCATCCACGACGTGGGGCTGGCCTCGCCGGATCAGGCCGGCGAGCTGCGGTATCCGGAGAACGGCGCGACGCTGTACTACCCGAGCACGTGGCACGCGATCGCCGCGCTCGTGATGGGCCTGCGCGGCATCGGGGCGGTCGCGACGTACAACCTCGTGCAGGTCGGCAGCGTCGCGTTGGTCTTCCCGCTGGGCGTGGCGGCGTTGGCGTGGCTCATCACGCACCGGCGGTTCTCCCGGCCGGTCGCGGCGACGTCGGCGGCGGTCGCGGCGATGGCCACGCCGCTGTTCCCGGGGCTGCCGTTCGTCGAGGTGATGGTGGCCGCGACCCCGTCGGCGGTGGCCAACGGGTTGGCCGGCCTCGGTGCGGCGGTCGTGGTGGCGGCCCTGGCGGATCGGCGGCTCATCCCGGCGGCAGCGTTGGGGCTGGTCGGCATCGGCGGCGTGCACCCCTCGGCGATGGTCACGGCGGGCGTGATCGTGGTCTTCTGGTGGCTCTTCGACGGGCTGTGGAGGCCGGTGCGCGGCCGGGTGCGCGACTTCCTGGTGCTGGCGGGCGTGGCGCTGGCGGGGGTGCTGACCCTGCTGCCGCAGGTGCTGACGGTGTCCGAGGAGGCCGACGACATCTCGGCGTTCGAGTTCGAGATCGATGCCGACCGCGCCGCCGTGTGGGGCAAGGCCGTGGCACTGCAGGTCCGGCACGTCGAGGACTGGGGCGTGCGGTGGGTGTTGCTGTCGCTGGCGATCCTGGGGCTGCTCGTGATGCTGCGTCGCGGTGTGGTGTGGCCGCTGCTGCTGTGGGGCGGCACCCTCGTGGTGTGCGTCAACGCCATGAGCGTGTTCGGGAACTGGACCGGGGGTGTGCTCCGGGGGATCGGCAGCATCTACTACAACGACCCGCGCCGGATCGGGGTGGTGCTGGCCGTGGTGGTGGCGGCCGCCGTCGGCGTGGGGGTGGGCGCCACCGTGCAGACGCTCGCGGGGTGGCTGGGACGGCTGATGGACCCGGTCACCGACCCCGACGGCCACGGTGTGGGACCGGCGCGGGTGGCCGTGGCGCTGGCGGCGCTGGTGGGTGTGGGCTCGTGGGTCGTGCAGGCCTCCCCTGAGTACGCCTCCGCCGCCGGGACCAGCCAGCGCTGGGGCCGCATGGTCGACCAGCACGACCTGCGCGCGTTCTCGTGGCTGTCCGAGCAGCCGCAGGCCTATTCGGGGCTGATCTACACCAACCCCGACGAGGGGTCGGGATGGATGTATGCCACCGATGGGCTGCCCTCCACCGCGCGGCATTACCTGCAGCCGGGCGCGACCGCCCCGCTGACGACCTACCTGTTCTCGCGGATGGACCGGGCGGGCGTGGACCCGCAGGTCGACCGGGCACTGGCCGAGCTGGGCGTGACCTACGTGTACGTCAGCCCGCCGAACTACTGGGGGTTCCAGCAGCCCAACACCCATCTGTTGGAGCTGGCCGCCACGCCCGGTCTGGTCACCGTGTACGCGGATTCGCAGGTGCGGATCCACGCCGTGCGGGCGGCGTTCACCGACGCCGAGTTGGCCCAGATCCTGGCGGACTCCCCGTTCCCGCCCGAGCGGCGGACCCCGCTCACCCGGGCCACGGGGATCTACGGGCCGGAGTGATCCCGCGGGCCCGCTGCCGGGTCGGCCCGAGTGGGCGCGCGACGGGACCGGCGGTCGTATCGTGAACACTGTCCTCCGGCAGGGGGAGGCGGCGGCCAGGGCCCGCCGCACGAGGGAGGGAATCGTATGCGTGCACTGGTGACGGGCGGGGCCGGCTTCATCGGCTCGACCCTGGTGGACAGGCTGCTCGGTGAGGGCCACGACGTGACGGTGGTGGACAACCTGTCGCGGGGGCGGCTGGAGAACCTCGCCGCCGCGCGCGAGTCCGGCGACCGCTTCGAGTTCCACCAGCTGGATCTCACCGACCCGGCCGTCGAGGACGTGGTCACGCGGTCCCGCCCGGAGGTCGTCTTCCACCTGGCCGCCCAGATCGACGTGCGACTGTCGGTCGAGGATCCGGTGTACGACGCGGAGGTCAACGTCGTCGGCACCGTGCGCCTGGCGGAGGCCGCGCGCAAGGCCGGCGTCCGCCGGATCGTCTTCACCTCCTCCGGCGGGTCGATCTACGGTCCCGTCACCGAGCTGCCCGTCGCGGAGACCCGCCCGGTGGATCCGCTGAGCCCGTACGCGGCCGGCAAGGTCGCCGGGGAGATCTACCTCGAGATGTTCTCGCGGCTGTACGGCATCGAGTGGGCGGGCGTGGCGCCGGCGAACGTGTACGGGCCGCGGCAGGACCCGCACGGTGAGGCCGGGGTCGTGGCGATCTTCTCGCAGCGTCTGCTGGCCGGGCAGCCGACCCGGGTGTTCGGCGACGGCGGGAACACCCGTGACTACGTGTTCGTCGACGACGTGGTGGACGCCTTCGTCCGCGCCGCCGAGGTCCCGGCCGCCGCCGGCCTGCGGTTCAACGTCGGCACCGGGGTGGAGACCACCGACCGGGGGCTGCACACCCTGGTCGCGGAGGCCGCGGGCGCTCCCGACGATCCCGAGTACGCGCCCGCCCGCCTGGGCGATGTCGCCCGCTCGGCGCTCGATGCCGGGCGCGCGGCCGAGGTGCTGGGCTGGGTGCCCAAGGTGACGATCCGCGAGGGCGTGGCCCGCACGGTCGACTACTTCCGCGACTGACGCCGCCCGCGGCGCGCGTCCGCAGCCCCGCGGCCGCGCGCGGCTGACGCCGCCCGCGGCTCGCTCCCGCGCGCGGGCCTGCCCCGGGAATGCCCCTCCGAGGGGAGCTACTCGCCGTCCGCGGGCGTGTCCGCCCCGCCGGTGCGGGCATCGCCGTTAGCACCGGCGCCGTTCGCACCGGCGTCGTGCGAGTCGTCGGAGGCCCGCTCGGTGGTCGTCGTCGCGCCGACCGCCGCGGCGCCCACGGTGTCCGGCTGCGGCAGGACGTTCGGGCGGGGCAGGAACGGGCGGAGCAGGTCGGGGAAGCCCGGCAGCGGGCCCGCCCCGTCCGGGCGCGTGACCTCGAGGTCGCCCTGGCCGCCCTGCTCGTCCGGTCCGTTCTCCCCGCCGGTGCCCTGGCCGGTGTCGCCGGTCTCGGCACCTGTTCCCGCGTCGCCTCCCGGGGCGCCGCCGCCGGTGCCGGTGCCGGCCTCAGCCCCCGCGCCCTGGCCGGCGCCCCGGACGGGCGCGGGCTGAGCGGGGGCGACGGGGACGACCGGCACCTGACGGACCGGCTGGACGGTGGCGGCCCGCTGGACGGCGGTCGCGGTGGGCACCGTGGTCGCGGGGGCCTGCGCGGCCGAGGTCTCGGTCGTCTCCTCGGGCGTGGTCGTCTCGGCGGGCGGCTCGCTGGTCTCCTCCGAGGTGGGCTCGGTGGTGGTCTCGGAGGTGGTGCTCGCGACGGGCTCGGCGTTGGGGCCGCCGGACTGGGACGCCTCCACCTGGGCGCGGGCCCGCTCGACGGCCTCGGCGCTGCGGTGGGAGTCGTACCAGAGGCCGGTGCCGATGAGTCCCACGGAGACGACCCCCAGGGCACTCATCCCCATCGCGGTGAGAGACGGTCGGGTGAACCGGGTGCCGAGCGAAGCCATGGGCCCCAGTATCAGACAGCCCGAGCGCTAACGCCAATACCTTCCCCCGCCGCGCGCGTCGGCGGCGGGACGATCGTGAGGCGTTCGGGCGCTTCCCAGATGACCTCGGGATCGCCGTAGGGTTCGTCGTCGCGGCGTAGCCAGAGACCCGTGGCGTGCCGGCGGAGGACGGACAGCATGCGGCCGTCGTCGCCCCGGCGGACGGCGGTGTGGCGGGCGCGGATCTCCCGTTCGCGCCACAGGGGGACGGGCCCGCCGAGCATCACGGCGAGCATCGCGCGGAACGCGCCGCAGTCGCGGTCGAACACGCCGCCGTGGCCGCGCGTGCCGTAGACCGGGGTGCCGTCGGCGAAGTAGCCGGTGTCGAGGCGTACGCCGCCGTCGCCGAGGTCGGAGTGGGACCACCTGCGCCGCAGTCCGAAGCGGACCTGCAGCAGTTCGACGGGGTCGCCGGGCGCGGTGAGGGTGTATCGGCGCACGGGTCCGGGGGCGCGCCAGTCCGACGGCCCGGACACGCCCACGCCGAGGTCGGGTGATTCGGCGTAGATGACCCGGTCGGCGCGCAGGCCGAGGCGTTCGGCGGTGCCGACGATCCGGCCTCCGTAGGAGTGGCCGACCACGGTCAGGGCGGCGCCGGGGCACTCGATCTCGATGACGCGGTCGACCTCGCGGCAGAAGCGGACGAGCCGCGGGGCCATGGTCTCGGCGTAGCGCGGGTTGCCGGCGTCGGCCATGATGTCCTGCGGGAACTCGCCGTCGAGGAACGCGATCACGGCCAGGCGGCCGTCGGCGGCGGCGACGAGGTCCACGGCGACGTCGGTGTTGACGTGGGACATGTCGAGGTTGGTGCCGGTGCCGGGCACGTAGACCGCCACGGCCTCGGTGCGCGGCCCGAGGTCGCCGACCACCTCGATCATCCGGCCACCGCGATGCGCGGAGAAGGCGGGGAAGGAGCGACGACGACGAGCTTCTCGTCGCGTCATCGTCTCCAGTCGCCCGATGCGCGGAGACCACGGGGTGCCGGCGAGTTGCTCGCGGTGGAGCGCGGCCCGGACGGCTATGGAGTTGGAGCGGGCCCGCATCTGCCAGGGCACGCCGTAGGTCCCGCCGACGGGCCCGGGCTCGGCGAGGGTGAGCAGGCGCCTGTCGGCGACGGGCAGGTGCTCGATCCGCGAGTAGACGTCCTCGGGCTCGGCCGACCCCCACCCGGCCACCGTCGCGGCGGTGTCGATGCCGCCGCCCGCCGCGGGCCCGCCGACGGTGGCCGCGCCCGGCCCGGCGCGCGCGTCCGGCGCCGCCGCGCGGGGCGAGCCCGAGAGCCTGGCCATGTCGGCGAGCGCGTGGGCCCGGGCCCGGCCCAACCGCTCGCGCCGCCGGGCGCGGTCGGGCTCGGGCAGGGGGTCGGGGCCGTCGAGGTCGTCCCAGGTGTCCTCGGCGAGCTCGACCAGCCGGTAGACGCCGGCGAGGAGTTCGGAGAGACCGCGGGCCTCGCCGTCGACCGCGTCCGCGAGAGCGTCCAGGGTGGGGGAGTCGGTGGGGGAGGAGAGGAGGGCGTCGCGGGCGGTGGCGAGGGCGTCCCGTGCCGCGAGCAGGTCGGCGGCCAGCTCGAGCAGCGCGACCACCCGGGCCGGTGGCGGGTTCTCCGGAAGCGCCCCGGTCATCGGGACCGGCGGTGTGGTTGGGAGTCGGCCACGGCGCGGGCCGCGGTCCCGGCCGCGTCCTCTGTCAGCGTCCCGTCCGCCAGGGCGCCCGTCAGCTCGGCCAGTCGCGCGATCCGGGCCGCGGCGGGGCCCAGGAGTGCGCGGACCTCGTCGTCGTCGTCGACCCCGGACCCTTCCGCCGCCCCGGATCCGCGGCGGTCACGGGCGCGGTCCAGGTGGCCGCGCGCCCCCTCCAGGCGCCGGAGCAGTCGCGCGGCCTCGCCCCGCACGGCGTCGGCCCGCGCGGTCTCGCGCGGCACGGCTTCGGCGCGCGCCGTCTCGGGCCGCACGGCGTCGTCCATGTCCGGGGTCAGGACCGCATCGGGTCGTCGTCGGCCGGCGGCTTCATCGCGCGGACGTCCACCCGGTCGTCGGGGCGCACGGCGTTCTGCAGCGCGATCGTCCGGGCCAGCCGCGAATAGCGCAGCTCCTGCTCGCGGAACCGCACGTAGGTGGAGACGGTGACAAACGCGAAGCCCATGACCAGCGCGTACAACACCAGGTCGGTGCCGCGCTGTACGCCGAGGGCGTTGGCGATCACCGTGAGGTCGTCGGGGCGGATCACGGCGTACACCATGAACACCACGAACAGGACGAACCCGATCTTCACGCCCGCCTTGGCCCGCGCCTTCCGGCGGTTGGCGAGGAAGAACAGCACCAGCGCGGCGCCGGCCAGCAGGAGCAGGACCTTGATCATCGGGGCAGCCTCCGTCCCACGAAGCCGTCGGAGAGGATGTTGATGCCGTTGAGCAGCGACTGCCCCTTGGACATGGAGTATTCGGTGTAGAGGATGTCCACCGGCTGCTCGGCGACCCGCCAGCCGTGCGAGTCCATGAGCTCCACGAACTCGCTGGCGTGGCTCATGCCGTTCATGCGCAGGTTGAGGTCCTCGGCGACGCGGCGGTTGAACACGCGCAGCCCGTTGTGGGCGTCGGTCAGGCCGAGCCGCCGGGTGCGGGGGCTGAGCAGCACCACCGTCCGCAGGACCAGGCGTTTGATGAGCGGCACCTGGTCGGCCTCACCGCGCGGGCGACCGAAGCGGGTGCCCACGATGATGTCCACCGGCTCGCTGCGCAGCCGCTCGACCATCGCCTGGACGTCCTTGACCTGGTGCTGACCGTCGGCGTCGAAGGTGACGAAGTAGCGGGCGCCGGGCTGGGCGCGGGCGTACTCCACGCCGGTCTGGATGGCCGCACCCTGGCCGAGGTTCACCGGATGCCGCACCAGGTGCGCGCCGGCGCGGTGGATCGCCGAGGCCGAGTCGTCACCCGACCCGTCGTCCACCGCGACGATGTTGGGGAACGTCTCGCGCGCACTGCGCAGTACGTCCTCGATCACGGTGCCCTCGTTGAAACAGGGCACGATGAGCCACACATCGCGGTTGCCGACGGGGCCGTGGCCGCCCGCCGGTCCGTCCGCCGTTCCCGGCTCGCTGTCCCGCACTCTGTCACCCGTCATCGCGGGTCGATACTATGCGATCAGTCGGACAACCCGGTGATGAGAAGGACGGCGGTTCCCCTGATGGCCATTGACGTGATGCTCCCGTACTACGGGGACGTCGACCACTTCAAGAAGGCCGTGGACAGTGTCCTCGCCCAGACCTACCGGGATTTCCGCCTCGTCGTGGTGGACGACGGCTACCCGGATCCCGAGCCGGCCCGCTACATGGGCGAGATCACCGCGCGCGACGAGCGGGTCTCGTACGAGAAGAACGAGGTCAACCTCGGCGCGAACGGCAACTACCGCAAGTGCGTGGAGATGGTCACCGCGCCGATCGTGGTGATCATGGGTGCCGACGACGTCATGCTGCCCAACTACCTCCAGGTGGTGGCCGACGGGTTCGCCGCCGTGCCCGACGCCGCCGTGATGGAGGTCGGCGTCAGCGTGATCGACGAGAACGGTGCGCCCGTGCGCGGCCTGTCCGACTCGGTCAAGGCGTTCACGCAGCCCAAGACCCAGGGCCGGACGGTGCTGCACGGCGAGAAGCTCATGACCTCGCTCATGCACGGCAACTGGACCTACTTCCCGTCCCTGGCGTGGAACTCCGAGTGGGTCAAGCGGATCGGCTTCCGCGAGGGCCTGGACGTGGTGCAGGATCTCGCCCTGCTGGTGGACGTCATCACCGGCGGCGGCCACATGATCTACGACCCGACGCTGGCGTTCCTCTACCGGCGTCACTCCGCGTCCGACTCGTCGGTGCGCGCGTTGGACGGGCGCCGGTTCGACGAGGAGGCCCGCTTCTTCGGCGGCGAGGCCGACGCCTTCGCCGCCCGCGGGTGGAAGAGTGCGGAGCGCGCGGCGCGGCTGCACGTCACGTCGCGGCTCAACGCGCTGTCGCTGCTGCCGACCGCCGCGAAGGCCGGCAAGCTCGCCGAGGGCGGGAAGAAGCTGCTCGGGCACACGTTCCGCAAGTTCTGAGCCGATGGGGGCGACCCCGGTCGTGTCAGTGGTGGCGTTCCTGGTGATGGAGGCGGTGGTCACCGCATGACCGGGGTGGTGGGCCCGGTGGGGTCGTTGTGATACCCGCGTCGTGGGTGCCGCACCGGCGTGACGACGGCGAGGTGGTCGGCTGGATCGACATGGCGGTCGCCGAGCCGCTGTGCGTGCCGATCGACAGGTTGGGCCGGCCGCTGGACCCGGTCGACGACTGGCACGAGGCCGAGCAGGTCCTCGAGGGCGTGGGCCTGCGGTTCCTCATGGACCGGTATGTCATCGACGAGGGCGACCGCGAGACGGTGGTCCGCATCGCGCATGTCTACGAGGACCGCATCGTGCTCTCCACCGCGCTCACCGACGCGATCGAGGAGGTCGGCCGCGAGATCGTGGTGCCGTTCCCGGCGCCGGCGACGTTGCGCGTGCTGAGCTGAGCCGGGTCGGTCTCCCGGCTACGGTCCCTGCGCTACGGGTTTTTGGCGCCGCCGCCGGTGTAGTCGCGGCCGAGGGTGCGGCCGCGGTACGGCGCGGCGCCGTCCTGGCCACCCTCCTGTGCCGGTTCCTCGACGGTCCGCCCGAG
This sequence comes from Dietzia sp. CH92, assembly GCF_032248695.1. Lineage (NCBI taxonomy): Bacteria > Bacillati > Actinomycetota > Actinomycetes > Mycobacteriales > Dietziaceae > Dietzia > Dietzia sp. CH92. Next base: position 3,328 of record NZ_JAVHXC010000004.1, on the reverse strand, counting down.
CACCGCGGGTGCGACCTTGACGGGGTCGCCGATGATGGCGGTGGTGTTGGTGGCGTTGGTCAGGTAGCCGGCCGGGGTGTGGCCGCGACGGTCCGAATTCTGTCCGGCCCCGGCCGCGCCCATCATCGCGCCCATCGGCATCGCCCCTGCTCGCGGCGCGGTGGCCGTACTGGTCGACGACGACGAGCCCATCGTCCCCGGGCCCGGTCCCGCCGTCCCTCCGGGGGCGGAACCGGTGCCGGGCGCGCTGGCGGTCGGGCCGCCCGTCCCGGGTCCGGCTGGCCCGCCGGCTGCGTATCCCGCCAGCGTGCCGGCGCCGCCCATCCGCGAGGCCCCCGCACCCGCGGCGGCGGCGCCACCGCCGCCGACCAGCCCGGCGGTGGAGCCGAACGCGCGATCACGGCCCCGGTTCTCACCAGTGGTCCCGCCGCGCAGGCCCCGGATCCCACCGGCCCCCGCGCCCCCGGCGGGCTGCTGGCCGGCCGTGCCGGGGAGCGGGGCCATGGGCGCCGCCGCCGCGGTCGTGGCCGCGTTGATCCCACCGCCTACGCCCGCCTGACCCGCGCCGGGCTGTCCGGCGACGGCGGCGGCTGGCCCACCGCCGTCCGCGGCGCCCGAGCGGGCGGCCAGCAACGCCTGGTCGGTGGCGGCATCGCGCGCCGTGCTCGGCAGGCTCGTCGTCGCCCCCGCGCCACCGGCGGCCCCGCCCGTCGGACCGCTCGCCTCGGCGGCGGTTGCGCCGGTGACGCCAGTGAAGGCCGCGAGCGTGGCCGGGTCGGGCGCGGCCGGCTGCGCCGGGCGCGTGATGCCCTCGGTGTTCCAGATCCGCGCCATGTCGATCCCGCCGGGACCGCCCAGTGCGGAGGTCGATACCACCCGGTACGCCGCGGTGAAGTCCAGGTCGTCGAGGTTGGCGTCCATCACCGCGGGGCTGTACTCGGTGTTGACGATCGCCCGCGCCTGGTCCTCGGCGGCGTGCCGGGCGGCCTCGACGTCCGCCTTGACCGACGGCGCCACCGGGCCCGCGAGCCGGCCGAATCCCGGGGTGCGGTTCTCGGCGAGGGCGACGTCGGCGGCCTCCGACGCGATCCGCTGGCGGGTGGTGGCGAACCCGCGCTGTGCCCCGTCGGCTTTCTCGGCGACTGCAGTGAGCTGGCCGGCGAGGGCCACCGCGGAGTCTGCCAGTCGGTGGGTGGAGAAGGTCGCCTGGCCGGCGAACTCGCCCTGCCAGGCGTGGCCGAGGATGTTGCCGAGTCCGGACCGCAGGGTGGTCGCGGCGTCGTCGAGCACGGTCGCCGCCTGGGTCATCCGCGCGGCGATGGTCGCGAACTGCTCGGGCTCCAGGGCTTGCGCGGCCTCGGCCATCCGCTCCAGCGGCGAGGTTGACACGTCCTCGGGGCCGACGCGGCCGTAGCCCCCGAGCGTGGTGGTGCCATCGGCCGCGTCGAGCAGCGCGGTGGTCGACCCGAGCGATCCCATCAGCCCGAGGCTCTGCAACCCGACGGGCTCTTCGGCGGCCTTACCCAGCGCGGCGGCGACGGCCTCGTCCTGCGCCTCGATCAGACCTCCCGCAGCGGCGAACAACATCGACATCGCCCGCGCCTGGTTGATGTAGCCCTCAATCAGAGTCTGGAGATCCGCGCCGACGAAGAGGGAATAGACCGTCCCGATCTGGCGCGCCGTGTCGAAAGCGCCGGGGCTGGGAACCTGGCTCATTTGCCACTCGTCGGCCATGGAAATTTCCAGGGCTTTCACAAAAGAATCACAAAGCTTCACACATTCCTGTGCGACGCTTGGCCCCAAGTTAACCGTCATCGGAAATCTCCAGGTGGTAAGAACTCGACTAAGGTGGTGGCGGTTTCTTGCAGGACGTCGCATGCGTCCGCGAAACGATGCCCTCGGAAGGTTTTGAAAGTTGTAGCCAGACTGACGGACAGCGCGACCGTGCCTCGTCCGGTGAAGAACAAGTATCGACAGGTATTGGGCTCGTTCTCTTGGTCAACTAGCCGCAGCGCATTTCGGCCACCGACGGGATGCCCATCGCCGTCAACGACGCCTGTGGGGTCCGCGAGATAGTCAGAATGTGACTTCCAAGTCGCGACTAGATCAAGAACTACCTCGTCGGAAGTCCAGCCGCATGCTTGTAATTGTCCCGGTTCACTCTTAGTGAGACGTTCCTCTGGTCGAATGGGGGCTCCTACGGCCTGTTCGACAGCGTCAGCAGGGATGTCCGCACACGGGTCGAAGAGGGCTGGCCTCTGCTCGATCGGCAGATCCCACGGGTTGCCCGACTCCTCGGCCGAGGCGAAGCTCGTCGTCGTCGCCGTCGGTTCTTCTTCACCGCCTGCCGATGCGCACCCGGACAGCCCCACGCCCACAGCGACCAGCGCGGCGCCCACAGCTCTACTTCTTCCCACACCCGGTACGACGCCCCGCCGCGCCGAACGGTTCCGCAGCGGCGCAGATTCCTGCCACCGGACCCGCGGCGCCGGGGCGTTTGACTGAATGTGGAGGCGGAGAGCGGTCACGACCAGAGATCCTCGCACCTGACCGGCGCCCGCTGGGGAGTCATCGCGCGCGGCAGGGCGTGAAATGGATGGAACCGGTCAGCGCGCCCGCCCGTCGTTCTAGACAGCCGAGGAAAGGAATCGTCATGGCAGCCGGTCAGACGGGTGGGTCTTCAACAGCGAACTGGGCCGCCAGCGTGGCGGTCACCCTTCTATTAGGACTGTGGGGGTCCTGGCTCGCGTGGTCCGCTGCCTCGCCGCTCGGGAATGGGCCGACGCCGCGCGAGCTACCGCAGGAGTACATCCTGCTCACGTGCAGTCTGCTCGCCCTTTACGGCGCCGCGCTGATGGGCGGATGGCTGATCTTGCGCGGGCCAGGTGTGGGGCGGTGGAAGCGATCGCCGCTCACAGTCCTGTCTGCGCTGGTCACGGGCTACGGCCTGATCGCCACTGCCGTGTTCGCGATCTCCACTTCGTCGGAGTGGTCTCTCGCGGCAGTGCTCCCGCTCGCACTGATGGCGTCCATGCACTTCCACTTGTTCAGGTCGGCCCGCGGAGAAGCAGTCCCGGTCCCAGGCGACGAGCCGGCTGAGGCGGTTAGCGGAGTCGACTAGCCCAACCGCGCTGACCTGCGGTGAGGGGGTTCGTGTCGTACCCGGATGATCTAATCGAACACATGAGCGACAGGGTAAGAGGTGCCAGCGCAGCGGCCGCCCCGGGCGAGGAGCTGACCGCCGTGCTGCGCGCGCTCGACGCGCACCTGGCCCGGGACTGGTCTAAGGTCCCGGCCGCCGAGCTGCACGCCGAGGTGGTCGCGCTGG